>CAYSDO010000069.1:0-9173 GCA_964429665.1 uncultured Bifidobacterium sp.
CACGCCGGATGGCGAATTCGGTTTCTGGGTCTTGGAACAAAAGGCCGGGCAGGTCAACTGGCAGGAGGTCAACTCGCTCGTCCGCCCCGGCGTCATCCGGCTGTTCACGTATCAACTCATTTCACGCGGCGCGAGCGGCGTGCTGTTTTACCACTGGCGTCAGCCCCGGATCGGCAACGAGAAGTTTTTTGGCGCCGTCATGCCTCATCATCTGCGCCGCGACAACCGCACCTACAAGGAAATCGCCCAGGTAGGGGAGGAATTGAAACTCCTCGCACCTGCCCTCAAAGACACAAAAATAGTTTCCGAAGTCTGCATCCTCTATACGCACGACAATGACTGGGCACTGCAACAACCCTACCAGCCCACCAAACATTTCCATCTGCGCGAGCACATTCAACTGATCTACAACTCGCTTCATGACAAAAACATTCAGATTGATTTCGCGAAGCCCACGGAAGATCTGTCGAAATACAAAATAGTGTTTGCGCCATCGTTGCACCTGCTGTCAGCGGGCGAGGCGGATCATCTGAAACTTTACGTCCAGAACGGCGGCACGCTCGTGAGCACGTTCAACACCGGGCTGGTGGATGCCTTCAGCATCGCGCCGGACAACGGTTATCCTCACAACCTCACGGATTTGTTCGGGCTTGAAGTGCTGGAGTTTGATCCGCTTCCACCGGGCGATGAAAATCATCTCACGTTCAAAGGTTCATTCACCACAAGCCACATGCACATGGCCCGCGTCTGGTGCGACATCATCGAACCGAACGGTTGTCAGGTGCTCGCCACTTATGCCAAGGATTTCTACTCTGGCAAGCCTGCCGTAACGATGAACAATTTCGGCCTCGGCAAGGCCATCTACATCGGTACGATGAGCGGCCAGCATTTCTACAACGACCTTGTGGTATGGCTGCGGCAACTCTGCGGCCTGCATCCGCTGCTCAAGGTGCCTGACAACATCGAGGTCAGCTTGCGCCAGAAGGAAGGCACGAAAGTTTTCTTCCTCCTCAACCACCAAAATTCGCCCGTGCGCATCCAGTTCTACAAACCCATGCACGATTTCCTCACCGGCACGACGTTCTCCGGCAACTACGACCTCCCGCCCCACGGCGTACTCGTCCTCGACGAACATCCCGAGGCCAAACAAGCACAAGTGGTCGCGACGGCTGAAACGACCTGACTCCTCCCCGCTCCTAATCTTGATCCTTTTCTTAATCTTAATCTCCAAGCGGAAGGAATAAAATCGGGGTTAAGATTAGGAAACATCGCTTGCATCATGCCTCCGCTCCCACCCAAACGCTTTCAATCCGGCAGAAAAGTCACCTCCAGTCGCCGCGTGCTCTCGCAATGGCGCGGGGTTGATCTGACTCCATTGGAAATCGCCCAAGCTGACAATTCCAAAGCGGCGGGCAAATTGGTCAGCCAGGTTCTTGGTGGCTTGAAGATGGATCAGAAGCGCGCCGAGATTGAAATCGTGCGCGTGTGGAACAACCTGATTGACCCAACTCTCGTCGCACACGCGCAACCGGCAGGCATCCACAAGGGTACTCTCTTCGTCAATGTGGACAGCAGCGCGTGGCTCAGTGAAATTGTCCGCTACCGCCGCAAGGAAATCCTGGACCGCCTGCAACACAGCTTTGGACGCGAGGTGATTAAAAAGATTTCATTTCGCGTGGGCTGACCACGATCCAGCCCACTCTATCCATTCCTCACGACTCCAATTCCGAAGCCAAACCAAAACAGGAAGGGCGTTCCCTTTTCCAAGAGAACGCCCTTTCTTGAATTTGTTACGGTTCAGGCCATGAGCGGATTCGGTTCGTCTTCCAATGTCACCGCCTGTGGTTCGGGTTCGCTCTCGTCCACTTCGACGAGCGCCTTGATGGCCACCTTGCGGTGATGATCGAAACCCGAGCCGGCAGGGATGATGTGGCCCATGATGACGTTCTCCTTGAACCCACGCAGATAGTCCACGCGGGAACGGGTCGCAGCCTCGGTGAGCACGCGCGTGGTGTCCTGGAAGCTCGCGGCACTGAGGAAGGATTCAGTTTCCAACGACGCCTTCGTGATGCCGAGCAACACGGGTGAAGCTTCGGCAGGTTTGCCGCCCTTCTTCTCCACGTTCTCGTTCTCGCCCTCGAACGCCATCTTGTCAATCTGCTCACCCCAGAGGAACTCAGTGTCGCCAGGTTCTGTGATACGCACCTTGCGCAGCATCTGGCGCACGATGATTTCGATGTGCTTGTCGTTGATCGTCACGCCCTGCAGGCGATAGACCTCCTGCACCTCGTTGACGAGATGTTCCTGCAATTCCTGCGGTCCGAGGACATCAAGAATTTCGTGCGGATCCATCGGCCCTTCGGTCAACTGCTGGCCCTTCTTCACAAAGTCGCCCTTGAACACAATGACGTGCTTGCCGATCGGGATGAGGTGTTCTTCTTCCGTGCCGGTCTGCGGGTCTTTGATGACGATGCAGCGCTTGCCGCGCACGCTCGTGCCGAAGTCAACCATGCCGTCAATCTTCGAGATTTCAGAAGCGTCCTTGGGACGGCGCGCCTCAAACAATTCCGCAACACGCGGGAGACCGCCTGTGATGTCCTTGGTCTTTGATTGCTTGCGCGGCGTCTTTGCCATGAGTGTTCCGGCCACAATCTTGTCGCCTTCGTTGACAACGATGTGCGCGCCGGACGGAATCGGATAACGTCCTAGTTCCTCGCCCTTGTCGTCGGCAATGATGATTGTCGGATGCAAGTCCTCCTTATGCTCGATGACGACCATGGCTTCCTGGCCCGTGGTTTCGTCGAGCTCCTGCTTCATCGTCACACCTTCGATGATGTCGTGGAACTTCACATGACCCGCCTTCTCGGAGAGAATCGGCACGTTGTATGGATCCCACTGCACGAAGGTTTCGCCCTTCTTGACGTGGCCCGCATCCTTGATGGAGATGACTGAACCTATGACGACGTTGTGGTTTTCTAGTTCGCGACCATCCTCGCCGAGGATGGAGATCGAGCCGTTCTTGTTTAGAACGATGTTACTGCCGTCTTCGAGTTGCACGAGGCGGAGGTCGTTGTATTTGACCTTGCCGTCGAATTTGGCCTTGATCTGTGGCACCTTGAACACGCCTGCCGCCGTACCACCGATGTGGAACGTGCGCATCGTGAGCTGCGTACCGGGTTCGCCGATGGACTGCGCGGCGATGATGCCGACAGCCTCACCGAGCTTGACCACGCTTCCGGTGGCGAGATTGCGCCCGTAACAGCACTTGCAGACGCCCTGCTTGCTTTCGCATGTGAGCACGGAACGTATCTTGATCTCATCAACACCGGCAGCATCAATCGCCCTGGCTTTGATGTCGTCGATCTCTTCGCCGGCGCGAACGAGGAACTCCTTCGGGCTGGTGGGATTCGCGATGTCTTCGGACGAAAAACGTCCATTGATGCGGTCGCCAAGTTTGACGACGACGTCGTCGCCTTCGGAGATCGCCTGCACCGCGATGCCGTTGCTTGTGTGGCAATCGTCCTCGCGGATGATGACGTCCTGGGCCACGTCCACCAGTTTGCGGGTCATATAACCGGAGTCGGCGGTCTTGAGCGCAGTATCAGCGAGACCCTTGCGGGCGCCGTGAGTTGAGATGAAGTATTCGAGCACAGTGAGACCCTCGCGGAAGTTCGCGAGAATCGGCTTCTCAATGATGTCACCGCTGGGTTTCGCCATGAGGCCGCGAACACCGGCTAACTGACGGACCTGTTGACGATTACCACGGGCGCCGGAGTCCACCATGAGGAACACAGGGTTGTATTCCTTCTTGCCCTGATTATTTTCAAGGGTCTTGAACATGACATTCGCGATCTGATCGGTCGCGTGCGTCCAGATATCAACAATCTTATTGTAGCGCTCGCCGGAGGTGATGATGCCCTTGCGATGCTGCTTCTCGACTTCTTTGATCTGTGTCTGTGCGAGTTCGATCTCCTGCCCCTTTTCCTTCGGAATGATCATGTCATCGATGCCGATGGAGCAACCGGAACGCGTTGCCTCACGGAAACCAATCTCCTTGAGCTTGTCTAGGGTGATCACGGTCTTCTCGTGCCCGCAATGCTTGTAGCAATTCCAGATGAGGTCGCCGAGTTCGCCCTTCTTGACGGGCTTGTTCACGAGTCCGAGTTCAGCAGGCCAGATTTCGCTGAAGATGATGCGGCCCACGGTGGTTTCGATGACTTTTTTGTCAGCGGAACCATAGACAGTCTTGCGACCAAAATCAGGATTCGACAGCAACACACGGTCATGCGTTTTGAGATCGCCTTCCGAGTGTGCGAATCCTACTTCGTCCTTTGTGCTGAAGAGCATGAGGCGCTGGCCTTCCTTCTTCGCTGCGCGCGGTTCTGCGGTGAGATAATAGCAACCCAGAGTGATATCCTGTGTGGGAGTGATGATTGGCTTGCCGGATGAAGGCGAGAAGATGTTGTTCGTCGCCATCATGAGCAGACGCGCTTCCATCTGCGCCTCAACTGACAATGGAACGTGAACGGCCATCTGATCTCCGTCGAAGTCCGCGTTGTAGGCGGTACACACCAGCGGATGAATACGAATCGCTTCGCCTTCGATTAGCTGCGGTTCGAAAGCCTGAACGGACAAACGATGCAACGTCGGTGCACGGTTCAGGAGAACCGGATGCCCTTTTGTCACTTCTTCAAGGATGTCCCAGACCTCACGGGTCTGACGTTCAATCATCTTCTTCGCCGAACGAACAGTGTGAACGTAACCAAGCTCCTTCAGGCGACGAATAATGAACGGCTCGAACAACACGAGCGCCATCTTCTTTGGCAGACCGCACTGGTTGAGTTTAAGTTCCGGGCCGATGACGATGACGGAACGACCAGAGTAATCAACGCGCTTGCCGAGCAGGTTCTGACGGAAACGCCCGCTCTTACCCTTTAGCATGTCGCTCAAAGATTTCAGCGCCCGATTGCCAGCGCCGGTGACCGCACGTCCATGACGACCGTTATCAAACAAAGCGTCCACGGCTTCCTGCAACATGCGCTTTTCATTGCGGATGATGACCTCCGGGGTCTTGAGCGAGAGCAGGTTCTTGAGGCGGTTGTTTCGATTGATGACACGACGATAGAGATCATTCAAGTCGGAGGTCGCAAAACGACCGCCTTCAAGCGGAACGAGCGGGCGCAAGTCCGGCGGAATCACCGGCAGCACCGTAAGAATCATCCATTCCGGACGGCTCTTGGAAGAATTCAATCCCTGGAGCAGTTTGATGCGCTTGGCCAGCTTCTTGCGAATCTGTTTGCTCTTGGTCTGAGTCATTGCTTCCTGCAACTCATCCACCTGCTTGAGCAAATCCACCTTGCACAAGGCCTCGCGGACAGCTTCCGCGCCCATTTTGGCAACGAACGCTTCCGCACCGTAGGTTTCCTTCGCTTCACGGCATTCGTGTTCACTAAGGAGCTGATTCTGCTTGAGCGGCGTGCTGCCGGGATCAATGACGAGATAGTCCTCGTAATAAATGACGCGCTCCAAATGGCGCGCGGTCATGTCGAGCGCCAGACCGATGCGCGACGGCATGCATTTGAAGAACCAGATATGGCACGTGGGGACTGCAAGTTCAATGTGACCCATGCGCTCACGACGAACGCGGGCAAGCGTCACCTCAACGCCGCAACGATCGCAGACCACGCCGCGATGTTTTATGCGTTTGTACTTTCCGCACGAACACTCCCAGTCCTTGACGGGACCGAAGATGCGTTCGCAGAACAAGCCGCCTTTTTCAGGCTTGAACGTGCGGTAGTTGATGGTTTCGGGATTCTTTACTTCGCCCTTGGACCAGGAACGGATGGCCTCGGGTGAGGCGACAGTGATGCCGACGTAGTCAACCTGGTTGACCTTGTCGAGGCCGAGCAATTCGCGGGCGTTTTGATTTGAGCTGGTCATACGATGGTAATTTTCAGCGGTCGTTGATTGTTGCCGGTTCAAACCGCAGCCAGCGTGGCGGCGGGATTTTCGGCGGGATGCTCCGCCGGGTTTGAATAACCAACCTTGACGTCGAGGCCAAGGGACTGCATTTCCTTGACGAGGACGTTGAACGATTCGGGAATTCCCGCTTCGAGTGCGTTGTCACCCTTGACGATGCTCTCGTAGATGCGCGTGCGCCCCTGCACGTCGTCGGATTTCACGGTCAGAAGCTCCTGCAACGTGTAAGCCGCGCCGTAGGCTTCCATCGCCCACACTTCCATTTCGCCGAAGCGCTGTCCTCCGTACTGCGCCTTGCCGCCCAGCGGCTGCTGGGTGACGAGCGAGTAAGGTCCGACTGCGCGGGCGTGAATCTTGTCCGCCACCAGGTGACCCAGCTTCATCATGTAGATGTAGCCGACCACGACTTCCTGATCGAACCGTTCGCCGGAGCGACCGTCGTAAAGATAGCACTTGCCGTTTTCGCCAACGAGAATGCTGTCGCTGGTTTCCTTGTGCTTCTCGGCAGCCTGTTCGAGGTACTTGCGAATCTGCTTTTCCTTGATGCCGTCAAACACAGGCGTCGCGAAGTTCAATCCGAGGATTTTTGCAGCCCAGCCCAGATGCGTTTCAAGAACCTGACCGACGTTCATGCGCGAAGGCACGCCGAGCGGATTCAACACGATATCCACCGGAGTTCCATCCGCGAGATAGGGCATGTCTTCCTCTGCAACGATCTTGGCGACGACGCCCTTGTTACCGTGGCGTCCGGCCATCTTGTCACCGACCGAGAGCTTGCGCTTCGAGGCGACATAGACCTTTACGGACTTCACGATACCACTGTCCGAACCTTCGCCGGCTTCGGCACGTTCGAGGTCCTCGTCGTAAGCCATCTGCACGTCGTCGAATTTCTTCTTAAACGAACCGATGATTTCGTTGATCTTGTTGCGGATCGGTGACGGATCAATTTCGATCCGGTCATAAACCTCCGCGAGCTTGCGCAGGAGCGTCTTGGTGATCTTGCGGTTCGCCGGGATGATGATTTCTCCGGTCTCGCTGTTGACGACGTCGAGCGGGATTTTTTCACCGAGCAAAATGTTGCTCAATGCTTCCGTCAATTGATCACGCAGTTCCTCAACCTTCTTGCTGTGATCTTCCTCGATGTCCTTGAGGTGCTTCTTGCCTTCAGAAGCAACCTTGCCCCGCTCACTGTCCTTCTTGGACGAGACCTTTACATCCATGACAATGCCATAGGTGCCGGACGGCACCTTGAGCGACGTGTCTTTCACGTCCGCCGCCTTTTCACCGAAGATGGCGCGGAGCAAACGTTCTTCCGGTGCAAGCTCAGTTTCGGACTTGGGCGTGATCTTTCCGACAAGGATGTCGCCAGGTTTGACCTCTGCGCCGACACGGATGACTCCGTCTGCGCCGAGGTTTTTCAATGCTTCTTCACCAAGGTTCGGAATATCCCGCGTGATTTCCTCAGGTCCGAGCTTCGTGTCACGAGCAGCAACTTCAAACTCGTCAATGTGGATGCTCGTGAAAATGTCCTCCTTAACGATTTTGCGGCTGATAAGAATCGCATCTTCGAAGTTGTAGCCGTTCCACGGCATGAACGCGACGAGTGCGTTACGCCCGAGTGCGAGATCGCCATGTTGTGTGCAAGGGCCGTCCGCAATGACCTGGCCCTTCTTCACATGCTCGCCCTTGTGGACAAGAATCTTCTGGTTGATGCAGGTCGCCGCATTGGAACGCATGAACTTGCGGATTTCATACACGTGAATCCCCTTGGACGGATCGTGCTTAATCTTTTTCTTCGTCTCCGGCAACTTGCCATCCTCGGTGATGATGACCTGATTGCCGTTGACTGACGCGACCTTGCCGGACTCCTCGACGACGACGACAGCGCGGGAATCCCGGGCCACGAGGTCTTCAAGGCCGGTGGCAACAAACGGCGCTTCCGTGACGAGGAGCGGCACGGCCTGGCGTTGCATGTTGGAACCCATCAATGCGCGGTTCGCATCGTCGTGCTCAAGGAACGGAATCAGCGACGCAGCAACCGACACAAGCTGCTTCGGTGAAACGTCCATGTAATCCACGCGCGACGGTTCGACGTCCACGAAATCGCCCTTGCACCTGCATGTGACGCGTTCGGTCGTAAAATTACCCTTGTCATCAATCTGGGCGTTGGCCTGGGCGATGGTGAATCCTTCCTCGCGGTCGGCAGTAAGGTAATCCAGGTGATTGGTCACACGACCTTTTTCAACCTTGCGGTACGGAGTTTCAAGGAAGCCAAAATCGTTGATGCGCGCAAAGGTTGCGAGCGACGCGATCAAACCGATGTTCGGGCCTTCAGGTGTTTCCACCGGACAAATACGGCCATAGTGCGACGGATGAACGTCGCGAACCTCGAAGCCAGCGCGATCACGCGAGAGCCCCCCCGGTCCGAGTGCGGACAAGCGACGCTTGTGCGTGAGCTCGGCCAGCGGATTGATCTGATCCATGAACTGGCTGAGTTGTGAACGGCCAAAGAAGTCGCGGATGACTGCCGAGAGCGCCTTCGGATTGATGAGCTTTTGCGGCGTCATTGCTTCGACGCTCTGATCGAACAGCGTCATGCGTTCCTTGACGAGACGTTCGGTGCGAGCGAGACCGACGCGGCATTGGTTGGCGAGCAACTCGCCCACCGTGCGGATGCGACGGCTTCCCAAGTGATCAATGTCGTCCAGCGAGCCTTCACCCTTTTTCAGGCGGAGAAGATATTTTGTCGCCTCGACCAGGTCTTCCTTGGTGAGAATGCGTGATTCGTTCTTGTTCGAGAGACCAAGCTTCTGGTTGATCTTGTAGCGGCCTACGCGACCGAGATCATAACGCTTGGCATCAAAGAACAGACGCTTGATCAGCGCCTTGGCGTTCGCAGCCGTGGGTGGATCACCAGGACGGAGACGGCGGTAAATGTCCTTCAAGCCCTCCTCTTCGTTCTTGGCCGGATCCTTCTTCATGCACTTGATGATGATTCCATCATCAGCGGTCGTATCCACGACTTTGATCTTGGTGACGCCGAGTTCGGCGATTTGTTTGATGACCGCCTTGGAAAGCGGCTCAAAGGCGCGCGCCACAACGAGACCCTTTTCCTCATCCGTTGCGTCCTTGATCAAAACCTTGTTCTGCAGGTCGTCGAGCTTCTCGGCTTCCTTGATCGTGAGGTCTTCAAT
>CAYSDO010000069.1:9183-14438 GCA_964429665.1 uncultured Bifidobacterium sp.
AGAACAACTTCAGGATTTCCTCGTCGGTGCCCCGATGCTTTTCCTCGCCCTTCTTGGCCTTCTCAGGTTCGCCATCCAAGAACGCGAGCGCGCGAAACAAAGTCGTCGTCAGAAATTTCCGGCGGCGCTTTTTGCGATCCAGGTAAACATAAAGCATGTCGCTCGTGTCGAACTGCGCCTCGTACCATGAACCTCGATCCGGAATGACGCGGAAGCTGTGGAGCATCTTGCCGTTGGGGTGCTGCGTGGATTCAAACGCGATGCCCGGCGAGCGATGCAACTGCGAAACAATGACGCGCTCGGCGCCGTTGATCACGAACGTGCCTTGCGGCGTCATGAGCGGCAGTTCGCCCATGAATACTTTTTCTTCCTTGCTGCCCTTCTCGTCCTTGAGCAGGAACGTTACGTAGAGCGGCGCGCCGTAAGTCAGACCTTCACGCAAACATTCCAGCCAGTCCACCTTGGGCTCGCCGATTTCGTAGGAGTGAAAATCGAGCGTGCACTTGCCGTCGTAGCTCTCGATGGGAAAAACTTCCGTGAACACAGCCTGCATTCCAAGATTCTTGCGCTTGGACTGGGCGGTGTCGGCCTGAAGGAATTCCTTGTACGACTGGGTCTGGAGTTCAATCAGGTTCGGCGGAGTGATGATCTCTTTAATTTTGCCGAAGTTGATACGTTCAATGACTCGCGATGGCATTTGGACCTTTTCTACTGCCGGTCACACGACCGGACGGTTTATTCTCTACTCAACGACACAAGGCAAGGCCGCGACGTTCAATCGCGAACTTGCCAGACTGATGAATTCGGGCGTGAACCGGAATTCTGCTGCTATACAACTCAAAACGATACAGGGGCGAAGCGGGGCGACATCCATCCGAACGTCGCCCCGACGAATCGGCCCGTGATTACTTGACTTCAACCTTGGCGCCGGCTTCTTCGAGCTTCTTCTTGGCGGCGTCGGTATCAGCCTTGTTTGCGCCTTCCAAGATGGGCTTGGGCGCGCCTTCAACCAAAGCCTTCGCTTCAGCGAGACCGAGACCAGCCTTCACTTCGCGCACTGCCTTGATCACAGCAATCTTCTTGTCCGCAGGAACTGAGGCGATGATCACGTCAAACGTGTCCTTCGCGGCGGCGGCGGGAGCACCAGCAGCAGCGCCAGGAGCGGCGGCGGCGGCGGCGGGAGCGGCGGCTGTAACGCCCCACTTTTCTTCCAGTTTCTTGACCAAATCAGCGGCTTCGATGACCGTCAACTTGCTCAACTCTTCTACGATGTTTGCGATGTCTGCCATAACTGTTCTCTTATCTTTCTTTTCGTCTCGTCGTCATCCGTGGCCACAGATGTTTTGAGTTCACTGCCTGCGAACCGACGATTTACTGTTGTTGTTTGTTGAATCCCGCCGATGGCTAACCGGCGGGAAATTGTTTTCTTTCTTAAGCTGCCTTCTCGGCCTGCTCCGACTTCGCCTTGATGACACGGGCAAGCTGCGATCCAGGAGTATTGAGCAGCACAACCAGCTTTGTAGCCGGGGCGTTGATGACTCCGAGAATCTTGCTGCGCAACACTTCGATGCTCGGCAAGTCTGCCAGAGTCATGATGTCCGCCTGCTCCATCCGGTTGTTGTTCAGATAACCGAACTTGATCTTCAGTTTGTCATTGTCGGCGGCAAATGTCTTCAGCGCCTTTGCGGCGGCGGAAACGTCCTTCTGGCCGGTGACAACGGCAATCTGACCGGTTAGCGCACCATTCAAATCAGCAACACCCGCTTCCTTGGCGGCGATCCGGAAGATCGAGTTTTTGATGACGTGAATTTCCGCACCAGTCTTGTTCAGACTTTTGCGGAGCGTGGTCAGCTGCTCCACTTTGAGCCCTTGATAACCGATGACAATGAAGAACGGCGATCCGTTCAAGCGGACGATGTATTCCTTTGTGAGAATTTGTTTTTCTACGCGCATGGATAAAAATGGGTTGAATGTTAATTCGCCGCGAACTCACGAATATCCACACGGACACCGGGACTCATTGTCGCCGAAATCGTGCAACTGTGGATATACGCACCTTTCAAGCTGCCGGGCTTGGCTTTCGAAACAGCCTCAATGACGGCGCGTGCATTTTCTTCAAGCTGCGGACCGGTGAACGACGCCTTGCCAACGGCAACGTGAACATTGCCAGCCTTGTCCACCTTGAATTCGACGCGACCCGCTTTGACTTCCTTCACAGCTTTCGCAGTGTCGTCAGTGACCGTGCCGGTCTTCGGATTCGGCATGAGCCCTCGCGGTCCGAGCACCTTGCCGAGTTTGCGCACTTCGACCATCGCTTCGGGCGTTGCGACTGCAATGTCGAAATCAGTCCAACCGCTGTTGCATTTGGCGATCATGTCTTCAAACCCGACAAACTCGGCGCCGGCCGCCTTTGCTGAATCTGCAGCAGCCCCTTTGGCGAACACAAGCACGCGAACAACTTTGCCACTGCCATGAGGCAACGGAACAGTGCCGCGCACCATCTGATCGGATTGCTTCGGGTCCACACCGAGACGGAACGCGAGGTCAATTGTTTCGTTAAATTTTGCCTTCGGGAATTTCGCCAGAACGCCGACGGCGTCCTTGAGCAGGTACGCCTTTGCGGCGTCCACAACTTCGAGTGCTTTTTTGTATCGTTTGCTTGGCATTGTTATGAGCGGTGCATGCGAGCTTCTGGCTCTCCCGCGTTTGTTTTGTTAACCGACAACTTCGATGCCCATGCTGCGGGCGGTACCGGAAACGACGCGAAACGCTGCTTCGTCCGAGGTGGCGTTCATATCGTTCTTCTTCATCTTGACGATGTCCATCACCTGTTTGCGCGTGACTTTGCCGACCTTTTCCTTGTTCGGCACTTTCGAGCCGGCGGTGATACCGGCAGCTTTCTTGAGCAAAATGGACGCCGGTGGCGACTTGGTGATGAACGTGAATGACTTGTCCTGGTAAACCGTGATGACGACGGGAATAACCAGCCCTGCGTCACCCTTGGTGACCGCATTGAATTCCTTGCAGAATCCCATGATGTTCACGCCGTGCTGACCGAGCGCCGGGCCCACGGGCGGCGCGGGATTCGCCTGACCGGCGGGAATCTGCAACTTGATGATGCCTGTTACTTTCTTTGCCATAAAAAAATTTCTTTCAAACCGCTGATCTTCGCTAATTGACGCTGACCACTCTTTCATCAGCGCTGATTAACGGTTAAAATTTCTAGCCCTTCTCCACCTGCCAGTATTCCAACTCCACCGGCGTGTTCCGGCCAAAAATATTCACAGTCACCTTCAGTTTGCCACGATCCGGATCCACTTCCTCGATCACTCCACTGAAATTCAGGAAAGGCCCGTTGTTGATCTTCACCGTCTCGCCAACATTGAACGCCACCTTCGGACGTTCCGTCTCTTCGGAAGCTGACACAACAGACTTGATGGTTTCCATCTCCTCGTCCGTGGCCACATGCGGATGCTCGCCGCCTACAAAACCTATCGCACCCTGTGTTTCCTTGATGAAGTAAAACGGCTCCGGAATCACCTTGTTGTTTTCATCCAGCAGCACCATTTGGATATAAACGTAGCCTGGATGAAGCTTGCGGTTCGTCACCGTCTTCTTCTGGTTGCGAACCTCCACAACCTTCTCCATCGGCACCAGAACCTCATGGATGTATTCACCCATCTCTTCGGACTTGATGCGCTTCTCGATGCTGTCCTTGACCTTTTGCTCCTGGCCGGAAAGCGTATGGATGACGAACCACTTGGGTTTCATTCGTGTTTCAAATTAGATGAACAACTGGAACAGGATTCGATCCACGACGAACGTGAACACACCCAGCACCAAAATTGACAAAATCACCACGACAGTCGAACCCGTGAGTTCATCACGCGTCGGCCATGTGCATTTCTTTAACTCTTCCATCGTTTGCTGCCAGTACGCCGCGAATCGCTTCAACTGCCCCTGTTTCCAGAGGAAGCCAAAGATCACACCGACCACCGCAACCCAGATAAGAACTTTCATTTGTTCAATTCCATTTGGCGGAGAGGGAGGGATTCGAACCCCCGGTGGGCTTTCACCCACAGCGGTTTTCAAGACCGCCGCAATAGACCACTCTGCCACCTCTCCAGCCTGGATTTGGCAGGGCGTGTAGGACTTGAACCTACAACCAACGGTTTTGGAGACCGCTACTCTACCAATTGAGCTAACGCCCTACGCAAAATTCATCGGACTCTCAACTGGACCAAAACGGAGGCGACGGATTCCCGCCGCCTCCGCATGACAATTCCAAACGTCAGGCGACCACGTCGCTGATACGACCCGCACCGATGGTGCGACCACCTTCGCGAATCGCGAAGCGCTGGCCCTTTTCCATCGCGACAGGCTTGCCAAGTTCAACGTCCACCGCAACGTTGTCACCAGGCATCACCATCTCGATGCCAGCCGGCAAATTCAAGGTGCCGGTCACATCAGAGGTGCGGAAATAAAATTGCGGACGGTAATTGGTAAAGAACGGAGTGTGACGGCCACCCTCATCCTTGGACAGCACGTAAACTTCCGCCTTGAACTTCGTGTGCGGCTTGATCGAGCCGGGCTTGGCGAGAACCATGCCGCGCTCGACTTCTTCCTTCTTTGTTCCACGCAGCAATACACCGACATTGTCGCCGGCGTTTGCGCTATCTAGCAGCTTACGAAACATTTCAATATCAGTAGCCGTGGTCTTGCGCGTATCCTTCAGTCCAACGATTTCGACTTCGTCCATCTTCTTGAGAACACCGCGCTCCACACGTCCAGTTACAACCGTGCCGCGACCTTCAATGTTAAACACGTCCTCAACGCACATCAGGAAGGGCTTGTCCACCTCGCGAACCGGATCCGGCACAAAAGTGTCCAACGCTTCCAACAACTCTGTGATCGCTTTCTCACCCTCAGGCTTGCCAGCCATTGCAGCCGTGGCAGAACCACGGATGATCGGAGTCTTGTCGCCGGGGAAATTATACTTCGTGAGCAGGTCACGGATTTCCATCTCGATGAGCTCGAGCAGGTCCGCATCCGCGAGGTCAACCTTGTTCAAGAAAACCACCACGCTCGGCACGCCGACCTGGCGGGCAAGCAGGATGTGTTCACGCGTCTGAGGCATCGGGCCATCGGCAGCGCTCACCACGAGAATCGCACCGTCCATCTGCGCCGCACCCGTGATCATGTTCTTGATGTAGTCCGCGTGACCAGGGCAGTCAACGTGCGCGTAATGGCGCTTG
>CAYSDO010000070.1:0-14375 GCA_964429665.1 uncultured Bifidobacterium sp.
AAGCTTGGAAACATTTCCTTCGTTGATGGGGAAGTGTTTGATTCTACTGCGCCGCAGACCAAGCTTCCCTTCGCGCAAGTTGTGATGAAGGCGTACCACTTGCGCATCAGCTTGTCCGCGACCGGCTATTACGCCACGCCGGGGCTTCATTGGGATCGTGTGGCGGGACGGGGCAAGCCATTTCATTATTTTGCGAACGGCGCGGCGGTCACAGAAGTCGAGGTGGATGGCTTCACTGGAATGCACCGCGTGCTGCGCGTGGACATTCTTCAGGACGTTGGTGATTCGATAAATGAGGGTGTTAATCGTGGCCAGATCGAAGGCGGCTTTGTGCAGGGCATGGGCTGGCTCACGGCGGAGGAACTCAAATGGGACAACAAAGGTGTACTGCTCACCCACTCGCCGGACACTTACAAAATTCCGTCCATCGGTGACACACCCCAAATCTTCAACGTGACATGGCTGCCGCAAGCGAAGCAGAACAATGTGGTCCACGGAAGCAAAGCTGTGGGCGAACCGCCGCTCATGCTCGCCATCTCCGTGCGCGAGGCGATCCGCGATGCCGTGGCGGCGTTCGGTTCAGGAAAAGGTGAAGTGGCCCTCGCGTCACCGGCTACTTGCGAAGCAATCTGGCGGGCGGTTCAAAAGGTGAAGGCGTGACCGCTCACTTCACCATTCCACTTTCAATCGCGCTCAATTTTCCCGCGAGCACCTGCTTCGCGAGATTGTAGCCGCACTTGTCGGTGTTGTGGTGAATGCCGTCGAAATGGCGCTCGATCCGCAGGCGCGACATGCGGGCGAAACAATTCGCCAGCGCAATCAAATCGGACTTCTCCATCGTCGGCTCGCTGGTTTGAAGCATCCGTTCCGCGCGCAGACATGTCGCTGTTATTGCGAACAGTTCCGTGGCGATGTCCACGTAGCGACCGAGCAGCACCTGTTGCTTCTCCAACTTTGGGCCGTGACGCAACATCGCGTGGAAAAGAGCGCGTGAGAGCTTTCGGCTCGTGCGAGCGACGTAACGGCGATGCTTGGCGAATTCTCCCCCGCTGGCCTGAATCCATTCCTGAAGAGGCAACCATTGCTTCGGATACCAGCGCGCGTAAAACAATCCAGCCTTTACCGCTGCGCCCAGGCGTTTCGACATGGGCAAGCGTGAATCCAACGCTGCGCCGGCAACTTGCAAGTGCGGATCCAGTGCTTCACGCGCAATGAACAGGCGCATGATTTCACTTGAGCCTTCAAAGATTGTGTTGATGCGGCAATCGCGCAGCAGCCGTTCGAGAGGCACAGCCTCTTCACCGCGGGACTTAAGCGACAACGCGGTTTCGTAGCCGCGTCCGCCACGAATCTGCATCGCTTCGTTGACGATTTCCCACGCCATTTCCGAACCCCACATCTTGCACATCGCGGCTTCGAGGCGGATGTCGGCATGTTTGTCGCGATCCACGCGGCTCGCAGCGAGCAGCGTCATGGATTCCATCGCAAACGTGTTCGCCGCTATGCGTGCGATCTTGTCGGCGATGGCCGCGTGTTTACCGATGGCCGCGCCCCATTGCACGCGGTCGTTCGCCCATTTGCGTGAAACTTCCAGGCAACGCTTGGCCAATCCCGTGCAACCCGCAGGCAACGTGAGCCGCCCCGTGTTGAGCGTGGTCAGCGCGACGCGCAGCCCCTTGCCTTCCGCTAGCAAAATGTTTTCGCGCGGCACCAGGACATTGGTGAAGCGGACGACACCGTTGTAAAGCGCCTTCAATCCCATGAACCGGCAGCGATGAATCACCTCGACGCCCGGCGTGTCCATCTCGACGATGAACGCCGTGATCTGATCCCGCTTTTTGCCTTTCGATTCCTTCGGCGGAGTCTTGGCCATGACCGCGATGACTCCGGCCTTTGTGCCGTTCGTACACCAAAGCTTTTCGCCGTTCAGGATAAAATGCTTTCCATCCGGCGTTGGTTCAGCGTGCGTGATCATTGCGGCGGGATCGGAGCCAACCCCATGTTCCGTCAGCGCGAAGGCCGAGATTTCACCACGCGCGACGCGCGGCAGGAATTTTTTCTTCTGCGCGTCCGTGCCGAAAAGAATCAGCGGTTGCGGCACGCCGATGGATTGATGCGCCGAGATGAGCGCGGTGAGATTGCCGCACCAACTGCCGAGCAGCATCGCCGCGCGACAATAGTTTGTTTGAGAAAGCCCCAGCCCGCCGTACTCCGGTGAAATCTTGATGCCGAACGCGCCGAGTCGCGCGAGTTCGTCCATTACGGCCTGCGGAATTTCGCCCGTGGCGTCAATTTCGTCGGGGTTCGTCTTCTCACGAAGAATCTTTTCGAGTCGTTGAAGAAAAGCGTCGCCCTGATCGTGAGCTTCACTACTTTGCTCAGGAAACGGACGGATGCCGTCCAGGTTGAACTCGCCCATGAACAGGCCGGCGGCGAATGTGCGGGCCTTGGTCGTTTCGCGTGCGGCCTCGGTGAGTTCCAGCGCGGCACGCTGACCTTCATTCATCTTTGATGTGTCAATAACTGGCGCGGCTTCGTCCATCGGTTTCGATAGGGTCGCGACGGGTGCTGATTTCAGGTCATTCATGGATTCCTCACTTTCCGTTGTAAAAAGTCTTTTCGCTCTCCGCCATCTGGCGTAGCAATTCGCACGGGGCAAAATGTGTCGCGCCCGAGTCCGCAAGTCTTTCCATGGAACTAACGAGTTTTCCGACGCCGGTTGAATCCGCGTAACGCAACGGCCCACCCCGGAATGGTGCAAAGCCTGTGCCCATGATCATCGCGAAATCCGCATCGCCCGGTTCACTGATAATGCCCTCCTCGATGCAGCGCGCGGCTTCATTAACCATGAGCAGAACCATGTGCTTGCTGAGTTCATCGCGCGAAAGAGTCCGCGCGGAATCACTCTTCACATAGGCTGCAGCGCCGGGGTTTGGTCTGGCTTCCTTTCTTGATTTGTCGTGCAAGTAGTAACCGCGACCCGCTTTGCGACCGAGCAAGCCGGCTTTGATCATTTCGCCAAGGTGAGTGGGAATTTTCAACCGCTCACCAAACGCGGCGGCGAGCGTTTCGGCAACGTGCAGTGAAACGTCGTTGCCCACTTCGTCCAGCAAACGCATCGGACCCATCGGCATTCCGAAATCGAGCATCGCTTCATCCAAATCGCCGATGGTCGCGCCCGACTCGAAAAGATTTCCCGCTTCGATGAGATACGGCATGAGGATGCGATTCACGACGAAGCCGGGGCTGTCTTTCACCACAACCGGCAACTTGCCGATGCGCTGGACGAATTGCAGGGTGCGTTGGAGCACCTCCGGCGACGTTTGCTTTGCGGCAATAATCTCAACCAGTTGCATTCGATGAACCGGGTTGAAGAAATGCAAACCCACGACGCGTTCGGGTCGGCGCACGGCGGCGGCGATTTCGGAAACCGACAGCGCCGAGGTGTTCGTCGCAAGAATCGTTTCATCGGAGGCGAGTTCCGCGAGTCGCGCGAAAATCTTTTTCTTGAGATCCATCTTCTCGACTGCGGCTTCGATGACAAGGTCGACGTTCCGCAGCGGAACTTCGGTCGGTGCGGGCGTGACACGATCCAAACCCTGCTGTGCCTCAAGCGGCGTAAAAACATGGCGCTTTGTGCCATCGCGATACAGTTTACCGATGGTGGACATGCCCTTGGCGACCTGTTCAGCATTGATGTCGCGCAGAATGACGGGCGTCTGTCGCGCACTGATCCATTGCGCGACGCCCGCGCCCATCACGCCCGCGCCGATGACGGCGGTGTGCGCGATGGCTTTGGCGTCGGAGCGCGGCGCGTCCGGGACTGTTAACTTCTTGGCGCGCTCTTGAAGTAAAAAAATGCGAATGAGGTTGCGGCAGGTTTCACCCTGCGCCAGTTCGAGAATGCCTTCGCGTTCCAGTGCGAGTGATTACTCAATCGAATGGGAAATGCCGCGAGTGACGACTTCGAGTGCCTTGGTCACGGCAGGATAGTGTCCGCGAGTCTTGCGCATCAGTTGCGGCCGCACGCGCGACGCGATGATGCGCGCGACGAGCGCATTGTTCGTCAGCGTGTGATTCTTGCGGTGCGGCTTGCCCTTGGAAATCAGGTGGCAGGCGGAGTTCAACAAATACTCGACGGGCGCGATCTCGTCCACCATGCCGCACTTCAACGCCGGTTTCGCGGCGAGCGTTTTGCCGGCGAGAATGATGTCGAGCGCTTTCGGCAATCCGATCAATCGCGGCAATCGCGTCGAGCCGCCCCACGCAGGCAGCAGGCCGATTTGAACTTCCGGCAGACCAATCTTTGTGGCGCGATCGGTTGAGGCAATGCTGTAATCGCACGCGAGCGCAATCTCGCATCCGCCTCCTAATGCTGCGCCGTTGATGGCCGCCACGGTCGGAATCGGCAACGCGGCTATGCGGTTCATCACGGACTGGCCTAGTGCGATCATCCCACGAATCTGTTCGGGCGCGGTTTCTGTCATGGACTTGAGGTCTGCTCCGGCGATGAAAATGGATATCTTCGCGCTGATGAACACGATGCCCTTGAGCGACGTTGCGTGTTCGACGATATCAAGTTCTTCACCGAGTTCCGTCAACGTGCGCACGTCGAAGATGTTTGCCGCCGAGCCGGGCCGGTCGAACGTGAGAACGCAGATGCCGTCGTCGCGAACGGTGCGGCGGATGGTCCTTTCAGGCGGGTGTGGGGTGGTCAGATTGGCGGTTCGAGACATCGGCTCGGCTTCAAGTGTAGTCATGGTTCACATTCTTTCCAACCACAGCGCCGCGCCCTGGCCACCACCGACGCAGACGGAAACGAGCGCGCGTTTCTTGTTCCGGCGATGAAGTTCCTTCAGCGACGTCAGTGCGAGCCGCGCCCCGGACGCGCCGACCGGATGGCCGAGCGCGATCGCGCCGCCATTGACGTTGAGTTTGTCGGCGGTTATTTCACCGAGGGCCTGGTCGCGACCTAGAGCCTTGCGAGCGAATTCCCCCGACTGAGCTGCCTTTATGACTGCAATCGTCTGCGCGGCGAATGCTTCGTTTATTTCGATAAGATCAGCGTCATCAAGTTTCAAACCGCATTGCGTTTCGGCGCGGGCGATGGCGAATACAGGGCCAAGACCCATCCGCTTCGGCTCGCAACCAGCATAGGCGTAACCGACCAGCGCACCAAGCGGTGTGTAGCCGAGTTCATTCGCGCGGGTTTCACTCATTACGAGCAACGCCACTGCGCCATCGGTGACCTGCGAAGCGTTGCCGGCTGTGACGGTACCATGCTTGCGATCGAAGAACGGTTTCAGTTTCGTGAGCGCGGCTATGGTCTGGTTGTCACGCGGGCCATTGTCGCGTGTGACTGGATGCGCGCCGTTGTTTGTGAGAAAGAGTGGCACAATCTCATTGGCAATCCTATCGCGAGTGGCGAGTGCGCGTTGGTGCGATTGCAAAGCGAACGCATCCTGTTCGTCGCGACTGATGTTGAAGTCGCGCGCCAGGATTTCGGCTGTTTCGCCCATATTCATGCCGCAGACCGGATCGGTAAGGCCAAGCAGCAGCCCGACTCGTGGTGAAAAATCAGTCGGACGAAACGAAGTCATCACTTGCAATCGCTGGCCGAAAGATTTTGCGCGATTGAGGCGGCCAAACTTTTCCGCCGTCTCACGCTTAAACAAAAGCGGAATGTTGGACATGCTTTCCGTGCCGCCGACGATGAAGACCGAGCCACGTCCGGCGCGCATCAGTTCGTCGGCTTGTGTCAACGCTTCGCAACCGGAAGCGCAGTTACGATGCACGGTCATGGCGGGGACGGAATCGGGAATGCCAGAGCGCAGGGCGATGACGCGCGCAACGTTTGCGGCTTCGGCAGGTTGGGCCACGCAGCCGAAAATTACTTGATCCACAAGGGTTGGATCGAGTGCAGTACGGGCGAGCAGCGCGCTGACGGCGATGCGACCTAGTTCCTCGGCGGCAAGCGCGGCGAGTTCTGTGCCAGCCTTGCAGAACGGCGTGCGGACGCCATCAACAATGACGAGGCGATCTGTGTTCATGCTGACGTGACGAATTTGTGCTGGCCGTTGCTGCCGTTGGCCGAGCCGTTTGAGTTCGCAGGTGAAGCACCATTGGCTTCGCCATTTTTTGGGCGATGGTCAACAACTTTCTGCTCTTTCATCACCACGCCGACACCCTGCAAGCGGCGCATTGCTTCGATGTTGTGAAATTCGACGCGGTTCGGATGAATCTCGGTGTGATTGAACATGCGATCTCGCAGTCCGTGGGACAGTTCGTCGTCATCCGTGCCATCGGACTTCTGCACATGGAGAATGATCTCGTCCACTTCGTGAGGGTCGTCGTTGAGTTTGCGCAACTCCAACTGCCATGCTCCGACGTGTGGGGCGTCATCGAGGATGTGTTCGAGTTGGTTGAAATCCACGAGCGTGCCCTTGAGTTTGTCGAGGTTCATCTCGCGGATTTCGGAGACGCGGGAAATCTTTCCGGTGATGCGAGGCACGGAACGACCGCAATGCGGGCACGGTTCGTAAGTCAGCCCGCCGTCCGTGCAATCGCCGGTGCGATAGCGCAACACTGCCGAGCCCCGAGCGTCGAGCGGTGTGAAAACAATTTCGCCGGGGCTGCCGGACGGAAGTGGCTCGCCGGTTTTCGGGTCAACGATTTCAACGATTGCCATGTCGGGGTAGAGATGGTAGCCGCTGGGTGAGTGATCGTGCGGATAGGGACATTCGGCAAAGGCCATCTTCGCTTCGGTGAAGCCGTAAGTTGAAAGCACGTCAACATCCGATGCGCCGACTTCTCGAGCGAGATCGCGTAGTTTATGGCGCAGACCATCGCTGACTTTTTCGCCGCCGAGGACGATCTTCTTAAGGTTTTCGCAACGCAATCCTTCGTCTGCCGCCTGATGGAGCAAGTGATAAACAAATGTCGGTACGCCGATGATGACATCCGGGATAAGTTTGCGGACCAGGCGAAGATTACCCTCCGTGCCCATGACCTTCCCGCCGCCGGTGCTGGTGACGAGAACGCCGAATTCAGTTCCGGCATAATGCGTGAGCCAGAACGCGAGATGCGGCGCGAAGGGAAAAGCGTTGATCATGCGAAACTCGGGACGCGCGCCGCAAACATCCATCACACGGCGGCCGGCTTCGGCAAGGTTATTGATGTCGTGTTGCGTGAGGCAGAACGCAAGCGGTTCTGCTGCGCGGCCCGTGGTGAAAAGAATCAGTCGAGGACGAAACTCATCACCAAGCTCCTTCTGAACCTGCACCCGTCCGTGGAGCAACGCCCGGCAAATTGTTCCGGGTCGTCGCGCGAGATCGCCTGGTTCAGGAGCGATGATGAAATCCTTGAATCGCGCGGGCTTTTCAGTCGTGGGCAGCAGGTCCAATTTTGAGGTAAACGGAAGCTTTCGCAAGTCGTCAATGGAGCCGAAGTCATCGGCTGTCAGTCCCTGTGCCCGAAACATCTCGCGATACTGCGGTGAGTAAGGGAGTACCACGTCACGCAGATAGCGACGGAGTTTTGCCGCCTGCATCGTGCGGATTGCAGATTCACCCAATTGCGACCATTGGTTCTTTTGATTGTTCCACTTCATGTGAGACTCCGTTTTCATTGACGAGGCTTTTGATTTCGTCGAGGTGTTTGAGAGCGATGCTGCGACCGGCGCGGATGTATTTGTCCGGATTGCGGAAATCCACCCAGCGGTTGTCTTCAATTTCGGGGCAGAGCACGACATCGGCTCGCAAGGAGGAGGTCTCTGCCATGCGCGTTTGTACACCGAGAAAGCTGCGCATGAGAATTTCGAGAATATTGCCACGCGCGAAATAGTTCAGGTGCTTGTCGAACGGCATTATCTTGCTGGAACGCTCGCGGCGGCGCGGACGGTTTTCGCGGGCGCGGGCGCGTTGCTGGGTCATGGATTGGCGAATGCGTTCCGGTGTGGGGATGGTGTTGACGGCGATGATGCGGCGCGCCCCGGCTTCAAGAAGCACATCCACGGGCAACGGATCAACGATTCCTCCATCGGCCAGCGTGTCGTCACCCACATGGACGGGTACGCAGATGCCGGGCACAGCGATGCTCGCATGAACGGCGTCAGCCACCGTGCCGTGCGTGAAGACCACACGTTCGAGTGTTTCAAGATTTGTTGCGACCACGCGCATCGGGCGGACAAGATCGCCGAAGTGCGATTCGCCAATGGTGCGCATGAGGCGATGCTTCACGGCGACGCCGCGCAAGAATCCGCGACGCGGTGGAAACGCAGGATCAATCAAACTCCAGATGGCCCAGCGGCCTTCCATTTCGTGCGCGAGCTGTTCCATCTCCGCTCCGGAAGCGCCATGCGCCCAGATTGAGCCGACATACGCGCCCATGCTTGAACCGGCTACGATGTCCACTTCGATTCCGTTTTCTTCGAGCACCTGGAGTACTCCGATATGAGCAAAACCTTTTGCGCCGCCGGAAGCGAGAGCGAGCCCAACAAGTCTCCCCGTAATGTCGCGAGCCATGCGGCGGATATCTTTTTGAAATGCGGCGCTGCTTATCGGTGAGCCATGCAGATAGGTATGGATTGGAGTTCCCGCTTCCTCAACCTGTTCGTCGAAGTCGCCGACCGTTTCGCTGTCACCGAGGCAAAGGACGGTTCTAATCCGGTCATGGACATGGTCGTTGAAGCGTGACCGCAGGTAGCGTGTCAACAGTTCGTGACGTAATTTGTCGTCGGGCGTGCGTTGCAGGAGTAGAAAGCTCCTGTCACTTCGTGTGATGAAATCCATGACGAGGCCGGAGGGGAGTTCAGGCGCGGCGCAGGCCATCAGCACCCAGGGAAAACGGCGTCGCAGCACAGTGGTCAGTTCATCAATCGCACCATCCGTAATGGATTCCACAGGAACGCCGATGTGGACAATGTTGAAGCCATTTCCACTCTTGAAAATATTCTGCTGCCAGCCGTGTTCGCCGAGCGTGACGTTTGGCTCGCGTTCGCCGTTTGGCGATCCGGCATTGGAGGCGGTGAGGCAGACGAGTGCAACGGACTCGCCGGTTTCGTTGTGAATTGCATGCGCGAGTGATTCGCCAATGGCTTCGGACGGCGGATTTGTAGAAAGAAACGCCAGCGTGAGCAGGCGTCCGTTTGCAGAGTCTTCTTGCAAAGGCAAACATTCAGAAACCGGAATGCCGCTCCTGATCACAGTGGTCGTGTTCAAACCGGAATCCACACCCAGTTCTTCGAGATCACTGTGGCGGATACGCAGGACCGTGCTGTCTTCGGCAGCGATGATGGCTATTTGATCCGCCTCGGGTTTGCCGAGGACACCGTTTTGAATGGGTTCACCACGCTCAAACGTTTTCAGCACGCGAGGAGATTCGTTGGGTGGATTGAGAGTTTCCTGACACTTGCCGCTAAGAACGAGAAAGGCGAATTCGGTAAGTTGTTCGAGAGAGCAGACAATGTCACCAGTAGTGTGACGGACCACCTGCGAGAACGGCAAGATTCTCTCCAAAGGCGCTTTTGCCATCAAGGCAACGGGCTTGTCCGAATGCTGCATAGGCCCTCTTCCGTTCATACCCGTCGCACGCTTGCGAGGGCTCCTTGGAACTCCACCGCGCCACCTAATTGATGGCCAGAACTTTCGTGGTGTCGTTGCCGTGGTTGTTCATTTTATAGTGTCACGCTTCTTCTGCGATTCACATGTTCTGATGCAAAGTAGGTCCTCGACCCTACAGCGTCAAACAGGGGATACTACTAATCGTAGTCCGGGGAGATACGCGGGCGGATGGATGGAGGCTGCCGTTGGTTTCGAGCGGTGCTGCTTGTGAAGTTGAGCCTGCTTTTTGATAGACATTTACGGCAGGATGGCGGCTACTGTTTCCGCATGTTGCCAGTCATTGAACACCAGCACCTGTCTTGAAGTCGCCGCGCCATGAACCTTGTCACTGAAATTCGCGAAGGCTTTGGCATCTCTTGGGAAGCCATCCGGGCGAATAAGCTGCGTTCGGTGCTCACCACGCTCGGCATCGTCATCGGCATCGTGACAGTCACACTCATGGGCACGGCGCTTGAAGGCTTGAACCAGTCTTTCATGCGCAGCATCTCGACCCTGGGCGCCGATGTGTTTTACGTGAGCCGCAGCAGTTGGATCAACGAGAACGAAGCCGATTGGTTCAAGTCGCAAAGGCGACGTCCCATAAAGGTGGCGGATGCTCGTGCGCTGGCCGACCAACTCACGCTGTCGTCCGCCATTGCGCCAATGGTGGATTGGATGGACCGGGTCGAGTTTGGTCGTCGCACTTCAACGGGTGTCACGATAGTCGGCACTACGGATCAATACCTTCAAACCTCCGGTGTCACAGTTTCGGAGGGACGGTTCATTTCACCGGCAGACGCTGCGGGCGGAAGGCCCGTGTGCGTCATCGGTACGCAGGTGGCTACAAATCTGTTTCAAGGCGAATCACCGATAGGGAACAAGGTCAAGATCGGAAGACAAACATACGAAGTCATTGGTGTGCTCGAGAAGCAGGGAACGATCATGGGCGTGTTTAGCCTGGACAACCGCGCGATTGTACCGCTCGAAAAATTCATGAGCACAGTCTGGAACAATCCTGATATCACCATCCAGGTGAAGGCGCGCGAGCTGGTGCAACTGGACGATGCGCGGGAGGAATTGCGTTACGCGATGCGCCGCATCCGACATATTGCGCCAGGCGACCCGGATGATTTCGCAATCAATCAACAAGGACAGTTTGTGGACATGTTTCATCGCGTGGCGGGAATGATAGCCGGCGTTGGATTTTTCATCACAGGACTGTCGCTGTTCGTAGGCGGCATCGGTATCATGAACATCATGTTTGTGTCGGTGGCCGAGCGCACGCGGGAGATCGGCATCCGCAAAGCCATCGGCGCGAAACAACGAACCATTCTTTTGCAGTTTCTCACCGAGGCTGGATGTATCTGCCTCCTCGGCGGAGTGATCGCGCTTTGTATCGCGTGGCCCATAACACTGGTGATGCAGCGGTTTTTGCCGGCGCAGATGTCAGTAACGGTGGCGGGCATCGCGCTGTTGGTGTCGTTGGTGACGGGGGTTGTGTCCGGCTTTCTGCCCGCGTGGCGCGCAGCGCGGATGAATCCAGTGGATGCGTTGAGGAGTGAGTGAGAGCGGGACGCGAGCAAATCCGCGAGTCAGGCGGTTTCACGCACCATCTCTTGCATAACGGTTCAAGAGTGAAACAGAAACACGAAATCAGATTACTTGCCGAGGCAAAGGAGAGCCTTTTGATGGCGCTTGGCGCGGTCGCAGCGCACAAGCTGCGCTCCGCACTGACGCTGCTCGGGGTGCTCATCGGCGTGTTCTCGATCATTGTCGTGATGACTTCGATGCGCGTGCTCAAGAGCAATGTGGAAAATGAAATGAGCCAGTTGGGCGTGAATACGTTTGCGCTTCAGAAATGGCCCGCCGTCCATTTCAGCGGGCCCGAGGGTGATGAAAAATACTGGCGGCGGAAAAATATCAGCCTTGCACAAGGAAGGATCGTCCAGGAGAAGGCCACTCTCGCCCAGGCGGTCGGTATTGAGGAAGACTTCTGGGGTGGCCAGGTTGAGACCCGGTTTCAAAAAACACCACCGAACGTCAAGCTGCTGGGCGAAACTCCTGGAAGTTTTCCTGCCAAGAACTGGACCGTCATGGAGGGACGTGCTTTGAATGAAGGAGACGTGGACAATGCTCGCGATGTTTGCGTCTTGGGAGATTTGCTGGCACGCACGGTTTTTCCGCTGGGTTCAGCGGTTGGTGAAAAACTCAAGATCAACGGACTGAACTACACCGTTGTTGGCGTGCTCGCGCCCAAGGGGGCCACCCTCAACGGCCAGCAGGACAACTTTGCCATCATTCCGATTACGACCGCACTGAATCGTTACGGCAACTGGTGGCGCAGTATGACCATTCTTGTCCAGGCGCGTGATCGCGCGAGCTATGACGATTGTCTGGAGCAGGTTCGCGGAATACTTCGGGTGGCTCGCAAGGTGCCGCCCGGCGCAGAGGATGATTTTGAACTGTTCTCCAATGATTCCGTCATCGCGCAATTCAACGCATTCACGCTGGCGGTTCGGGTGGGTGTGGCGGTGGTGAGTTGCATCGCACTGCTGGCGGCGGGAATCGGCATCATGAACATCATGCTCGTTTCGGTGACAGAACGCACACGCGAGATCGGCATCCGCCGCGCAATCGGCGCCAAGAAACGAAACATCATGACGCAATTCATCGTGGAAGCGGTGGTATTGTGCGAGGTGGGCGGTGTGATAGGCGTGGCGCTTGGCATACTTGGCGGCAATGCAGTGGCAGTTTATTTCAAGGTGCCGCCGACGATACCATTCGACTGGATTGCAATCGGGCTGGGGATTTGTTCGATGGTTGGAGTTATTTTTGGAACCTACCCGGCTTTCAAGGCTGCGAACCTGGATCCGATCGAATCTTTGCGGTACGAGTGATTCGGTGTGGCAGAAACGGAGGGCGCGATCACAGGCGGAAAGATTAAATCCGGTCTGCCTGGTGCGTGACATTTTCAATGCACTCCGGTCTAATCGGCATGGCAGACGGACTGATCGCAATGGAAACGCAACGGGAATCGCCCTCTCGCCCCACGCTTGAGGCACTTGCGCCGGAGTTCGCCGAATTCTTTCGGGCGCACAGCCGTCAGATTTTTTATCTTTGCCTTCGGATGCTCGGCGATCCCACCAAGGCTGAGGACGCCACGCACGACGTTTTCCTCAAGGCTTGGCGCAAGCTCGATCAGTTTCGCGGTGAATCCTCGTGGCGTACGTGGATTTACCGCATCGCCATCAATCATTGCCGCAACCTCCAGCAGACCTGGGCCGAACGGAACATCCACGCCGCGTCCGACGATGCGGTCATGGAATCCGCCGTGTCCGACGGCGTGTCGCCCTTCCGCGTGCTGGAACTCAAGGAACTCGGCGGGCGTATTGAGCAGGCGATGGAAAAGCTTTCGCCCGAGTATCGCCTCCTTTTGTTGCTCATCGCCGACGAGGAGATGAGTTACGTTCAGGTTGCCGAACTTATCGAGCAAAGCACCGATGCCGTGCGCGGCAAGCTGCACCGGGCGAGGAAAGCTTTTCAAATCGAATTCCAGAAAACCGCATGACGCAGGAGTCGTAAAATGAAACCGAAACAGTCCAAGCTTCAGCAACAGCAGCAGGAAGAACAAACGACCACTCAGCAGGCCGCACACAAGGCCGAGGCGCGCGAGTTTCAGTCAGCTGAGGAACTAATGCGCTTCGACGCCGGCCAGACGCGGGTGCCTGACTCGGTGAAATCGCGCCTTGCGGACTCTTTAGCCAGGGAACAAAAACCTCAACAACCCACGTCCTGGTGGCGACGGCTCTTGCGCGGTTGATTCCGGCAGATCAAATTACTACATGAACTTCGAACTGGAAATCGAGACGCTCATTCGCGCCCGCTACCCGATTCTCTACATCCTTTCCAGCGAGGAAGCGCGCGTGCAAAATCTCGTGCTAGGCATTGCGACCAAGCGCCAGAAGAAAGTTTTCGAGTGGAGCGTCACCACCGGGATCGTTCCTGCCTGCACTTCGATTCAATCCCAGAAACATCGCAACGCGCCGACCAAGGATCCGCTCATGGCGCTCGATCAGGTCATTGACCAGGTCGAACCGGCCATTTTCATCTTTAAGGATTTTCATCCGTTTCTGACAAAGAACAATTTCGCTGTCGTCCGCAAGCTTAAGGAAATTGCGCTGCACCTGAAGAACAGTTACAAGACCATCATCCTCATCGCGCCCACGCTCGAAATCCCGACCGAACTGGAAAAGGAAATCACTGTGCTCAGTCATCCGTTGCCGTCGCGCGACGAACTTTCCGTGCTGCTCAACAAGATCATCGAGGACGTGAAGAAGTTTCCGCAGGTGAAAATCGAACTGGACGACGCGGGCCGCGAGCGGTTGCTCCAGGCTGCACTGGGCCTGACGCTGGCCGAGGCGGAAAACGTTCTCGCAAAGATAATCGTTCAGAACGAGCGATTGACCGGCTCCCATGTCAACGAAGTCTTTGCCGAAAAGCAACAGATCATCCGCAAGAGCGGGCTGCTCGAATACATCGCCACTGAAGAGACATTCGCGAACGTCGGCGGCCTCGCTTTGCTCAAAGACTGGTTGCAGAAACGATCGTTGGCGTTGACGGAGGGCGCGCGCGCGTTCGGATTGCCGTCGCCGAAGGGTATCCTCCTGCTCGGCGTTCAGGGTTGCGGAAAAAGTCTGTGCGCCAAGGCCGTGTCGGGTTTGTGGCAACTGCCGCTGCTGCGCTTCGACATGGGCCGGATGTTCGGCAGCCTTGTCG
>CAYSDO010000071.1:0-14347 GCA_964429665.1 uncultured Bifidobacterium sp.
CGCGATTGACATTGAGGCGGCGAAGCGACGGAAGATTCCAGTCGTCAACGTGCCCGAATACGCGGAGGAAACCGTGGCGGAAGGCGCGTTTGCCTTGATGATCACGTTGGCCAGGAAACTGGGACCTTTGCAGCGCGCGATGACATCCGAGGGCTGGGTCTGGCCGAAACCAGAGTGGCTGGGAAACGATCTCGCCGGTAAAACTCTGGGGCTGGTGGGTGTAGGACGCATTGGACGCAGCCTGGCCCGAATGGCGGGTCACGGTTTCCGGATGCGCGTAATGGGTTTTGATCCGCATGTGGACAGGGACACCATGCAGCGTGCAGGGGTGGAGAAGTGCGACTCTTTGTCAGAACTCCTGAGTGCGGCAGATTTCGTCTCCTTGCACTCTGTTCTCAACGCGGAAACCCGGCATCTCATTGGCAAAGCAGAGCTGGCAAAAATGAAACCCTCAGCATCGCTCATCAACGTTTCTCGTGGCGCACTCGTGGATGAAGTCGCACTCGTGGAGGCCCTGGTGCATGGCCTAATCGCAGGTGCGGGTTTGGATGTTTACAGCCAGGAACCCTTGCGCCTCTCCGGTCACCCTATGAGTGCGCTGTTATCGATGCCCAACGTCGTGCTCACACCTCATCTCACGTTTTACACGTATGAAGCGATGGAACGTCTGGAGGAAGAAACTCTGGCCAGGTGCGATGAACTTCTTAGTGGCCGTCCGCTCATGGTGAAATCGCACGACCCACGACTGAGAAGCCAGTCACACGGCGTGGTTTTCGGGTGATAGAAGCTTTCCAGAACGCGAGGGATAATTTTCGCAACTCGACACTGCACTTCAACACGCGATAAGCGGTCCCGTCCGCGGAAGAACGGGCCTTGGCTATTCTCTACCTCTGTTGCGGGCGCAATCCTGACTCATCTGTCTGTGCCACGGCACAGCGTTCTGTGTCATCGCTGCGCGGCCCACGAATGTCGGGATTCTCCTGACCGGCGGAATGGCCCGAAAACAAGGGCTTTTGAGCATTATCCTCCTCTGGCATCCCAGCAGCTAAAGCGAATGTGTCGAACAAAACAAAACCAAAACGAAAGGAACAATTATGAAATTGATCGCCACAAGACAACCCGCGCTGGCCGCCTGGCCGGGCTTTGGAAGAATCACCTCGCTCCAGGAGGAACTGGATCGGCTGTTTGCTTCGCCTCTGGCCGAGCTTACCAGTGTTCAGAACGCCTGCGACGGCTGGTGTCCTGCATTGGAAGTTCACGAGGACAAGGACAAGTTCGTCATCAAGACGGACCTGCCCGGCGTGAGTAAGGAAAATATCAACGTCTCATTGAATGATGGCGATCTCGTCATCTCCGGCGAACGCAAGGGTGAGGCGAAAACCGAAGAAGGGAAGGTTCTTCGCTCGGAGCGCTACTACGGCAGCTTCCAACGGGTACTTGCGCTGCCTGCGGGCGTTGACGCCACCAAGGTGAAGGCGGATTACAAGGACGGCGTTCTGACTATCACGCTGCTCAAAGCCGAGGAAGCAAAGCCGCGGCAGATCAATGTGTCGGTGAACTAAAAGGAGGTTGGGGGGCTAAGAGCCACTCCGGCGGGCCAGTAACCCGCCGGAGATTTTTCCGTTTTACCGATACGATTCCCACTCGGGCTCGTTTTCAAAAATCCAGCGATAGTATTCCTTTTCCTTCAGCTTTCGCGCCGCATCTTCATCCACAATTACCGTGCAACGCGGATGGAGTTGCAGGGCGCTCGCAGTAACCATGCTAGTAATCGGTCCTTCGACAGCCTGCGCGATGATGTCGGCCTTTGCAGCGCCGGTGGCCAGCAGCAGGCAACGGCGTGCTTCAAGTATTGTTCCCACACCCATGGTAATAGCACGGCGCGGCATTTTGGCTGGGTCGCCGAACAATGGCGCATTCTGTTTAATGGTTGTAGGCGCGAGGGCCTTGACGCGTGTTCGCGAACGTAATGCTGACAAGGGCTCGTTGAATCCAATGTGCCCGGCCTTTCCGATGCCGAGCAGTTGCAGATCAATGCCGCCAGCTTCAAGAATCATGCCCTCATAACGCTGACATTCACCTTCTAGATCCGGTGACAGGCCGCTCGGCAGGTGGGTGTTCCGTAAATCTATGTTCACATGGCTGAACAGGTGTTCATACATGAACTGGTGGTAGGAATTCCTGTCTGATGCCGCGAGGCCTACGTATTCGTCCAGGTTGAACGTCTGGCATTGTGAAAAATCCAGTTTTGATTCACGGTGTTCTTTGACGAGAAGGGCGTAAACAGATTCCATTGTGCCGCCGGTCGCCAGACCAAGCACAAGCCGCGGGTTTATGCGCAATTCATTCGCTACAATCCGCGCCACCAACTGTGATGCTGATTGCCGGTCCGGTCTGATGATCAATTCCACGCCGAGCGTTGTATCCAACCAGCGGCCAAATGAAAACGAAAATGAATGATCTGGCGGGAAGCACATGATCTGTTCGTTGAACGTATCCAACACTTTTCATTCGCCCCGGGTAGGGTCCGTCGCTAATCTCACCGCAACCAAATGCCCGCTCCCGTGTTCACAAGTCTTGCAAGGAAATGGAAATGACAACCGTATCCCGGACGAAAGCCCGTGAGGTTTTTCAAAACATCACCGCCAACATCGCCCGCGTCATGCAGGGCCAGAACGAAGCCACCCGCAAACTGATCGCCGCTCTCGCCAGCGGCGGCCACGTTTTGCTCGAGGATTATCCCGGCACCGGCAAGACCACGCTGGCCAAGGTGCTGGCTCGTTCGATTGATGCCCGGTTCAAACGCGTGCAGTTCACGCCCGACCTGCTGCCGTCGGATATTCTGGGTGTTGCCATCTTCAATCAGCGAGAGCAGGAGTTTCAATTTCATGAAGGGCCGGTGTTCACCAACATCCTGCTGGCCGACGAAATCAACCGCGCCTCGCCTCGTACCCAATCGGCGCTGCTTGAAGCCATGGGCGAAGGACAGGTGAGCGTGGACGGCGAGCGCCGCAATCTTGCCGATTTATTTTTTGTCATTGCCACACAAAACCCCGTCGAGTTTCGAGGCACGTATCCGTTGCCCGAGGCGCAGATGGATCGGTTTGCGATGCAATTCACGCTTGGCTATGTACAACCCGTGGAAGAAGTCGCCATTCTCACAGCGCAGTCAAACAATCATCCCCTCGATGAATTGAAACCCTGCGTTACGCTTGCCGATGTACTCGAACTGAAGCATGCCACCCAAAACATCCGGGTCAGCGACGAACTCAAGCGTTACATCGTCGATCTCGTGGCCGCCACCCGCAAAGCCGCAGGCGTCCAACTCGGCGCCAGTCCGCGCGCGTCCATTGCGTTGATGAAGGCTGCGCAGGCCCTCGCGTTGTTCGATGGACAGGAATTTGTTTCGCCGGAACAAATCCAGGAACTTGCCGTGTCCGTCATGGCCCATCGTATCGTTATGGAGCCGCAGGCGCGGTTCTCCGGCCAGTCCGCGCGCGGTGTTGTGGAGGAAGTATTGAAGAAAACAAAAGTACCGGCGTAACAATGGCGCAGCTTCTCACTCTTAAGACCAGGAAGGGAAGTGCGCAGGAGATTGTCGCCTTGAAATCATGATGCTTCGCGTCATTTACCGTTTGTATCGCTGGTCATCCGGTTTGCGTTACTGGGTGATGCGGCGCTTTACACCAGTTGGATTGGGGCTTCTGGTGGCGGTCACGGTGACAATGGTGATGGGCTTCAACATCGAGGAATCAGTCTCTTACCAGGCGTTCATGCTGTTGCTTGGCTTGCTGGCGGTTGCCATCGCTTTCAGTTGGTTCTTCAAAATGCAATTCACGGTTGAACGCTGTTTGCCGCGCTTCGGCACTGTCGGAGTTCCTCTGCGCTACTTCGTCATCGTCCGAAATCTCGGTAAACAGACCCAGTCAGGTCTTGCTCTGCTCGAAAACCTCGCCGACGCACGACCGTCGTTCGCTGAATGGAAAGAAGTCCAGCTTGACGATCAAAAACACATCCGCCCGTTCAGTTTCGTGAAGCGGCGGGCAAATCCTTTCAAGCTCGCAATCACCAAAGCTGCTGCTGCACCGGTGCTGCCGTCGAAACAGCAAGTCACCGTCTCAGCCGAACTCACGCCGTTGCGCCGCGGTGTTTTGCGATTTGATGGCGTCACTCTGGCCCGACCGGACCCGTTGGGATTGTTTCGCTCATTCGTCAGAACACCCGCACCGCAATCCGTGCTCATCCTTCCGAAGCGCCATTACCTGCCTCCCATCGCGATGCCCGGCGCAATGAAATATCAGCAAGGTGGCGTCGCACTCGCCTCAAACATCGGCCAGAGCGACGAGTTTGTTTCTTTACGCGAGTATAGGCGTGGTGATCCGATGCGGCACATCCACTGGCGAAGTTGGGCCAAGACAAGCAAGCCAATCGTGAAGGAATTCGAAGATGAGTTTTTTGTGAGGCATGCGCTCGTGCTCGATACGTTCACGGACAGGCCGCAAACGGAGCAATTCGAGGAAGCCGTAAGCGTGGCATCGTCGTTCGCCTGCACAATACTTACGCAGGAATCATTGCTGGATCTGCTGTTCGTCGGCGCCCAGGCGTATTGTTTCACTGCGGGCCGCGGTCTGGCACACGCGGATCAGATGCTCGAAATCCTCGCTTCTGTCCGTCCGTCCTCCGACAAACCTTTTGCCTCTCTCGAAACGCTCGTTCTGAATCATTCCTCAACTGTGAACGGTGTGATCTGTGTGCTGCTCGCCTGGGATGAAGCCCGGCAGCAGCTCGTGGCCAAACTCAAGTCGCTCGGCCTGCCGCTGCTCGTGTTCGTGATCCGTGACGCCGACGAAAAAAGTCCGCTGGACCACGGCCCGATGCGGGATGATCCGGAGCACTTGCACTCGCTTGAAATCGGGCGGATAGAAGAACAACTGGCGAGGCTGGTATGAGTTTCAAGTTCCAAGTTCCAAGTTCCAAGTTGGGTGGCGTGTTCGGATTCTTGATCTTACTCCTGATCTTAATCTCCCTTCGCCGCAGTAGGAAGGGATCAAGATCAGGAAGAAGATTTAGATTAAGACCGATTCCGCTCTGGGCTCTCAACCCGTTCCCTGGATGAAACCGCCACCATTCCTTCTCGCCGCCGCGCTGCTCTTCTGGGGCTGGCAATCGGGCTTGCTCATCGTGGGCGCGGTCCTGGCGGTGGTGATAGAAAGCCCGCGCTTCATCAGAGCGCGCTGGGATTTCTCTGACGAAGATTTCGGACGCATCTGGACGCTGTGTTCGTTGTTGACGCTGGGGGCGATTTTGTTCGCATTTGTGGACAATCAAGGCCCGGCCAATTTTGTGGGGTTCTTCAAGGAACCGAACATTCAAACGCAGCGCGGCGCTGGTTCGTCGAGCGCTCGCACCGCCTTCGCCATGTTCCGTTGGCTGCCGATGGTTTATTTTCCATTTATCCTTGCGCAGTTGTTCAGCACACGCGAAGCCGTGCCGTGGAAGGCGATTTCCTACCTCGTTCGTCGCCGGTTCAAGAAAGCCAGGGAAGCCGGCAAACCTGCGCCGCCTGTCACTTCCATGAATTTTGCAATGCCTTACTTCGCGCTGACGTTGCTGGGCGCGGCGGCGCATCCGCCGGAAGGCATCACATTTTTCTGGGGACTCAGCGTTTTGCTCGCCGGGGCGTTGTGGTCGCAGCGATCGGTGCGGTTCAAGCCAGCCGCGTGGATGCTGGCGGTCATCGCGGGTGTTGCGCTTGGATTTCTCGGACAGATCGGTGTGCGTCAGGCCATGCGTCTGGCTGAATCCATGAACCTCTCCTGGCTGTCATTCCTGGTGCGCCGCCGTTTTGATGCCGAGCAAAGTCGCACCGCGCTTGGGAAGATTGGCGACATCAAGACTTCTGGCCAGATTGTCATTCGCCTCGAACCGCTGAACGGAAACGCCCCTCCAACGTACCTCAGAGAGGCGAGCTATCGTACTTACAAGGGGGTGACATGGCTTGCGGAAATCAATGAGGAGGGCTTCGAGTCGGTCGGAGAAAGTGGCCAGAATACTCTGATATGGCCGTTGCCGCCGCTACAGCAGGTAACGAACACTCACTCCGCAAACATTGCATGCTATCTCGATGGGGGTAAAGCGTTGCTTCCTTTGCCGACAGGTTCTGCTCGGCTTGAGAAGTTGAACATCATCGAACTGAAGAAGAGTTCGCTCGGCGCTGTGCTCGCACGCGGACCTGGACTGGCCATCTTCGACGCTCATTTCACTGACGGCAGAACTATTGATTCGCCACCCGAACCGGCGGACATGACGAACATTCCCCCTCGTGAGGTGGCCGGCCTTGACGGTACGATTGCCGAACTGCGGCTCGAAGGCAGCACCGACGAAGAGAAATTGCGCAGCGTGCGAGAATTCTTCTCGGACAAGTTCAGTTACAGCACATGGCAGGCGCCACCAAAATCATCAGACACAAACGAAACCGCCCTCAGCCGCTTTCTTACAAAAACCCGAAAGGGTCACTGCGAATATTTTGCCACCGCCACTGTGTTGATGCTGCGCAAGCTGAACATCCCCGCGCGTTATGCGGTCGGATTTTACGTGCATGAATCCAGCGGTGGCGGCTATGTGGTGCGCATGAGCGACGCGCACGCGTGGACATTGGTGTGGGATGAGCAGGCACAAACATGGCGCGACTTCGACACCACGCCTCCCTCGTGGATACAAATCGAGTCCAAGCCAACAATTCTGCGTTGGCTGAGTGATGTGAAATCGAGAATCTTCTTCGAGATCCGGAAATTGATAACCGGACAAACCAAGCTGCGCCAATACCTGCTCTGGGCAATTATTCCCGGCCTCGCCATCCTGACCTACCAGATCATCTTCCGGCGGCGGAAGAAACAGCGGGGTGCAATTGCCGGCGGATTGAATGAATTCACGGACTGGCCGGGGTTGGACTCGGAGTTTTATTTGCTGGAAAAACGACTCGCAGAGCGCGGTGTCCCGCGTGAACAGGGTGAGCCGATGTCCGAATGGCTGGAACGCGTGGCAGGTGATTCCACGTTGGAGGATATACGCGAGCCTTTGGAGGAACTGCTGCGATTGCACTATCGGCATCGCTTCGATCCGCAAGGACTGGTTGCTGAGGAACGTGAAGCTCTCCGGCGCAATACGACGATGTGCCTGGAAAGAATTGGGCGGGTGGAAACTCAGGCGGCAAGGTGAACATCTCGGAGCGCGGCCCCCCCTGATTCCGCGATTGCCTCGCCGTGGAAAGGGTTTGGGTGAACAATGCTGTCCGCGCTCCTGAAGAAAAAGGGCGCGGAGGGGTTTCGCCCTCCGCACGAGTGAAATGTTACTGCAGGTTTAGTTCTGCGGTGACGCGCCCGCAATGCTCAATGTAAGTTCAATTTCATTGGACACTTTTTCAGCCGGAGCACCTGGGTTGATGCCGTAGTCCGTGCGTTTGATGGTGAAGCTGGCACGAACGACAAGCAGATCCCCTTCCATCTTTGGCACGCGCTGGCCAAGTTTGCCTTTCAAGTAAGTGAGAGTCACCGGTGCGGTCACTTCCTTCGTGACACCTTTGATGGTCAGTGTTCCGGTCACAGTGGCGGAAGTTTTGTCACCAGCGGTTTTGACGTCCTTGAGTTCCCTAGCCTCGAAAATGATTTCTTTGTTGTTCGCCACATCCAGCCACTGTCCGCCGTGCATGTGGTCCTTCATCATCGAATTAGGCACCGTCAACGACTCAGCCGCGACCACGATCTTGCCCTTGGTCGCGGCGGGATTGGCGGGATCGAATGCAACCGTGCCAGAGATACCGCTGGCACTGCCGTTGATGGCTTCGAGCGGCGCGTCGAGCTTAAAGACGACGTTGTTGACGCCTTTTGGGTCTTTGAAGTCGAAAGACTGCAGCGCGGCGGAGGCCACGCCCGCGAATGCGGTGAGCAAGACTGAGACTATGAGTTTGATTTTCATTTTACAGTTTATTGGTTTGTTGTTGATGTTGTGGACTAGATTTTGACCGGAACAAAAACGAAACGCCAGCGAGGACTCCAGCACCGATCAGTCCCGCGCCCAGAAAATCCACGCCAGGCCAGAATCCCTTCTGGTAAGTGATGCCCTCGATGCCGGTCACTTCGTCCATCACCTTGACGGGCTTTGCGGTCTTGGTCCAACCCCGGCTCGCGCCAAGGCTGGCCCAGCTGATCACCACGCCGAGCGCGATGACAGCGGCGAGAATTTGAATTCCGCATTTCATATCAAGTTCCTTTGTTGTTGCACAGTATCAGTTCAAGTCAAACAACAGCACTTGAGATTTTCCCGTGGCTGTGAGCTGCAACTTCGTCTCCTCACTGACCGCCGCCGCGTCGCCCGCGTTCAATTTCTTGCCGTTCAATTCCACTGCACCTTCGGCCACATGCACCCAGACATGACGTTTGGGCTGCAACGCGTGTTCCACGGAATCACCAGGATTCAACCGGGCAAGGAACAATTCTGCATCTTGATTGATGGCGATGGACTCATCGCGTCCCGTCTTGCTCGCGACGAGGTGCAACTTGCCAGCGGGCTTGCTGGCGAAATGCTTTTCGCCATAGCGCGGTTTCACGCCCATCCGATCAGGCTTGATCCAGATCTGGAGCAAATGCGTGCTGTCCTTCTCGGACGGATTGAATTCACTGTGCAACACACCCGTGCCCGCCGCCATGTATTGGAAATCGCCAGGGCGGATCACGCTGCCGTTGCCCATGGAATCCTTGTGCTCCAACGCGCCTTCCAGCACGTAGCTGATGATTTCCATGTCGCGATGCGGATGCATCCCGAACCCGCCACCTGGCGCGATGCGGTCATCATTGATGACGCGCAACGACCGGAAGCCCATGTGCGCTGGGTCGTGATATTCGGCAAAGGAAAAGCTGAACCGGCTGTCGAGCCAGCCATGATTGGCGTGGCCACGTTCATCGGATTTTCGGATAGTCATCATATCGTTTCTTTTTCTCATTCTGTGAAACCACTTAGGTTTCACGTGAACATGATTAACCCGGGTTGCGAACTCCGCCCAATACTTTGATGCTCGCGAAACGATGCCTTTCAGGTATCGTTCGCCCGTGGAACTGCGACACCTCCGATACTTCGCCACTGTGGGTCAGGTTTTGAACTTCACCAAGGCGGCGCAGAAGCTCCGCGTCGCACAGCCAGCGTTGAGCCGGCAGATTCACGACCTCGAAGACGAACTCGGCGTGCAACTCTTCGATCGCGGCCAACGCGCGGTGAAGCTCACCGAGGCGGGTGCAGCATTTCTCGCTGAAGCCAGGGCGGTGTTGGAACGCGCCGACGAAGCCGTGAAAGTCGCGCGCGGTGTGGCACGCGGCGAACGCGGTGAAATCCACGTTGGCTACGCGCCCTCGCTTACTGTTGAGTTGCTGCCGTGCGCGCTGCACTCGTTCCACAATGTCGCGCCCGGTGTACATGTGAAGCTGCACGATCTTTCCAGCGAAGAAATGACGCGCGGCGTGAGCGAAGGCAAACTTCATCTCAGTCTCGTCGCCCGCCCGGAAACGAACATGTTGCGCGGACTCAAGTTTGAACTGCTGCGGGAATATCCGATTTGTGTCGGCTTGCCTCCAAAACACAAGCTTGTCCGACAACGGGAAGTAAAGCTGGAGCAGATCGCGGGTGAACCGCTCGTGGCGTATTCGCGCGCGGAGTATCCGGAGTATCACGCCATGTTGAAGGAACTCTTTGCCGGAAATAACGCGACATTGCGCATTGCCGAGGAACATGACAGCGCCCCGAGCCTGATTGCCGCCGCGGAGATAGGTCGCGGCCTGGTCATCGGTCCGGCTTGCCTGGGCATGTTGTCGGGTGCGCGATTAAAATTCCGTCCACTACAACCCGCGCCGCCACCGGTGCAACTGGGTGCAATATTCGATCCTGCACGACTTGCCGGGGCCGGCATAAAGTTCCTCTCGTCGGTAAAAGCGGCATCACAGGGAAACAAAGCCGGCAAAACCTGATGCCTGGCTGATTTGGCCCGACACGTTTCACGCGAAACTTGTCCGCTGGCAAAAAAGCGTTACATCCGTTGCGGTTCAATCCTCTGCCTTGGATTCCTCCACTACACGCTCAATGCGGCGATCCGGCACGAGCCACATCAGTGCGACGAACACGTAGATGCCACATGCAGCGCGTGGAAGTTTGTATGCCAGCAAGACGGCCGCGACATAGAGTATTGGCGAGAGTTTGCCTTTCAGATCCGAGCCGATGGATGCGGCAAGCTTTGAGTCCGGACCTTGCTGGGCGACGATGAGGCTTTGCAAAATGTAGTAGGCAATCGCCGCAAGAAACAACACGACGCCGTAAACCGCCGTCGGCAGCGGCGCGAAATGGTTCTCGCCCATCCAACCGGTTGCAAACGGAAACAGTGAGAGCCAGAACAGCAGGTGCATGTTGGCCCACATGATTCCGGCGGTGACACGCCCGGCTGCCTTCAACAGGTGGTGATGGTTGTTCCAGTAAATGCCAACGTAAATGAAACTCAACACGTAACTCAGAAAGACAGGCAGCAGCGGTTGGAGCGCCGCGAAATCTTCGCCGTGCGGCACCTTCATCTTCAGCACCATGATGGTGATGATGATCGCCAGCACGCCGTCGCTGAAGGCTTCAAGTCTTCCTTTGGTCATGCGATGGTTTTTCTTGATTCAACTCGGCCGCACCGCCGCCAGGACGAGGAATTGGTGCACGCAGTTTCTTGTAAATCCAACCTTCAATTGGACTCAACGGTCGAAGCCATTTGTAAAATGGCGAGTAAATCAGCCGAAGCCGGAAGACCGAGCAAAACATCACCAACGAGGACCGAAACAGCGTGGACGAAACCTTTGAGCCGACTTTGTCTGTCCACTCCGTCGGCACTTCTAGCACTTTGAATCCCGCGCGCTTGAGCGAAACCAGCAGATTTACGTCGAACGCCAGGTCTGCTATGCAGAGCGAGGCGTGAATTTTCTCGATGGCGGCGCGCTTGGCGACCTTGCACGGGCATTGGGTGTCCTTGATATGCATCCAGAAGAATGATTCCACCACCAGATGGAAACATCGGCTCGCAAAACGCCTCACCCAAGGCTGCGCCTGATGCAACACCGCGCCCGGCAGCCAGCGCGAACCAATGACACAATCCGCCTCGCCAACCCGTTTCACCAGATCGTGTGCAGACTGAGCCGATGATGCGCCGTCCGCATCCACATAACCAATCACGTCAGCAAGCGGCGCAAGCTTGAGACCTTCGATGAGCGCGCCGCCCTTGCCAATGGGTGCGGGAAAGTTCAGAAACGTGATCGCCGGGAAATCGCGCATGACATTCTTCACGACGCCGAGGGTGTTGTCCCGGCAGCCGTTCAGCACCACTACGATCTCCGCCTTGCCCTTGTAGTTGTCGCGGAAATACTGGCCGAAATCGCGGAGCACCTGTTCGATGCGCGATTCCTCATTGTACGCTGGAATGAGCAGCAACAAACTGGGTTCGGTCACGGGCTTTGATTATCAAACCACCCGCCGGATGTCGAACGCCGAGTGTGCAGGCTGAGGAAGTGCGCCGCAAAAAAAAGGACGTGCGTGGGGTAGGGGTAATCCCGTTCAACTTGGGCAACTTTGTGACTAATTGGAAATCACCCGGAAGAATTGTTGCGCGCCGCTGATGGGATTGGTGTAAGGACTCGTTGTGCCAGTCACGTTGGTGAACGTGCCGGTGATGTCAGGCGGATTGTAAGCCGAACGCCGCATTGAGGGCAATCCCGCGCTTCATTGGCCCAAGTTTTTGCTTGCGCTTCCGAACTGAACAGTTTAATTAAACACCTGTTAATCACGCCGGTGTAACCACCGGCAAGTTTGATGCAGAACGCAATATCTATGTCTCAACTGTCGAGGGTGTCTTGAGCCGCCCTTTTCCTTCACGTAATTCTCCTCCCGCGTCGTTTACCCGTATCAACGGTAAGATTCGCGCTCGCGAAGTTCGTGTCATTGGAGTGGAAGGCAACCAGCTCGGTGTAATCGCTCTCAATGATGCGCTGGGCCTGGCGCGGCAACATGGCGTTGATCTTGTCGAAATCGCCGCCACGGCCAATCCGCCCGTGTGCCGCCTGGTGGACTTTGGCAAATATCGCTACGAACAAGCCAAGAAGGAGAAGGAATCCAAGAAGCATCAGCACGCGAGCATGGTGAAGGAGATTCAACTCTCCCCGCGCATTGATCCGCACGATCTCGGCATCAAGACCGGTCACGCGATTGATTTTCTCTGCGAGGACATGAAGGTGAAGGTGGCGCTGCGCTTCCGCGGGCGTGAGATGGCCCACACCGACATTGGCTTCCAGGTTGTCACCAAATTCATCGAGAGCATCACGCAGTTCGGCCATCCTGATTTTCCCCCGAAACTTATCGGACGCGGCATCAACGTGATGATCAGTCCGCTTCCACGCAACAAGCGCGCAAAGAATCCGCGCCAGATTGAGGAAGGTTCATCGCCGGGTACAAAACCTCATGTGGAGGAGAAGCACTCCAAGCCTGACAATCACTCGTCAGACGACGGCAAGCCGGTGAAGGTGCATCGCCCAAAAACCCCTCCACCAGAAAGCGCCGGCGGCTTCGCCAATAGTCCGTTTGAGAAGTTGTAAGCCAGCGTCGCTGCAAGACTGGTCAGTGGTAGTTCAGAGCCGCTTGTTCAGCTGAGAAAGTTTCCCTCAACTCCTCTGGCGTGCGCTCAATGCCAGCTTGTCGCCAGCCAGAAGCCACCCACCGCCATTGCCGCTGCCGCTGAGAAGCCCATGAAGCCGCGATAGATGTTCGCTCCACGATTTTCAAAACGCGCAGCCATCCAGCCCACGCCCCACGAAAACGCCGCCATCGCCGCCACCGTTCCGATGCCAAATGCCAGCAGATACACGCCCGCTTGAAGCCGGGTGGGCAAAGCCAACGCCGGGAGCACGCCAAGAAAATGCGAGCTTCCTGCCAGTCCATGCAACGTTCCGATCCCGAAAGCCGCATGTGCATGACGATGTGCGCTCTTTTCCTGTTCTTGTTCTGCATGGCCGTGCTGGTGGACGTGAAAGTGGACGTGCCGCTGGCCGTCGTGTTCATGTTCGTGCGCGTGGACGTTGTTTTCCAGAGCGCGGCGCAAAGCCCACAGGCCTATGCCAAACAGCATCACTCCAACGAACCGTTCGCCCCAGGTGGAAACAAGTTCCACGGGAATCAAGTCGCGCAACCACAGTGAAAGCAAACCCACCAACGCAACGCCCGCCGAGTGCCCAAAACCCCAGCGCACGCCCGGAACCCATGCACGAGTTCTCTGGCGGACTGCCAATGGTGCGACGGCGGTGAGATGATCTGGTCCCGTGACAACGTGTGCGGCACCCATGGCTATTCCGGTTAATGCTGTGATTACGACATTCATGGCGAAAAAGTCCGAAACGGACTGTGACGGATTGAGCACTGAAGCGCAAAGAAACTTTTCAGCACTGCGGTCAGACGACCCTGGGAAGACTGGGCGTTGAGGGATTCGAACCCCCGACCTACTCGGTGTAAACGAGGTGCGCTACCACTGCGCTAAACGCCCTTCCAGCCCGGAGAGGTTAGCAGAGAAATTCCGGCGGACAATTGCGAATTGATTGGCGCGGCGAATCAAACAGCGGCCTCGCCTTGTTCGTCTGTGCGGATGCGGATGGCGGTTTCGACAGGGATGACAAATATCTTACCATCGCCAATCTTGCCCGTGTGAGCGGCTTTGGTGATGGCTTCAATGGCGGCCTTCACCTGTGAGTCGGCAAGGACGATTTCCAATTTTACCTTGGGGAGAAAGTCCACGGTGTATTCGCTGCCGCGATAAATCTCCGTGTGTCCCTTCTGGCGGCCAAATCCTTTGACCTCGGTCACAGTCATGCCGGTCACCCCGATTTCATTGAGCGACTCCTTCACTTCGGCGAGTTTGAAGGGTTTGATGATGGCTTCGATCTTTTTCATAAAGTTTTCCCTTAGTCGTTGTAGGCGCTTTCACCATGCTGTGTCAAATCCAGACCGGAATGTTCATCCTCGGCGGAAACCCGCAGTCCGGTTGTGGCGGACACAATCTTAAGAATGACAAACGTACCAATGGCTCCAAGTGCCGCCGTGAACAACAGACCAATCAACTGGTTCTTAAATTGCGCCAGCCCGCCAGCCAGCGACACCACAGTCTCGCCGTTCTTGAACGTGGTGGCAATCGCGCTGTTCACGCTTGGATTCGCCGCGAACCCGAGGAGCAGCAAGCCAATCGTGCTGCCAACCCCGTGAACGCCGAATACATCCAGCGAATCATCGTAGCCGA
>CAYSDO010000072.1:0-14343 GCA_964429665.1 uncultured Bifidobacterium sp.
CAAGCCGGAGAACATTCTGCTGGATCGCCGGGGCCGCGTGAAGGTGGCGGACTTTGGACTGGCGAAGATTGTGGGGGCGACGGAGTGTGGCCGTCCCGGCCACAGCAGTGTTGAAAGCACCGATGCCGCCGAGCGATCACAAGCTTCAACCGTGAGCGACGTTGCTGTGCCCGAGACGGGCGCACTCCGGGGTCTCACCGGCGAGCAGGTGATGGGCACACCGCAATACATGTCGCCCGAACAGCGCGACAACCCGGGCGACGTGGATCACCGCGCGGACATTTACGCGTTGGGGGTTGTGTTCTACCAGATGCTCACAGGCGAATTGCCGGCCAAAACCATCGTGCCGCCGTCGAACAAAGTTCAAATTGATGTGCGCCTCGATGAAGTGGTGCTGCGTGCGCTGGAAAAGAAGCCTGAACTCCGCTTCCAACAAGTCAGCGAAGTGAAGACGTGCGTGGAGACGATTGCCACTACGCCCGCCGCTTCGCGAGCGACGAACGTCTCTTGGATGTATCCCGGAATGGAGTATCGCTCCAAAGCAACCCTCTTCGGCCTGCCTTGGTTGCACGTGACTTCCGGGATTGATCCTGTAACCAGCAAAAAGCGCGTGGCGAAAGGAATTATAGCGATTGGCGACATTGCAAAGGGAGTCTTTGCGTTCGGCGGTGTTGCGATGGGTGGTTTTGCTTTTGGAGGAGTGGCACTGGGTATTTTTGCCTTCGGTGGGTGTGCGTTGGGCTTGGTCGCCTTGGGCGGTCTGGCCATTGGGATTATCGCCGCGCTGGGCGGTGGCGCCATTGCTCCCGTCGCACTTGGAGGCGGTGCGGTGGGGTATTTGGCGTTCGGAAGCCAGGCCGCTGGTGTTCATGTTCTCGATGCTTTGACCAAAGATCCGGTCGCCGAACAGTTCTTTCTTCCTTGGGCGAAGGAGTTCATTGCCGACGCCAATTGGATGACCGCAACCCTCGTCATATTGGTGGTTGGAGTAGGCATTGGTGTACCAAGCTGGCTGCGAAGACGAATCGGTGATAAACCAACGGGAGATACAACGCCCGGTAGCACCCGACGTGAGTCGGATCAAACTGAATCTGCAAACCCGCGTCGGGATTGGTGGATTTGGTCACCGTTTTATTCGCCGGAGATGCGTGGAATCTGGGCTCATCTCACGAAGAGGGAAAGAAACCAAGCAACGTTGATCTCGCTTGTTGGCGGGGTGTCATACGCAGCGGTGATGATTTTAGCCATTCAAACTTGGACGGCAGCGCCGCCCGGCCCTGGGATTTGGATCGTGTTTTCGGTGTTCCTGACCCTTTTGATTGTCTGCTTTCCCATCGGCGCGCGGCTGCTGCGTCAACTTCTCTGCGCAACTACTTGGGCCAAGCAACATGGTTACAAGCCGGAACAATTCAGAATGCTTTCTTTTCGTGGAAATAATCTTTGGAAAGGGTCGGGGATTTTGCTGCTGGGGCTGGGGGTGGTTTTCGGGCCGCACAGATTTTTCAGGCACTTGAGCGGCACGGCGGACCTGGCGCAAAGTTTGAACGAAAGTGCTGCGCAGTTAGAAGGACAGATGACTCGGCTGGCCGCGCAAAAGAAGACCAACGCCCCCACCTTTGGCCCGGTAATCGAACGGGTAATCCAAACGCGGGAGGCGGGAACAAATTTGTTTCTAAACTTGGATACCGGTGAGTTGCTGACGCCGCCCAGAAACGTCATCGAAGTGTTGGGTGGCAATGACCGATATTGGCAGGGATTGGATATTCAAAGCGAAAGCCGCCCGTATCAATATGTGGTCTGGTTGAAACAAAGCGGTGCGGATCTGATGCTGCATGGAGACCGGGAAATTCTGGGTTTTGACGGCGCCTTTGCTATGGCGCACGGCACGAACTCGGCGGATTGGGATGCCTGGGATGGCATTACTCCCGCGCAAGCCATTTACGTCGGTAACTTTGCCTCCTGGTCGCAGCGTTATCAGAAGCACCCGCAGACGAATGAACCAGCACCGGAGTATGTGGAAGGAGCGCCGCATACAATGCGCCAGGGAGAGCAACGAACTTCGTCGGAGTCCGGAGCGCCAGTCGTCAGCGTGTTGAAATCCGAAGAGTCAGTTGATTATTACTTCAGAACCCGTGAAGGCGCGTCTGGCCTCTTGCAAATCATCGGCTTCACCAACAATACGCGTGGTGTGAAGATTCGCTACAAGCTGGTACGAACCAGCACGCTTGGTGTCTCTGAAACATCGGATCCATCAGACTTGCGCGCAGCACGAGCACAAATGGCAGAATTACTACTTTCTTACGGCGATAAACATGCAGAGATTCAGAAAGCGCTAGCTCGGGTGAACGTGCTTGAGCGTATGACAAGGGAAGAGCCTGATGCATCTTCAGATTTGCGTGAAGCAAAAGCGCTTCTTGCAGAACTGCGCGTGGATTATACCGAGCAGCACCCTAGCGTGTTGAGAGTGCTGGCCAGAATCAAAGCGTTGGAACAAAAATGATTTGAACTCTGAAAATTCAACTCCAACTTCGTCCGCGCGCGGCGACATCTTCGCCACGACGCATTGGACGGTCGTGCTCGCAGCGGGTAAACGCCACACGCCGCAATCCGATCACGCGCTGGAGGAGCTTTGCCGCAGCTACTGGTTTCCGCTCTACGCCTACGTCCGGAGGCGCGATCACGCCAAGGCGGACGCGGAGGATCTGGTGCAGGCGTTCTTCGCCAGCTTTCTCGCCAAGAATTATCTCGAAGGCTTGAGTGCCGAGCGCGGGAGGTTTCGTGCGTTCCTGCTGGTGTCGTTGAAACATTTTCTCGCGAACGAATGGGACAGGTCGCAACGGCAGAAGCGCGGTGGCGGGGTGCAGCATCTCTCGCTGGACTGGCAGACAGCGGACACACAGTTTCAAGTCGCGGCAAACTCCGAACCGAGTCCAGACAGGGCGTTTGATCGCGAGTGGGCGCTGGCGCTGCTTGGAAAGGTGATCGAACGATTACAGTCGGAATGCGAGGCGGACGGGAAGGGCAGGCTGTTCGGGGAACTGAAGGTCTTTCTCGCGGCAGGCAAGGGCGAGACAGCGCAAAGCGAGGTGGCAACGTCGCTCGGCATGGAAGAAGGCGCGGTGCGCGTGGCGGTGCACAGGTTGCGCAAGCGCTACCGGCAATTGTTGCGGGACGAGATCGCCAATACTCTGTCTGATTCAGCAATGGTGGACACGGAGATGCGCGCGTTGTTCGGGGCATTTGGCTAGGAACGCGGACTCGGCGGTCCGAACTCCTGTAATTGAACTTGCCGAGGGTGCGTTTCTCCCGTGACAATCCAGACCATGTTCTCACATGTAGTCATATTCTGGACGGACCCTGCGCAACCCAACGCGGTGGACGAACTCGTTGACGGGGCCAACAAGTATCTGAAAAACATACCCGGCCTTGTCCATTTCCAAGTAGGCAAGATGGTGACCAGTCACCGGCCGGTGGTGGATCAATCGTATCAAGTCGCGCTGAACACCGTGTTTTCGAGCAAGCTTGCGCAGGATGATTACCAGGTGCATCCGCAGCACATTGAATTCGTGGAGAAAGTTTTCAAGCGCTTCTGCAAACGCGTGTTGATTTACGACTTCCAGTAAGCTTGTTCCGGGTTCGGGTTCCAGTTTCCGAGTTCAACGAGTCGCAAGAGAGTCAATTGACGCAACACGAGATACGCAACACGGAACTTTGAACCCGGAACTCGGAACAAATCTCACGGCCTCGGGTGGAACTTCCGGTGAACCTGCTTCAACCTCCCGGTGGTAACGTGCGTATACACTTCCGTCGTGCTGATCGAGGAGTGACCCAGCAACTCCTGGATCACACGCAGATCCGCACCGTGTTCGAGCAGATGCGTCGCAAAGCTATGCCTCAGCATGTGGGGAGTGATGTTGCGTGAAACTCCTGCGCGCCTGACGCAGCGTTTGATGTGTGCCCAGAGAGTGATGGCGGCGAACGGAGTGCCGCGCCGGGTAAGAAAAACATTCCCCGGTGATTTTGGCGTCACGAGTTTCGGCCTGCCGGAAATCAGGTAACGATTGACGGCTTCGATTGCCTTTGTGCCCACGGGTACAACGCGCTCCTTGTTGCCTTTGCCGATTACGTTGATGAAACCGGCGTCAAAATGGAGTTGTTCCAATCGCAGGTTGCGAAGCTCCGCCGCGCGCAGGCCGCAGGCGTAGGCCAGTTCGAGGATGGCGTAATCACAGAGGTCGGCGGGAGTTGCGGGTTCGCCTGGCTTGAGCAGCTTGTTGATTTCTTCATCCGTGAGGGCCTTGGGCAGACGCTTCCAACGGCGTGGCAGCGAGAGATGCTCGGCGATATTGACGGGAAGCTTCTTCTCATTCTCGGCAAACCTGTAGAACGCCCGCAGCGCGGCGATCTGAAGATAAACACTCTCGCCGCTCAACCGGCGTGTGGATTCCTCCGGCTGGTGCGCAAGAACTCGTGCGCGTTCATGTTCGAGGTAGGCCATGAGATGTTTGAGCTGCACCTGATGCCAGTCGGCAAGCTTCTGCGTGGCGGCCCATTCAATGAAGCGTCCGAGCAAACCGGAGTAGGTTCTCTGCGTGTGCTGGGCCTGACCACGTTCGTGCCGGAGGTATTGTAGAAAATCTTCGACCAGATTTTGCATGTCGGCTCGGGTCACTTCCAACTGAATGTCAGCACAGGACAATCGCGCGGATTGCGCGGGTTGCGACCGACAATGGCCGTGTAGTGGCGGTGATACCCGGCCACCTCGGCATCCACCTCTACTTCAAAGGCACTGCTCTGCACTGTCAGGTATTGAGCAATCTGCTGGAACAGTTGTGGGTTCATTCCCGCACTGGCGAGTTGACTTGGATTGCGGAAAGGAGTCTCGTTCCGCAGACGGAGGATTTCGCTGACGGTGTTTTCGTCCATCATGGGAATCGTGAGGAGCACCTCGGCGGAAGCGGTGTTGATGTTGATCTTTCCACTTGAGATGGGCGTGAAGATGTCCTTCAAGCCGACGCGGAACATGTTTTGACCAGTGAAGCCCTGCCGCGCACTCAGGCGGCTTTGGAACTTCGATGGCGGATGATTCGTCGCCACTCCACCCCAATACATGTCCGGCGTGATACCGCGGATGAGCAACAGTTCGGCAAGATCGTCGATGGGTTTGTTCTTGCAGTGATACGGGGGATCAAGCGCCATGTAATCATCATCCTCCGCACCGTTGGCGCCCCGCTGGTCGTTGGGGTCAATCCAATCAATGATCGCGCTCGTGATCTGCGAAGATTCTCCGGCATCCACCCCCACCACGTTGAATGCGTTCTGCAAAAATCGCATGTCCGCCGTGTTGATGTTCATCTTGCGTTCGAGGTCAATGATCTTGACGGAGAAGCGGCCGTTGCCCAGCGGGTAGCCAGATAAGGACATGCCTTGAAACGGACTGTTGCTGACGGAGGTTGTCTCACCCGAAGCCCAGAATTGGTTCAAGGCATCAAATCCCCTCTCCTCGGCAACGGTTGTCTGTTGGACCAGCACCCACCGCGCAAATTCGACGCCGGACAGTCCCATCCACAGCAGTTCGGTTTCCGAGTTCGCATTTTGTGCGAGCTTTGTCTCCACCTTCATCGAAAACGCAAACGCCGCCGCCAGAATGGAAAGCACCGCTATGCAGATCATCACAATGACGAGTGCTATGCCGGAGCGGCGGGTTGGAGGAACAATGCTCACGTTGGCTTCTGATCAGGCTTTACGGGATTGATGGGTTGGATCGGTGCTGGAGCGCCGCCTCCAGGCTGATTCGGGTTCTGCCACAAGGCAGGCACTGTGATGGTGGGCAGCCTCACAATGCGCGCCACTTCGTCGTGCGGCGCGGAGTAGTTGTAACGCTGATCCGGGTCGCCAAACTCCAGCACCACCTTGATCATCGGCGGCAGGGAATTTGTGTTTCTTTGCGACCAATCATCGAGCCACTCGGCTTTGCGCGCGTCCCAGAATTCAAACTTCATTTTCTCGACACCTCGAGCAAGCACAAGCGGATGATCCTTTTCATCCTGATCAATGTCCATCAACACGGGATATTGGCGCATCACCAACTGGCGTCCACCATCAGGGGCTCTTTCCAGCTCAAAGGTCACACGGCGAACATTGAAGTCGCCAAACTTTCCAGAGCGCGGAAAGCTTTGCGGCAGGTTTGCCGCAAAACTGAGAAAGGCATCATCACCGTTATCCGCCACGAAGCCGTAATGCTCCAGGTCCGCGGCAAACGAGCGCGCGCAGAACAAAGCTTCCTCGATTGTGCGCACAGCCACGCGCTGGCGTTGAACCTTGGCTGTGGCTCTTTGACCAACCTGTGACGAGCGAACAATTAGCGTCCAGCAGGCGTAGATCGAAACGAGTACGAGGCTGAAGATGGCGAGAGCCATCATGATTTCGATGAGCGTGAAGGCATCCTTGCCTTTCCTTAATCCTGAACCATGAGAAAGATGGGAGGGATTAAGAGCAAGATTCGGAAGGTCGAGTTTCATCTTCCAACTCCTCCACCACTCTTGCTCAGCCTGCCGGGCGCTGATTCGGGGCGATAAAGAATGATGCTCATCTTTGAATCAACCGGCGCGTTGCCAGAGCCACGCTGCACGACCATGTCCACTTGAAACAGCCCATTGGAATTCACCTCGTACGTATCAGTCGTCCATTCGTAGCCGCGATAGAGATCGTCAAAATCACCGGAGCGCATTTCTTCGGTGAGCTTGTTTGTGTTGGAGGTTTGTGACGCGACTATGCCGCAATCCACGCCTTTCTTGATCTGAATGGCGCGCGCATTGCGCAACATCTGCGAGACCAGCCCAAGGATTGAAAACAGCGCGATGAAGAAAATTCCGACTGCGATCATCACCTCCATCAGCGAGAATGCCCGGGCCCGGATCGTGGTGCGTGGTGCGTGGTGCGTGACATGAGACTGTTGCGCTCTACCTGACACCTGACACGCTGCACCTCGAACCCCCGTTTTCATCGCACATCTCCCTGTGTAGCGAGTGCGGTGGTGACTTCGAGAGTGATCTTGCGCCACTCGCCCTGATCCGAACGCAACACCAGCGTAAGTTCATCGCACGTTCCATTCGGATAAAACTTCACGCGAGCGTATTCGGATTGATTGTATTCAAGCAGGTTGATGTCGAGCATTTCAATGGTGACATCCTCGGGAATCACACCGTTCAATCCAGGTATGGCCGCCGCTGGCGCCGGGGCAGAAACGGCGAAATCTGGATTCTCAGCCTTCGGAGGCGCGCTGCCAGCAACCTCGAACCGCCTTTCGCGAGGATGAAACACCATGTCCACCTGTTGGCCGCGCAAGATCGCCTGTGCCCGGGCGTGAGCGCAGGTTTCGAGCACGTCGCTGACGGCGCGGCGCATCCCTTTTTTGGTCGTCATCTGGTAGATGCTCGGGATGCCCATTGCAAGGATCAGTACCATGATCGAAGCCACGACCATGATCTCGATGAGTGTGAAAGCACAGTCGTTAGTCCCGGGACTTTGGACTTTGGACCTTGGACGTTGGACTCCGGATGTCTCGCGCCACGTTTTCATTGCGGGCCTTGATTGCCGCTGATGTTGCTGATGAGTTTGAACATCGGCAGCAACACGCTTAACAGCAGGAACCCGACGCCCAGCGCCATGATGATGATGAGCACGGGCTCGATCAGGGTCATCATCACGCGCAACGCCACGCTTAGTTCGCTGTCGTAAGTATCCGCCACGTTTTTCAGCGCAGCTGGTACGTCACCGGTTTCCTCGCCGATTTTTACCAGGTCCACCATGAGCTGAGGGAAAACTTTGCTGGCTGCCAGCGGTTGCGCCAGCGTTTTGCCATCCGTTACGGCCTCGCGTGCCTTGGCTATGGCCTCGCGGATGATTCTGTTTGTCATCACCTGCTCGGTGATCTTGAGAGCAGTGAGAACAGGGACGCCATTTTCAAGCAACGTCGAGAGCGTGCGCGCAAACTGGCCATAATAACTCAGCTTCAAAATTTTTCCGAACACCGGCAGCCGCATCTTCCACGCGTCCAGCTTGAGTTTGCCCTCCTCGGTGGACTGGAATTTCTTGAAGAACACCACCGCAACAATCAGCGTGGTGAGCGTGCCGAGAATCCACCAGAGGTTCGTGGACGCCTGGCCGACGGCGATAAGAATCCTGGTGGGCAGCGGTAGTTCGACGTTGAAGCCGGTGAACATCTTCACAAAGTTCGGCAGCATGAAGTAAACGAAGAACAACATCAGGGCGATGCCGACGCTGCAAACCATCACGGGATAAATTAACGCGCTTTTGAGCTTGGATTGAACCTCTGCGTACTGCGTGAAATGATTGGCCATGCGGCGCAGCACTTCCACCAACGCACCGGATTGCTCACCCGCACGAACCATGTTGATGTAGAGATCGCTGAAAATCACCGGCTGCTTGGCCATCGAATCCGAGAGGCTGCGGCCTTCCATGACTTCCTGGCGCAACTCGCGGCTCACATCCTTGGGGATGCCTCGCGATTCGAGGTGCATCATGCTGTTGAGCGCGGTGGTGAGTGGCATGCCGGCCTGGAGCAGGTTGGCGAGCTGCGTCGTGTAGTTCGCCATCTCCTGTAGCTTCGGTTTGCGCTTGCGATTCATTGCCTCACGCATCGTCGGGGGCAGTAATGAGGAAAAAGCCCGGCGGTCTGCCGCCGGCTTCTCCGCCGCCGCCACTGCTGAACCACCTTTCGCAGCCTCGACCGAGATTGGGAAAAGTCCAAGTCTGTCGATCTGGGTCAACGCTGCCGCACGGTCCACGACATCCAGTACACCTGCGACGGTTTCGCCGCTGCGACGTCGGGCCTTGTAGGAAAACTGTGCCATAAGCTTGTATCTAAAAACCGCTCAACGCGGAAAGTTTCATCGGAGCAAGGTGTCGGGCAATAAAGTGCGAGGTATCAGGTATCGTGGTGGGTGCGACAATTTCGTCATCTGACCCCCGACCCCTCGCACCTGGCACTTCATTCAGACTGCCCCTCCGATAGCCTTGCAAATCCACCGTCACATGCGCGTAACCCAGTTTTTTGATCGCCTCAGCTACGCGCGCCGCAACACCGTCGGCCAGCAGCTTCGGCAGTTCGGACGAACCGACTTCGATGCGAGCCAGATGCGAGGTGCGAGGTGCGGGGTGCGCAGTGTCAGGTGTTGTGTTGGTTACGTCATTTCCGCCACCTGACACTCCAAGTTCATGATGCCTCACGCGCACATCGTAAAATCCCAGGTCGCGCAAAACATACTCCGCTTCTTCGATCATCCGGAGTTTCGCCGGCGACACCGTTTCACCAGTGGGGATGCGAGAACTCAAGCACGCCATCTGCGGTTTGTCGGAAGTGGGCAACCCCATTTGTGCCGACAGCTCACGGATTTCAGCCTTGGTCAAACCGACTTCCTTCATCGGCGCACGCACCTGAAACTCCACCGCCGCCTTCGCACCCGGACGAAAATCTCCAATGTCACTCGCATTCTCGCCGTAACAGATTACCGCAAAGTTTTCCGCTTTTGCAATCGGCGTCAGCTCGTCAAACAATTCGTGTTTGCAGAAATAGCAACGGTTCAGCGGATTCGCAAGGTAACTGGGGTTCTCAAACTCGGACGTCTTCACCACTCTCACTGGAAAGTTGAACCGCCGTCCAATTTCCAACGCCTCGGCAAGCTCGCGCCGTGGAAGGCTTGGCGAATCAGCGATGACAGCAAGTGCTTTTGCACGCAACACTTCGTGAGCGACAAGGGCGAGAAACACCGAGTCCACGCCGCCCGAGTAGGCAACAATGCACGACCCATACGAACGCAGCAGGGCGCGGAGTTGTTCAAGTTTATCCGACATCAAGGGAAGAATGGCATCGGAACGAAGTCTTGTCGAGGCGTGAAGCCCGGGGAAAAGTAGCGGCGGGCGTCTTGCCTGCCGCCACAGAAAGATCACTTCGCCATGAGATGTGGATTCGATTCCAGCCTGTCCCAGACGATCTTGTCCACTTCCTCCCGCGATGCCTCGTGTTGAATGCGCTCGATGATTTCGCCTGCGAATGCGTGGATCAGCATGCGTCTGGCGCTCTCCGTACCGATGCCGCGTGATCGGAGATAAAAAATGGATTCATCGTTCAATTGACCGATGGTCGCGCCGTGAGTGCATTTCACGTCGTCGGCATAAATCTCGAGTTGCGGTTTCGTGTCAGCAGTCGCGTCATCCGAGAGCAGGAGGTTTTTGTTCGTCTGCTTGGCGTCGGTCTTCTGCGCGATTTCATGCACGAGAATGCGCCCGTGAAACACACCCTTGGATTTGTCGTCGAGAATTCCGTTGAAGTACTCGTGGCTCGCGCAATGAGGCTGTGCGTGCTCCACGATCATGTGATGATCCGCGAGCTGTTCTCCGCGCGTGAGGTAAAGTCCGTTCAAAATGCACTCCAGCCCTTCACCAGCGAGCTTGGTCCGGATGTTGTTGCGGGAAAGTTTTGCGCCGAGGGCAAAGGAGTGAACGCTCACGTTGCTGGCCCGGCCAAACTCGCCATGAAACGCCGCGATATGAAACGCGTCCTCCGCCTCGTCCTGAAACTTCACATACTCCAGGCGGGCGTTGTCGCCGACGAATAATTCCGTAACTGCATTTGTGAAATAACCCGCGCCTCCGAGCGAAACATAGCTTTCAACAATCGTCACAGAACTGTTGGCCTCCGCGATGACGAGATTGCGCGGATGAATCGTCGCGCCGCCCTGGTTCGCCGTGGCCACGTAGATGAATTGCACCGTCTCCTCGACAACCTTGCCAACCGGCACATGGACGAAACCGCCATCGAGAAAGAACGCATGGTTCAAAGCGCTGAAACCATTGTCCGCGTTCTGCGCGTAACGCCCGAGATGTTTTTCGAGAAAAGCTGTGTCCGTTGCGAGCGCTGACGCGAGATTGCTGACACGGACACCGTCCGGAAGTTTTGCAATGTACGAAAGCGTCGGCGCGAAGTGGCCGTTGACGAAAACGAGTCGCGAGCCGGGTAATTTGGAAAAGGCGAAATCCTTCAAGTCCGGCGTGGTGACGGAGTTGGTGGATTCAAAAACTGGAACGAACGGACGGCTGGCTATCGCCGTGGTGTTCGTGAACCGCCAGTCTTCGTGCTTTTGAGTCGGCAGACCAAGTTCGCTGAAACGGGCCATGCCGGCCTTGCGGATGGGCAACAGCCATTTGGGCTGGCTGGCCTGGGTTTCAAATCGGCGGAAACTCTCCAGATAAATGTCCGAGGTGGCGACGGCGGTTTGTGATTTCGTGTCAGTCATGATTCTATCGTGGCGGCTGGGTCAGCCGTACACACAGTTTTTCAGTTGCGCACCCCAAACGCAAGCCCGGGCCGGGGGCCGGCGGATAAAGCCACCGGCCAACTTCCGCTTCGACATTCGGCGCGAATTCGACACAATGCTCTCATGGCATTCAGCAAATTAGGTTTGTCCCAGGCGATGGTGGACGGCGTGAAAGCGATGGGTTATGTGGACCCGACCCCGATCCAACTTCGCGCCATCCCGTTGATTCTTGAAAACAGAGACGTCATCGGAAGCGCCCAGACCGGCACAGGCAAGACCGCCGCATTCGCCCTGCCAATCCTTTCAAAATTGAACCGCAGCGAGCCGGGTGGCCCGCGATTGCTGGTCCTCGAACCCACGCGAGAACTGGCCGCGCAGGTTGAAACAGCCATCAGGGATTTTGCACGCTTCACCAACCTCAGCGTCGCGGTCATCTTCGGCGGGGTGGGTTACGGAAATCAAAACAACGCCCTGCAGCGCGGCGTGGACATTCTCGTCGCCACACCCGGACGATTGTTGGATCACATCGAGCGCGGTACCTGCCGGCTGGACAAGGTGCAGTTTCTCGTGCTTGACGAGGCGGATCGCATGTTGGACATGGGATTTCTTCCGGACGTTCGACGCATCGTGGAACGCTGCCCGCGCCAGCGTCAGACGTCGTTGTTCTCCGCCACAATCCCGGTGCAGATCGAAACGCTCATCCAGTGGGCGATGAAAAATCCGGAGACGGTGGAAATCGGCATTCGCCGGTCGCCCGCCGAAACCGTGAAGCACGTCATTTATCCTGTGGCCGATGTTCAGAAGGCCGACCTGCTGCTCGCGCTGCTGGATCGCGTGAATTACGATTCGGCGATCGTGTTCTGCCGCACCAAGCACGGCGCAGATCGCATCGCGAACATGCTTAAAAAGAACAATCATTCCGTGGCGGTGCTTCACTCGAACCGCACCCAGAGTGAGCGCGAACAGGCCTTGCGCGGCTTTCGCGACGGCAAATACGAGGTGCTCGTGGCCACCGACATTGCCGCACGCGGTCTCGACATCGCAGATGTCAGCCACGTCATCAACTACGACGTGCCGCAACATCCGGAAGATTACATCCACCGCATCGGGAGAACCGGTCGCGCAGAGGCCAAGGGTGACGCGTTCACGCTTATGGTTGCGGAGGATTCGAATCACGTCCTGTCCATCGAACGATTTATCACGCAAAAAATTGCGCGCGTGAAGCTGGATAATTTTAACTATACCTACACCGCGTTGTTCGAACAAGACAAGCCAGGCCAGCCAAAGGGCTTCGTCGGCGCCGCCCGCGGCGTGCGGGTGCATGGAGGCTATCACTTCGCGCCTGGCCGCAGACGCAAACGGTAACAAAATCAACCGTTGATTTGCCCTTATCCACGCTAATCCTTCGGTTATGATTGGCGTCAATTCGCGATTTCAAGTTGTTGCCCTTCTCGACTTCTGTTCGGGCTTTGTTACGATTGCACCGTGAGTTTTGTTGCTGAATTCAATTCCCTGCCGCTGCAATCCCTCGTGAAAAATTCTCTGGGAACGGAGATTTCCAGCGCACGAACATCGCTATCGCGTGACAAACTTTCGCTCACAGATTTCGCACAACTGATTTCCCCCGCCGCCGCCGGGTTGCTCGAACCCCTTGGCCGTCGCTCCCAGCAGCTCACGCAGCAACGTTTCGGCAAGGTCATCCGCCTGTTCGCGCCACTCTACCTTTCCAACGAGTGCATCAACAACTGCAAATACTGCGGCTTCTCCCGCGACAACCCCATTCTCCGCGTCACGCTCTCGGTGGATGAAGTCCGTCGTGAAGCACGCGCTTTGGCTATGCAAGGTTTTCGCAATATCCTGCTCGTGGCGGGCGAACATCCAAAATTCGTCTCGAACGGCTACATGGCCGAATGCGTCGCCGCGTTGCACGAGGAGATTCCCAGCGTGTCGCTCGAAGTCGGGCCGATGGAAACGGCAGATTACCGTCCGCTCGTCGCTGCGGGCGCGGACGGGCTGGTGGTGTATCAGGAAACCTACGATCACGCGATCTACGATGAGATGCACACCTCCGGGCCAAAAAAGAATTTTGACTGGCGGCTCGAAACACCCGAGCGCGCTTATGCGGCGGGCTTTCGCCGGCTGGGTATTGGCGCGCTCTACGGATTGGCGGACTGGCGCTACGAAGCATTGTGCGTGGCGGCGCACGCGGACTATTTGCTGCGACATTGCTGGAAGGCGCAGATTACCATCTCACTGCCACGACTGCGCCCCTGTGCGGGCGAGTTCGAGCCGCTCACGCACATGACCGACCGCGAGCTTGTGCAGCTTGTCTGTGCGTTCCGCATCATGTTTCCTGACGTGGGACTCGTGCTCTCGACACGCGAACAGGCGAAATTGCGCGACGGACTTTTTCCGCTGGGCATCACGCTCATCAGCGCGGGCAGCCACACCGAACCGGGCGGTTACACCGGTGCCGGCAAGGAAAACATCCACCAGACAGTGCGCGGTCGAATCGTTGAAGCCGGCTCAAGCGAATGGGCAACGATGGGGCAAGAGTCCTCGCGAGCCGGCATACTGAAGCAAGGTGACGGCGGCTCGTCAGTAGCCTCGCCCCACCAAACAAAAGCAACGAATGCAACCGGCCAGTTCAACATCGCCGACGAGCGCCCGCCCGAAGAAGTGGCGCGTCTCATCCAAAGCCTCGGTTACGAACCGGTGTGGAAGGATTGGGATACAGCGCTGACGGTTTGAAATCCAAGTGCGGGAGCCATTGGTCATAGGGTTATCCTGCCGCTTTGTATAGGAGTTGAGAGCGGGCTTGTTCAAAGAATATTCGCCGCCAGTTCCGCCAACTCGGAGCGCTCGCCTTTTTGCAGTTCCACATGCGCGGCCACGGCTTCCGGACGAAACTTGCTCACGACGTAGTTGAAGCCGTTCGAGGAGCCGTCCACGTAGGGATTGTCAATCTGGTAGGGATCGCCGGTGAAGACGATCTTCGTCCCGT
>CAYSDO010000073.1:0-13634 GCA_964429665.1 uncultured Bifidobacterium sp.
AAGGAAGACCTGCTCGACTACTGTGCCGAGCTTTGGCCGAATCTGGAATTGAGCGGGCGCAGCGATCTGCACTGCTACTTCTGGCCGGCAGCCACGCACCTTTTGAACGAAGGCGGCTGGTTCGGCTTTCTGGTTTCGTCCAGTTGGCTTGATGTTGAATACGGTTTCGCGTTGCAGGAATGGGTGCTGTCGAACTTCAAGGTTCACGCGATTCTGGAAAGCAACGCCGAGCCGTGGTTCGAGGACGCGCGCGTGAAAACGTGCGCCGTGATTCTCCAGCGCTGTGCCGATAAGACCGAACGCGACGAGCAATTGGTCAAGTTCGTCCGGTTGGATGCGCCTCTGGCAGATATTTTGGGTGAGCGCAAAGATGAACACTCACGGCAGGACGCCGCTGAAAAATTCCGTGACATCATTGCCCGCTCAAAAGAGAGCAAGGCCCGCGATGAATTCCGTATCGTGGTGAAGCAGCAGAGCGAGCTTTGGGAAGAAGGTCTGCGCGCGGGAAAACTGTTTGAGTTGCAGAAGAAGCGCGACTTGGCGGAAGGAGTGAAAGCCAATACAGCGGGCGACGATGACGATGACAGCACCGAAGAAAGTGTTCACACGGAAACAGAATTCGAGGCGATTTCTGCCAGTGGTTACGGCGGCGGCAAATGGGGCAAGTATCTGCGAGCGCCAAATCTCTATTTCCAGATCATGGAAAAGTATGGCAGCCGGTTTGTGCCGCTTGGTGAGGTCGCCACAATCAGGCGTGGAATTACCAGCGGTTGTGATGGGTTTTTCATGCCGCGCGACGTGGGCGAGGAATTACTGGAGAAATACTCAAAGCTAGAATGGAACGACGCTCCACTACACACACACTGCAAACGGACTGAAGTCGAGTCGGGCGCTGTAAGGATAATCGAAGCAGGCGACGATACTCTCCATCCAATCGAAGCCGAGTATCTTGCTCCCGAAGTTCACAGCCTGATGAAAGTAAACCGGCCCGTGATTCGTGCTGACGAGCTTGATCGCCTCGTGCTTCTGGTTTCCAAACCAATCGGGGAACTCAAAGGGTCTTACATTCAGAAATACCTCCGATACGGCGAACGAACTCCATTTGCGTCAAAGAAAAGCAAAGCTGTGCCGGTAGCTGAACGCACAAGCTGCGCTGGGCGCGATCCGTGGTATGACATTACAGGCACAAAACCAGGAGCGTTCTTTTGGCCGATGGCACAACAGTATCGTCACGTCATTCCGGCAAATCCTGAAAGACTGATTTGCAACCACAACCTATTCGATGTTCACCCTTTTGAATTGACCGAAGATCAGATAACGGCGTTGCAGGCGCTGGTGAATTCAACCCTGCTTGCCAATTTAAAAACCTTCTACGGTCGTTATGCCGGAACAGAAGGGAATCTGAAGACAGAAGTCGTTGACGTAAACTTACTGGCAATCCCCGACCCGCGCCATGTCACGAAACCCGTTACCAAAAAATTGCGGGATGCCTTCGAGCAGCTTTGCAAACGCGATACGCAACCGATGGTTGAGGAGGAATTCATGGCGTGCCGCTCGGCGGAACGAATCAAGAAGTTGGCTGAAAAGCCGATTGACTTGCCGCAAGAGTTGAAGATGCCCGACCGCCGCGCGCTCGATTTGGCCGTGTTTGAATTGCTTGGTGTGACTGACGCCGCCGAACGCGAGAAACTTTGCGACGAGTTGTATCACGAAACCGCCAACCACTTCCGGCAAATCCGCATCGTCGAAGTCCAGAAACAGGAACAGCGCAGCAAGACCGGCGAAGCCCGCGAATTCCGAACCGATGAACTCGCCGCCGATTTGTGGGACAGCCTGCCGGACGAAGACAAGCAACCGCTCACCGAATGGATTGCCGCCCAAGTTCCCGACGGCATGAAGGTGAACATCCTCGAAGGTCACGCCAGCATCCCCGACGCGAGCGATTTCCTTGACGCCAATACTGTCTTCTTCCGCCAAAGCACAGGTGGCAAAGCTGTATCGCAGCCGCTTGCCTTGCCGAGTCGCGCCCACGCAGAGACAGTTCATCTGCTCGCTTCACGTGGAATTCACGGCTCGGTGTTACTACCCAAGCCTGAGAAGGAAGCCCAGAAGCTACAATCGCAAATCACCAAACGGCTCGCCACCCTCGCCGCGAAAGCAAAGGAACTTTCTCACAGCCGCACCGGCGATGAAAAGAAGGCGCTGGAACTTGCTCGCCTGTTGGAATTCTGGATGGCGCACGGGAAACGATAAAATCTCCACCTCCTCACCCCGGCCCTCTCCTCGTTTGGCGAGGAGAGGGAGAAAGTTTCGCGTGGTTGGCGTCGTTCGCGGTTCAAATGTGCCGGGTCGGGAGACCGGCGCTCCGGCATCTGCCTTCATCTGCGTCATCTGTGGCTAAACGGTTTTGAGTTCCTTGTGCTCTTTTGCGGCAGATGAATCCGTGTTCATCAGTGTCCATCCGTGGTCAAGACATCAGCCCGTGCCTCGGCGTCTTTGCGTCTCTGCGGTTCATTTTTCGCGTGGTTGGCGTGGTTTGCGGTTTGATTTCGGCTCGCCGGGAGTCTCGCCCCACCTTTCGTATGGTTGGCGTGGTTCGCGGTTGAAATGCGCCGGGTCAGGAGACCGGCGCTCCAGTTCAATGCATCAGTCGCGACACCATCGCGTAGATGATCAGCAGCAGCAGGATGACGCCGACACCGAAGAACAGGTAGCCGAACGAGCGCGCGATGTTCTTCCATTGAAACCATTCGTCCTTCACTCGGTGTTGATCAAGCTTGCCGCTGGCGACAAGACGGTCATACCAGCGTTTACGCTCGTGCATGAGTTCGGTCTTCGACACGCGGCCCGAGAAGATGACGGTGTCCATCGGGAATTTCTCGATGCGGAAGTGCGTGTTGAAAAAATGGATCGAGAAGATGAAGCCCGCCGCGAGCAACGCTTCGTCCGAATGGATGATGTGCGCGATATTGATCATCCAGCCCGGCAACCAGCGGGTGAAGAACGCCGGATACCAAAGGATGAGGCCGGACGATCCGATGATGGCCACGCCCCAGAACACGGCGAAGTAATCGAACTTCTCCCAATACGTCCAGCGGTCGAACGACGGCTTCGGGCCTTTGCCGAAGAACCATTTGTTGTGTGCTACGAAATCGCGCCAGTCTTGCAACGTCGGCACCATGGAGTCCGGGCCGAACAGCACGAGCCAAAGGCGTTTGATCTGAAGTCTGCCGGTTTCGGGATTGCGAAGTTTGCCACGGCCTTTCCAGCATTTGCCAATGAGCGAGGCCACGTGCAGGCCGAAGTAGAGGAACGTCACGACCGCCCCGAAGTGGTGCAGCGTGCGCGCGGTCTCAGCTCCGCCGATCAACTTGAACAACAGCCTGGCCCAGTCCGTGTAATAAAACTTCAAAGGCATTCCCGTGATGACGAGCAGCAAAAAACTTGTCACGACGAGGAAGTGCAGGAAGCGCTCGAATGGCACGAAGCGCGTAAACCATTCGGTGTCGCTCTCCGTTTTGACCCTGGCTTCGCGATAAGATTTTGTATCGTGCAACGAGATGTAAACCACGCGCGCCAACCAGACGATGGTGTGCAGCCCAAAGAACGAGAACACCCCTATCAGCAAACCGGTCATCCCCAAAAACACCACGTGAAGGAGCGGGTAATTCTTACGATCCAGCGGATTCGCGTGAGGCTTGTATTCAGTGAATCCGGCCGTGGCGGTGGGATGACACTTCTGACACGTCCCGAGGATGTTTGCCTCTGAAAGATGTGAAGCGGGATTGGACGGCGGCAAGACATCATGATGACCGTGACAGTCGTAACAGGCAGCCACCTCGGAAGCGACCGAGGGTTTGCCAAGGGCCATGGCCTTGCCATGGTAGGTATCGCGATAATGTTCGAGACGATCCTCGTGGCATTTGCCGCACCGCGCGTCGCTGGCCATTTTGAAATGCCCATTTTGAGGAGTCTCGATGCCGTGGGCGGTGTGACAATCCGTGCAGACCGGACCACGCTTGTCCCCACTCACCAGCAACTGGCCGTGAACACTTTTCTCGTAGGTCTGTTCGATGCCGACATGGCACTTGCCGCAGGTCTTGGCGACGTTGGCGTGGTTGATTGGGGCATCGCGATCCACGCCGCGTTTGATGTCGTGCACGCCGTGGCAATCATTGCAAGACGGCGCGATGATGAGACCCATCTTCAGCAGAGCGCGCCCATGGATGCTATCCTTGTACTGCACCGCCGCCTCCGGGAATTTCATCTGGTATTCCTTGGTGAGGCCGACGTTGGTATGGCAGGTGGCACACGTGTTTGGCAGATTCAGTTTGAAGACCGGTGAATCGGCAAGCTTTACGGCGCCGATTTCATGCGAGCCGTGGCAACTCCAGCAATCTGCCGCACCGGACGCGCCGAGCTTGTGGCTTACGCCGTGGATGCTGGTGGCGTAGTCCTTGCCTTCTTTTTCGTGACAACCGGAGCAATTCGGCGCAGGCAATTTGTCCGGGTGAACCAGGTCCTTGATGCCTTCGTGACAATCAATGCAATCGAGTTTGGCGTGAATGGATTTGTTGAATCCGTTTGTCGGAAAAACAAGAGCCACAACCTTGTCGCCGACTTTGCGCGTCGTGGCCGGATCGAGATGGCAATCGAGACAGTCGGTGTTGGAAAAATTGGCCAGTGCCGGGATTTGGAAGCACAACCCCAGTATGGCCCAACCAAGAAGCCGGACACTCATACGACACTATGGTTGCAACTCGCGCGCCGAAAGACTCCACGAGCATTGCTGAGTTCAACTCATTTCTTGCCGCGACATTTTTAACCACCGATGGACAGGGATAAACACGGATGAGGTGAACCGCGAACCACGCGAAAGGGATTAACGCAAAGCCGCGAAGAGTTGAACCGCAGATGAACGCGGATTGGAAGGGCTGTCACATGCCGGGCTTTCAGCCCTCATAAGCCGCCCGTGTGACAATCGTTGCACGCGCCATCCACGGGATCGCCGGGATGTTTGAATTGCTGGCCGCCCGGACTTAGCAGATTGAGTTCTTCACCCTTGCCCTGGGCGAGGATGGTGTGGCAGGTGTTGCAATCACTCGCCTTGATGCTGCGTTTGCCGTCCGCAGTCTCGTGCTTGCCATCGTGGCAGCGGAAACAACCGGCCCAGTCCTTGTGCCCGATGTTATTGGGATACTTGTCCCAGGAAGCATTCATCTCGGGGAAGAAGTTGTTCCTGTAGATTTCTTGAACGGCGTCTATGGCGGGCTTGATGCGCGGTTCGCCCGGGTATTGGGCGGAGAGATGGGTGGCGATGCTCTGCACGGCCTGCGTCTCGTTGGTGTATTTTCGCGTAAGAGTATAAACGGCGTTTGTTTTGATCCACTTCAGGTTGCGATCAATCCTGCCCAAAGACATTGCCAGGTTAACAGCATCGTTGGGGGATTTATAGGTGTGCGCGGGGCGATTGTGGCAATCCATGCAATCCACCGTGCGGACCTGATTTTCAGCGACGGTGTTGGTGAAGGTCTTCGTACGATATTCGGTAACGACGCCCTGAGCATCCACGGTACGAATCCAGGGGATGGTTTGGCGTGCAGGGTCGGTGGCTATGTATTGCACCTTGTTATTCACGTTCATGTGCCAATGAATACCACCCTCCGGCCCGTGCGTCGGATCGCCGCCGCCCACCTTCATGGTCAGACGGACAGAGAATGGCGTGTTGGTTTCGTCCCCGAGGAAATAGTTATATGTCTTGTCCATGTTGCCAACGAACTTCTTTGGCCAGTGACATTGCTCGCAGGTTTCCTGCGCGGGGCGCAAATTCTTGATCGGTGTCGGCACGGGGCGCGGATACTTGTTGAACGCCACCGCGTAGAGTTGATACGTGCCGGAAACCTTGGCTTTCACGAACCATTCCGCGCCGGGGCCGATGTGGCATTGCACGCAGGCCACTCGGGCGTGCGAGCCGTGCTCGTAGGTGACGAGTTCCGGCTTCATCACGGTGTGACAGGTCTGGCCACAGAACTGGGTGGACTCCGTAAAATGATAGGTGTGATAACTGCCGATGGCGGAGAGCAGGAGGAAGCACACGCTTGCAGCAATAAACACGGCCATTTTTTTCCGATCCTGCGGCCGCGAGAGGTCCACGACAATTTTCGGCAGCAACCCAGCCGACTGGCCGAGTTTCTTTCGTGCGCGCAGCGCGCCCCAAATTGCCAGGAACGAACCGAAAAACAGAAACCCGGGCGCGATGACGTAGGTGAGGATGCCGATGTACGGATTCGAGAAATGCGCCAACGTATCCAGGAAGAACAGCAGGAAGAACGAGAACAAGCTGCCGATGACGATGACCAGTCCGGTCAGGCTTAACCAGTTTCTCAACAGCGATGGTCGTTGTGAACTTGGAGGTGGATTCTCGGCACTCATGAAAATTGTTTCGATTGCAATCTGATGACGGGCCAAAGGCCGACACTGGTTTCCAACTGTTCTCAAAAAGGACCGGACTCTCCATCTAACAAAGCGTCCAGTCCCGTGCTTGCTTTACGAATTATGCATTACTTCTTGAAAGTCCGCATGTGGGCAACCACCGCCTTGATTTCCGCGTCGGACACACCTTCAGTCGGCTTCATCAAGGTTTTGCCTTCCTTGTCTTTCAAGCCCTCCTTGATGGCCTTGAACGCTGCGTCGTCGGTGACGGCTGCCTGAACTTTCGGATCGGTATAATCCTTGGCCCCAAGTTTCTTTCCCATTTTGGTGTCACCCTTGCCATCGGCCCCATGGCACTTGGTGCATTCCTTGTCGTAGATGACTTTGGCGTCGGCACCCAGCAGCGTCCCGGTGGCGGCAAGAGCAGCGACGGCGGTGATGGAAACAAGTTTTTTCATAGATCGTTTGATGAATTACCTGGTTGTTGACCCGGCTGGCCCATGTTCACCATCCAGCCGGGTGGATTTCGAAACCCTGCCCTTTACAACATTTGAGCGCCCTCCGCTCAAAAAATCCGGCTACTTTTTGAACTTGCGCATGTAGGCGACCAGCGCCTTCGCGTCGGCATCGGAGATGCCTTCCGCCGGCTTCATCAGAACTTTGCCTTCCTTGTCCTTGACGCCTTCCTTGATGGCTTTGACCGCTTCCTCATCTTTCATTGCGTCCTGAACTTTTGCGTCAGTGTAGTCCTTGCAGCCAAGTTTTTGCCCCATCTTGGTGTCGCCTTTCCCTTCCTTGCCGTGACATTTGGCGCAATCCTTCTCGTACGTTTCTTTTGCATCGGCTGCAGCCATTGTCAACGCGCTGGCAGCCAGGATGGCGATGCTGAGTGTGAGTAGTTTTTTCATGGTAGTTATCGCTACGTTTCAATTGCTTTGTTGTTATTCGGCGTCCCGTTCAACAACTGGCACAGCGAACGAGTCGCCATTCGACATTGATAGCTTCGGCGTAACAGGAAACCGGCGCAATCCCATTCTTGGCAAAGACCCTTCGTTTATTGGCGTAAGCCAGGAGGATGGAAAGCCACGCCTGAGAGTTTAGCTGTCCTCGACATCGGTTGATGCTGACTCTGCACGCAATGTCCAACAATGACCCACCGCAAAAGCTCTCCGCCTCCTCAATCACCCAGATCACATGGGTCAAGCTGATCGGCAAGTTCGCAGAGCGTATTGTAGTAATCATCCTTGGAGAGTCCAAGAACGCTCGCGCCGAAAGTCTCCGCGTCGTCAGGCGAAGCGAACTCGCCATAATTCACGCGGACGAGCTGGTAGAGCACCAACAACGGCACTTGCTGGAGTTGCGTCATGAAGAATGGATGGACGTAAATCGTGTAGCCGTCTTCGGGTCGCTCGCCTTTCGCCATCGCGTGGGCAAATTCGTCTTTGAGCAACGGCTGTGAATCGAAAACAACTTCGCACGGATATCGAACGGCGCTGCGATCCCGCAAAATCTGCTGCAACTCTTTCCAGCCGATGTGCGGGCCGTACTTCGCGCGGGTTTCATCGCCTTTCGTCGCGACGTGGCCGTTCAACGATTCCTTGAAATCGTCAGATGTGAGTTGTTGCGGCATGCGGCGATGCGATGGTCTGGTCAGACTTTGATCCGACTGCGAAGAGATGATCGTCGGACGCGCCTTCATTGGCCTTGGCGATGCGGCCCTGAAGTATCGGAATGGACATGCGCAGAAAGAGAGTATAGGCGAGCAAGCCGAACGCCCAGATGCCGAGGCAGACCAGCGTTTCGTTCAAGCTGGGAGTGTATTCGACCATCTCGCCGAGTGGACTGGGAATGAAACCCGGGATGACGAGGCCCATGCCTTTTTCAATCCAGATGCCGACGATGGACAGCACACATGCGACGTTGAGATACTTCAGACTTTTGCTCATCGGCAGTACGAGAATGAACATCGCGACCAAATTGAAAAGAATCGCCGTCCATATCCACGGCACAAGCGCGTGAAAACCGTGCAGACCAAAATAGAGATAATTCGACGCGGCGACATGCGATGTGCGCGTGTAAAATTCCTTGAACACTTCGTTGAACAGCAGGAACACATTGATGAGCATCGAGACCTGCACAATGCTGCGCAACGTCAACAGAGCCTTGTCACTGATGCGATAATCCGTGACGTGGCGGATGACTTGCAACGCAAGGATGATGATGGCCGGACCGGCGGTGAACGCTGATGCGAGAAAGCGAGGGCCGACGATGGAGGCATTCCAGAACGGCCGTCCACCGAGCCCGACGTAAAGAAACGCGGTGACGGTGTGGATTGAGATGGCCCAACCGATCGCGAGGAACACGAAGGGGATATAAAACCATTTCGAGGATGTGCGGCCTTGATAGCGACAGTAGAGCAGATAGCCGCAGATGTGAACGTTGAGCAGGAGGTAACCATTGAGCACGATCACGTCCCAACTGAGCATCGAGCCGGGAAAGTTGAATTTGCCGATGCCGGGAATCAGATGCCAGAACCTGTCGGGTCGCCCAAGGTCCACGGTGACGAATGCGAGGCACATCAGGATAGCAGCGACGGCGAGCAGTTCGCCGAAGATGACGAGGTCGTGCAGTTCCTTGTTGTTGTATATGTAAACCGGGATGACGAGCATCGCCGCCGCCGCCGCAACGCCGACGATGAACGTGAAGTTCGCAATATAAACCCCCCAAGAAACCTGGTCGCTCATGCCTGTGACCATGAGACCGTGAACGAATTGTTTGGCGTAGGCATTTATGCCGAGGAGAATGACGACGCTGAGGATTCCCATCCACGCGTAGTAACGCCAATCGCCCACGAACGCGATGCGACCACAGCGCCAGAGAAAGTGGAAGTAATTTTTCGTGGCTTGGATCATACGTCGAAGTAGTAAAAGAATCGCGGCGACGTGCCGAGTTCCTCCTTGAGTTGAACGAATACTTTCTTGGTCCGGAGGATGTAGGCAACCTCACTGTTTGGATCAAGGACGTTTCCGAATTTACGCGCGCCCGCCGGACAGACTTCGAGACACGCGGGATATTTCCCGGCACGCGTGCGTTGAATGCAGAAGTGACATTTCTCCATCACGCCCTGTTTGCGTGGACGATTGCCGAGATAAGACATGTTCGGATTGATGCGATCTTTCGGGATGCTGGGCTTCGTCCAGTTGAAACGACGCGCGAAGTAAGGACACGCGGCTTCGCAATAGCGACAGCCGATGCACCAGTCGTAATCAATCACCGTGATACCGTCGGCTTCCTGCCATGTGGCTTTCACAGGGCAAACCTTTACACACGGCGGATTCTTGCATTGCTGGCATTGCACCGGCATGTAGAAGAAACCTTTTTCCGGCACGGTCGGCGACGCGTAATTATGATCGCCCTTCTCCATGTCGAATGAGCCGTGCGGCATCTTGAGCACGCGGATGTATTGAATTTCAGGATCGCGCGACTGGTTATTCTCCGCGACGCAGGCGTGGACGCATTTGCGGCAACCAATGCAGCGGGTCAGGTTGAGACAGTAAACAAACTCCACGCCATCCATCGGCTTGTAATCTTTCACATGCGGACGAATCGAGTACTGTTTCTCGACTTCACGAGTGATGCGATCCAGCACCTTCTCCATATCATCCTTGGAGAGTTCCTTGTAGTGCTTCTGCATGAACTGCTCGGCAGATGTGTAATCCGTGAGATCGCGCAACGGGGCAAGACTCGCCGCAAGCGCCGCAATGCCGGATGCGAGCACGCCGGAGGTTCGGAGAAAGCTGCGCCGGTTCATACCGCCATTGCCACCACTGGCACACCCTCCTGATGAACATGGTGAGTTCGAGGTCATTCGTGATTTCTTTCGGCTTCGTTGTGTGCTGGGCCTTTTGCGACCGGATGCAGGGCATGAGGGCCAGGGGCTGGCTCGCGACCCGGAAACTTGGGTGAATGCGGATTGTGACAGGACGGGCAGCCAAGCCGCGAGTAATCGCCCAACTCACGATTCCAGAATCCGCTCGTGCGCCCATGCACGCCCGCTTCCCAGTCACGATACGTCGGGCCGTGACAACTGCCGCACAGAGGCGTGCTGTCCACGAGCTTCAATTGCTTGCCATCACGGGTCTGAAGCAATGAAAGATTCATCTCGTCATGGCAGTTGTAACAATTGTTGTTGCGCTTGTGACTGCCGTGACTGAGGGCGATGTCCGCATGTTCCTTGGGCAGAATGATGTTGTTTTCTCCGTCGAACTTGATCTTGATGGGCTTGTTCTTCTCGTGACAAATGTCGCAGTCGTAGTCTGAAGGATCGCCACCTTTGCGAATAAACTCCGCAATCGCCACGCGCGACGGCGAGGTGTCCACGAACTTGGGGTCTGTCAATGGAATCGGAGAGCCAGGCGGCGTGCGCCCCCAAAGATTGAAGGCGAACCCCGCCGCCAGCGCCAGAAACATGACGCTCATGGCGGCCAGAACAAGGAATTTTCTATCGTTGAGAATCATGACGAATCAATTGGCTATCCCCTGCCCAAGCCCCCAGATACTGATCCCGCACACAGGGCAAAGCCGGTTTCAAATCTCCTCCATGCGATGGGGCACATGCCCCTTGGTGGATAATCGCTCCGCAAGGAAGAGTTTGATCAACACCGTCAGAATGATGAACGGCAGACTCAACAGGATCAGCCCCATAAACCAGCCTTCGACACCGGCAAACTCCAGTTTGTAACTCATCACTCCGCGCAGACTCTTGGAGAAAAACTGACCGCCCATCACCACGTTCCAGCGCATCGCAAACACGCCGATCAGGATGAAAACCGCGCTGGCAAAATACATGCGTTTGCGCGCCATGTCGGGAATACGCTTGCGGAGAACCTGGAGAACACCGAGCAACAGCAGTGGAATTAACGTGCCCACCAGGACCTGCCCGATGCTCAAAGTGTAGAACAATCGTTCCTGGGCCATGTATTCCATGACGTGAAAGCCTTCCTCGGCGGAATATGCGCGATGAATCCAATCCAGCGCCTCGATCGTGGCGTCAACCACCAGGGCGTAGAACAAAAACATCCCCATTACATCCAAACAACGCATGTCCAGCGTACGCCGCCGCACCCACGTCAGCACCATGTAATTGAACACGCACAGCGCGATGCCAGAGACCATGGCTGAGAGAATAAAGATGATCGGCATGATGGCGTTGCCCCACCACGGATTTGCTTTGATGGAGCCGAAAATGAAACCCACGTAACCATGCAGCAGAAAGGCGGAAGGAATGCCGAGGATGGAGATGATCCAACTGAGTTTGTGGTCCAACGCGAGCGCCTTGTCCGACACATCTGTCACTCCCAGGGTAAACGCGCGGTAAATGATGCCACGGAAACCCGCTTCCGTTTTGGACCACTCCACAAAATCCTCCCGGTAGTCAAACCACAATTCCAGAAAGAGAACGGCCATCAGATACCACGCGTAAACGAAACCGAAAATGGCCATCGGTGAGGTCAGGTGCGGCGTGATCATGATTTGAATCGAGCGCTCCGGATGGCCGAGGTGGAACAGCAGCGGCAGTGTGGCGCACAGCAGAAACGCCAACGCCGTCAGCAGGGACAGCCGGTACACCGGCTCCAGTGGCTTCACCCGGAAAACGCGCACCAATGACGCCATGATGAAGGCGCCGGCAACCAACCCGGTGATGTACGGATAAAGCACAATGAGAAAACCCCACAGCGGATGTGTGCCCGATTCGTTTGGGTAAACGTAACCTTCGAAGCGCGGGATGGCCTCGACGACGGCATTGGTAATTTCCAGGGACATGTTAGCGGACCTCCTTGTCCAGATTGGCGTATAGCGTGCGCGGCTCGGTGCCCAGATGCGGCTTCAAGGAAAACACCTTGTTCTTCGCGATGAAGGTTTGAATCGGATCGTTTTCCACCGGGTTTTTAAGATCACCGAAGATGCGGGCCTCGGTTGGGCAGACTTCCACACAGGCCGGCTTCAACCCACGCGTGATGCGGTGATAGCAGAGATTGCACTTCTCCGCCGTCTTTGTTTCCGGGTTCAGGAAACGGCAGCCATAAGGACAGGCCTGGATGCAAAAGCCGCAGCCGATGCAATAATTCGGGTCCACCAGGACCGCTCCGTCCGGCGAATCGAACGTGGCACCCACCGGGCACACCTGGGTGCATGGCGAGGCTTCGCACAGATTGCACAGCTTGGGGACGAAGAACGATTTGAGGATTTCTTCGCGCGGTACCGACGTAGGCGGAAATCCGTCCCGCCCCCCGTTCGGCGAATCCACCAACACGTCACCGCGCAGGTGGTCGGAGCCAGGTTTGGGCTTCTTAATGATGTAGCGCTCGATCCATGTGCGGAAGTAATGAGCCGCCTCGGGCACATGGTTTTCCTTTTTGCACGCGTCCACGCACAAGCCGCAGCCAATGCACTTGTCCACATCGAAACACATCAGCCATTTGTGTTTATACGGGTCGTAACCTTTGGGGGCGCCGGAGGAGGCGAACACCTTTTGCACGGTAGCCTTGGCCGCGCGTGCCGCCGGCGCGCTCAACAACCCCGCCAGCGCACCGCCGAACACACCGAGCATCTTCCTTCGGGAAAAATCAAATTTCATGGTACTTCGTTGGGTTGGTGGGGCACATGACATTCCGTGCATTTTTGCCCCGCGTAATGGTTTTTGATATTGATCTGCTTTTGCGTCGCCGGCCGGGAAGGATTGGCTTCATGGCAACGGGTGCAAGCCAGGGTGTTTCGTTTGTCGGGTTTCTTGCCGTCGCTGTCCGGATCGGCGACGTGGGCCGAGGACGGGCCGTGGCAGGATTCACAGCCAATGGTCTTGTGTTCGCCCTTGAAGAGTTGGGTCTGAATTATTTCATGGCACTCCAGACACGACTTCCGCCCGGCGAATACCGGCGTGCGGGAAGCCACTTCCTCCAGCGCCGCACCGCGATAAAAGCCATAATCCCGGAACGAAGCCGGGGTCAGGAGTTGTCGCGCGATGAAGTACGAAACAACAATCCCGATGGTCAACAGAACCAACCGGAAAATCTGAGGTGGCATTTTTAAGAGACCCATAGTGTCGGCTTCCTGTTTGGGAGCTACCCCGGCTGGCAACCTTGATTCCCGCCAGCCGGGTTGAGCTCATTTCCCCATCCCGGTACGAACGTCTGAGCGCCCTA
>CAYSDO010000073.1:13644-14295 GCA_964429665.1 uncultured Bifidobacterium sp.
CAGCCGGGTTGAGCTCATTCCTAACTTCTCATGAACGCTTGAGCGAGCCCTCCCGCCCAAACGAAATCGAATCACTTCTTGAAAGTGCGCACTTGCTTCACAAGCGCCTTGATGTCGTCGTCGGATAATCCTTCGGCGGCCTTCATCAGCGTTTTGCCTTCTTTGTCCTTCAGGCCTTCCTTGATTGCCTTGAAGGCAACCTCGTCCGTGAAACCATCCTGCACCTTCGCGTCGGTGAGGTCCTTGATGTTGAGCTTTTGGCCCATCTTGGTCTGGCCCTTGCCGTCGGGGCCATGGCACTTGGCGCAAGTTTTGTCATAGGTCTCTTTTGCGTCTCCCGCAGAGGCCGCCGCCAGAGCAGCAGAAGTGATTGCGATTGTCAGTAGAACGATTTTTTTCATACAGGGTGTTTGTTGTTTGATTGCCACTAAGTTTGTTGCAAAGCATGCAGAGCAAGCCACGACGGCCAGCGGTATGCGGTCGGAGGAACTCTTCCGCACCCACGCCGGCCGTCGCCACTTCTCCGATTGCCGCTGCAATGTCCACGCGTGCAGAATCGGATATTCGATCAGCCAAGACTCCGCTGAATTTGCCTTTTGCTAGGCGTTTTTTGCGAAACCTTGGAAAGAAAATGGTGAGGGCAAACACCAC
>CAYSDO010000074.1:0-7374 GCA_964429665.1 uncultured Bifidobacterium sp.
GGATGGTCAGTTCCGCCGGAGCGAGAACGTGGACGAAGCCGTTCATCAGATAAACGTTAGTGCTAAACCATGTAATACTGTTCGTGATGTCGTTCACGATGGTGACGGTATTGGTCGGCTCGGATGCCGAGGAACTTAGTGTTCCCGCAGCGAGTGCGGCCAACAACATTCCGGTGGGGAGGATTTTGTTTTTCATGCTCTTACGATTTGGGTTTGTTGCTTGAGTCGTTATTTAAGCGTGATGATTAAGCCGGAGCTCTGTGAAGGGTCGGAGGCGGTGGTGTGACAAACCGGTTACAAAACATCCATGTGCTCCGGCATCGCCGATCAGAAGTCGTAGTTGAGGGAAAGACTGTAAGTGCGTCCGCGTGTGTAAGACGAATAAATCGCCTGCTCGTCCTTGCCGTACGTGCGTTTGATTTCAGGATCGAGGAGGTTTCTTGCAGCGAGTTTCAGGCGCAACTTTCGTCCGATGCGCTGGGAAAAGGTGACGTCAAACTGCGCCGATGGCTGTTCATAGACATCCGGCGCCGTGAGGCTCGTGATAAGAAGGCGCGGCCCGAATATGTTGTAGTTGAAGGAAAGCGTCGAACCCGAATGCGGATTATCGTAGGTCAGATCGAGATTTATGATGTAGGGCGACTGGTCGGCGAGCGGACGCTTCGAGCCAAGCAAATCCGGGCGCGTATGGTTCTGCCGGTCAATCGCTGGAACAGCCTGTTCCGATTCGATCAATGACAGGTTGCCGCCAAAGTTCCAGTCGCGCAGATGCCGGCTGACGAAGTCGAGCGACTTGCGCGTTTCAAACTCGACGCCATACACCTTGCCCTTGGGCCGGTTCACGAACGTGATGATGTCGCCGGAGGACGAGACAAATTCCTTTTCGATCGGCCCGGTCATGTCCTTGTAGAAAACCCCCACGGAAAATATCTCACCCGGCCGTGGAAACCACTCCCAGCGCGCGTCGTAGTTTTGAATCTCACTCATTGTCAGATTCGGATTTCCAACAACGTAGGCGTCGTACTCGAGATCGAACGTGCGCACGGGCGCAAGCTCCCGGAACGACGGTCGGGCGACCGTGATGCCCCAGTTCAGACGCAGATTCATGTTGGACGCGACATTCCAGACCATGCCGAGCGCCGGCAGCAAATCGGTCTGCTTGAGCGACGAGGAGTTGGTCGTTCCCGGAACGACGCCTTCGGAAATGGTGGTGGTAAAGGCGGTCAGATTTATTTCGGTGCTTTCGAGCCGTGCGCCACCGATCAGACGCACATTTTCGAGAAGCTGGAAGTCCGTCATTGCGTACGCAGCCCGCACGTTGTTCTCGCCGGTGTAAAAACTCCGGTCTGATGGCGGCTGAAGGAATGTGGCCCAGTTGTAGGTGACGGAGCTGCCGTTCGTCGTCACGCTTGTAGCGCCAAGCCTGTCGGGAGTGAGGAACGCATTGGGGTCGCCCGCGTAAATGCCCGGTGCATTGTAGTGCAGAACCCGTTCGCGGTAATCGCGCACAGCCCCGTTGCTGAAAAGCCCGAACTTCAATTCCCCGGTCAACGCATCCCACGTCCGGAACGGCTGTGTGAAATCCAGTTTCAGATTCTGGCTGTTCTCCTTCAACTCCTGCCAGTAGCGCGACGGAAATTTGGGATCGAGTCCGTTCACGTTGAACTGGTTGTTGTTCACGTAATACAACCGCGTGTCGGGCTGGTCCTGCGACGTGTCGCTGAAGGTTGCAAGCCAGTTGACTTTCAGGTCTCCAAGCGCGGGAAACAGGTGTTCACCCCGGAACTGATGTGACGTGAGATTGCGCTCCACGTAGATGAGGCGGTTGACGCGCAAGTCGAGCAGACTGTTGTCAAAATCCTGTCCTGCGCGGATGCGCGCAGAGTCCTCACTGAACTGGTTGAAGATGAAATTGTAACCGAGTTGGTGATTCGGAAATGGCTGACAGGCCAGGCTCGCCGTGCCCGCCCAGTTCACTTCCGTCACGCCGCGTGTCTCGGTGAAAGTTTTCTCCGGTGACACAACATCAGGGTCGCCGGGACGATTGTAGGTGACGCGTTCAATTTTTCCGTCGTCGTAAAAATTGTGGGAGCGGCTGTAGGGGAGACTCAGGAAGATGCCGACGGGTTTGCCGAGCAAATAGGCTGTGTCGCCAAACGAAGCCACGAAATTATGCGCCGGTGGCGGCGCCCTCCTTACAGGAGCGAACTGGGCTGGACCGGCCAGTTCCGTGGCGTGTTCGATGTGCGCCGCGTCCTCCAGATTCTTTTTCACCGTGGGTGAGGTGGAAGTCAGGCTGATCGGACGTCCCAACTGGCTCCGCCATTGCGGAACTTCTGTTGTGGAGTTCCAGAACTCAGGTGACAATTTCCGTGAACCATCGTCCATGCCCAGCCAGTCCGTCCTTCCCCCGGAGGAAGTGAGGAAATTCTTGTTGCCCGTGGTCTGTGAGTTGTAGCTCGTGCCCAGTTCCAACGCGGCGAATGGTTTGTCCGGAAAGGACTTTGTGACAATGTTGATGTTTCCTCCGGTAAAGCTGCCGGGTTGATCCGGCGTAAAGGTTTTCGTCACCGTCACCCGGTCAATGATCTTCGCCGGAAACATGTTCAACGCGGCGGAGCGGCGATACGGATCCGCCGATGGAAGTTCAGCGCCATTGAGAGTGGCCGCACTGTAACGATCCGTAAGTCCACGAATGACCGCATATTTTCCTTCCACGACTGTCGCACCTGAAACACGGCTCACGATGTCGCCTGCATCCTTCACGCTTGAACGCGAAATCTGTTCCGAACCAACCGATTCGATGGATGCCGCCGACTTGGATCGCTCCTGCAACAACGCCTTCACCGAACTCGACTGCGCCCCACGATTAAACAGGCCGCTCCTCGCGGCCACCGGGGCAGAGGCAGGCTTTGCAACCATCGCTTTCGTCTGCCGGACGGCCCCCGAGCCGCTCGCGGAAGGGCCGCTGACCTGTTCGCGCGCATCATGGAAAAAACTGTCGCCACCGGAAGACGGAGCATCCGACGCCACGGCCATCCGAGTGCCGCGGCCGGCGGAAGGTTGTGAACCCTGGTTGATGGGCGGGAGTTTTGGCGACTGGGCTTGCTGCTTTTGCTGAATCGGCTCGGGCTTCTTTTCCGACTTCCTTTTGTCGTCGGTGACAACCTGCAAAATCCTGTTGGTGATTTCCTCTAGCTTGCCTGATTTCCAGGCCCAGATCAAAACACCGCCAATCACGACCACATGCAACACGGCAGAGATGACGAGGCTCGTGCGGTCTTTCTTTGGTTTGCGTTGATCGCGGGACATCGGGTTTTACTGCTCCACTGAGACGCCGGCGCAGCCCGGTCAGTTCGCTGCGAACTCAGTCGCCAAACCCACCTTGCTCACGTTGGCAGAGACAAGCACGTCCAGCACGCCGACGATCTTCTGATACTGAATCCGCGAATCGCCACGCACGACGACGTTCAGCTCAGGATCAGACTTCCGAAACTCGACCAGCGTACGCAGCAGTTCGGACTCGGTCATCTCGACCGTGTTGAGGAAGACTTTCCCTGCGTTGTCCACCGTGATGTAGTTGACCTTGGTGGCGGCGTCCTTCGGGCGGCTTGCAGCCGTGGGCAACGAGATGTTCAGATCGTTCACAGCCGGGGCCGTGGTGATGATGAAGATCACGAGCAACACGAACGCGAGGTCGAGCAACGGTGTGATGTTCAACTCAGACATCGTATGATGGCTGCTGGCAGAAAACTTTTTCCTTCTCATCGTGGGGTGTTGGTTGAGTTTGCTTATGTGCCGGACATGGTAAAGGTGTGATCTACCACAGGTTCGCGCTGGGGAATGAAATCTGCCGCTGCCGCGCGTTCCGGGAAAATCTGTTTCAACGCATCCGCCACTTCTTCCGCCACGGAGCGGTTGTCCACATAGACGTGTTCCATCGAGGTGGACAGTTCGGAGTTGAAGTTGTCGAGTTCCTGTGTGATCGCGCGGATGGAGGTGATCATGTAGTTGTAGGCGAACATCGCAGGTATCGCGACAAACAGTCCGACAACCGTTGCGATGAGCGCTCCAGCCACGCCCGGCGCCATTGCGGTGAGGCTCGCGGCCTTGGCGATGGCGATGCCGGAAAATGTTTCCATCACGCCCCAGACCGTTCCAAGCAATCCGATGAACGGCCCGCCCGCGACAGCAGTGGAAAGAATGATCATTCCCTTTTCCAGCGCGAGCGCCTGCTGGCCGACGGAGCGTTCCAACACCACCCGTACGGACTCGAACGCTGACGGGCTGACTTTTGTGACAGTGGATTTGGCGAGATGATCGGTGTGACCGAAAGCCGTTGCGTCGCTCGCGGATTTTGCCTTGGCGCGCACGGTCACAGGATTGTTCTTCAAATGATACGCGAGTTCCTCCGCACCGGCGGCATAAACCTCAAACGCAGGCGCGTCAGTGAAATCCGCCTTCCTGTTGAACAACTCCATCGGATTGCGAGTGGCGCGGTACGCTTCAAAGAATTTCCTGCCCGCCTTATGCGCGAGATAAAGCTGCCTCGCCTTCTTGATGATGACCGTCCAACTGAAGAGCGAAACGACCGCCAGCAATCCGATGGTGGCCTTTCCCTCGGTTGTGGCTTTGTCCAGCGCGAAGGTCATCGCGTTTGCGAACATGGGCGTGAATAGCGTTTCCATGCTGCGAGTATGTCCGGGACATTTGCCGATTTCGTGACGTGGTTGTTACGAATGGGTGACAACCTGATCCATGTTTTCGCGGAAAGGTTGTTTGGTCGCCGCGCCCTCATTCCATTTCACCGTTTCGTAACGCTCCTGACGTTGCATTGACGCACTCATGGGCTGCAATTGGCGCGTGCGAATCGTGATCATCGTTACGGGATTCGAGAATTTTTCCTTCGCCACCCGGGTGACGAAGGCGCGGGCGGGCTGCGGTTTCGATCAACCGTGTGTGCCGTCGGTTCGTCCCGCAATCTTTCCACCTCGGCTGCCGCTCCATCTTCCGTCCGATCGTAACAACCCCGCACCCGCACCACGTCCGCGTTTGAAAATCCAAATCCAAATCCTCACACCATGAAAACAAATCCGAAGACGAAGCAGACATTCCTGACTTTGCTTGCCCACCATGAACGTCATCGCGCTCGGACAGTTTCCCTTTATGCGAACACCTCCAGTGCAATCGCCCGGAGAAAATGGATTGGTCCGGTGAGATTGCATGTTGAGACGGGTACGCTTGTCTCGTCGCGGCAAAGCGGGATTGAGGTTGCCGAAAGCGGTACACCGGCGTGGATTGGAGTCCGGCCATCCGGCTTCCTACTCAGGGCGAACATCGCGCCTGGAACCAAAGTGTCTTGAGGTCAGCAACCATTCGAGCGTGGCGCGTCGCTTGGAACCGCTGCCTTCCACTTCCAGCCTGCAAAGTCCGCCTTTCTTGATCTGGACGGAAAACATCGAGCCGCCGGTACAAAGCCACGAAACAAGCCCGCTGAGAAAGGGTTCGTGACCGACGAGCAGGACGACCTTGGCAGAAGGGCAAACTTTTTCCACCTCCAACAGGATTTCTTCAAACTCCCTGCCCGGCAATAAATGATCTGTTGTCCTTAATCGTTTCTCGATCTTCAAACTCCGCGCCACCAATTCGGCTGTCTGCCGCGCGCGAACGTATTGGCTCGTAAAAATTGCGTCGAAGCAAATCCCCATCTGGCGGAACGCATTCGCAAGCTGGCGCGTGCGTTTAACCCCCTTCGGCGAAAGGGGTCGCCGGGTGTCGTCGTAAAATTTTTGATCCAGCGGCTCGCCGGCATCGGCGTGACGCAGCAGGTAGAGTTTCATGCTTTCCTCCGCGCCTCCAAAGCACGACGGCTTTTTGGTGGCGTGCCGGGCGGCCAGAACTTCCGCAACTTTCCGGCGGCATTCAGATAAACGTGGATAAGCAGTTCGCGGCGCTGCGACAGCTCGGCACGGAGCCGATCAACTTCGGGCGACGACTTATTTTGCTCCTGCCGGGTGAATTTGTCGAGCGCGGACAACATCACTTCCACGTCCTGGATGTCGCCCATCATGGACTGGTAGCCACGCATGGCCTGGCGATGTTGATCAGTAACAGCAGGCAGCAGCGGAGACAGCGCATCCACCATGTATCGGAATCGTTTGAACGCGATTCGTGTCCGATGAATCGTCTCCGTGTCCCTGGCGTTGACGCGGCGGCAAAGCTTCGCCACCTGTGCGAAGGCAAGTTGAACCGCCCTTTCCGCCTTCGCGAAAGCTTGACGCGAAGTCAGGTCCTTCTTGCGGCCTTGCAATGCGCCTTCAAACTCCGCGAGCTTTCCACCCAACCTGCGCGTTTTGATTTTCCGGACAGCTTTTTGTGTTTCGCGGATAAACCGCTTCTCGCGCTTGCGTAACCAGTCATGAAATCCCCTTGCTGCCGGAAATTCGTGAAGCACGTGACCGACGTAGGTGAGTTGCACCTGCGTATCGCGCAATCGGTCGAACGAGTCGAGATGGTTCTTCAACGCACGCCGCGCCTTCTTCAACTCGCGCTCCGGAATGAAGGCGCAAAGCAACTCGACCGTGGCGAGCAGTCGCCGCGCTTCCACGCGAGAATCATGCACGGCCTGCTGCGAGAACCGCTCCTGGCATTGTCTCAACCGCTTGCGATAGCGCCGCCATTGGGATTCGAGCGCCTTGCAGAGCAGTTGAAGCACACCACCTTTGTTCCTTGTGGCACTCGGAGTTTTAACCGGACGATGGGGTTGGGTTTTCATCGCGCGAACGGAGAGGCTGCAAGAGTGACGACCTGATACTTGTTTCGTTTGCCGCCAAGGATGCGTCTTCGTTGGAAATCGTCATTCGCAAGGCCAATGAACTGGAACTGACTGCGGCGTTCACGGCCAAGTTTTACCGGCGGAGGAAGGCGATATTCGCCGTCGGGCGACAGAATTCGCGCACGCTGGTTGTCGGCCAGTGATACACCGAGGACTTCGGAATAAATCCGCTCGCGCAAAACGCCGTCAAGAATCGGGAACATCGTTTCGATGCGCCTGAAAAAGTTTCGTGGCATCCAATCGGCACTGCCCATGTAGGCTTCCGGCTGACAGCCGTTCTCGAAGTGAAAGATGCGACTGTGTTCGAGGAAGCGATCCACCACGCTGCGCACAGTGATGTTCGAGCTCAGTTTTGGAACTCCGGGCCGCAGGCAGCAGATGCCGCGAACGATGAGGTCAATCTTCACCCCGCCCTGGGACGCGCGATAAAGCGCCCGGATGATCGCAGGGTCCACGAGGGAATTCATCTTGGCAATGATCCGGGCCGGACATCCCGTCCGCGCATGTTCTTCCTCGCGTTCGATCAGCGCCAACAGCCT
>CAYSDO010000074.1:7384-14250 GCA_964429665.1 uncultured Bifidobacterium sp.
CCTCGGATGAAGATCAAAAGGGGCGACGAGTAAGCGTTTCAGCGGTTGAAACTGGCAGATGCCGGTGAGCAGGTTAAACAGGCTCGTCACGTCATCTCCAAATTCCGGATGACAGGTCAGGAGACTCGCGTCGGTGTATAGTCTGGCCGTGGAAGCGTTGTAGTTGCCCGTGCCAAGATGGACGTAACGGCGAATATGCGTAGCTTCGCGTCGCACAACAAGCGTGGCTTTTGTGTGAATCTTGTAGCCCACGAGCCCATACACCACCTGCACGCCTGCTTCCTCCAGTTGCCGTGCCCACTGGATGTTGTTGGCCTCGTCAAATCGGGCGCGCAGTTCAACCACCACAGCCACCTGCTTGCCGTTTTTCACTGCGTCCATCAACGCACCGATGATCCGTGTATCTCCGCCGGTGCGATACAAGGTCTGCTTGATCGCAAGCACGTCCGGATCGCGTGCGGCTTGTTGCAAAAATGCGACGACACTTTCAAAGCTTTCGTAAGGATGATGCAGCAAGACGTCCCGCTCACGAATGGCTTTGAAGATGTCAAGGTGGCCGCGAAGCGCAGGAGATACAGGCGCAATGAAGGGCGGATAGCGCAGTTCAGGTGAATGATCACCCTCTGCCAACGAAATAAGCCGGACCGGGTTCAACGGACCGTCAATCACGTACAGGTCATCCTCGGTGAGCCTGAGCTGCTTGAGCAGATTGGCGCGCACTTTGGGCGGGCAGGCCGTTTCAACCTCCAACCGGACGGCATCACCGCGACGACGGCGTTGCAATTCATTCTCGACGGCGGATAAAAGATTCGCGACCTCCTCCTCGTCAATATAGAGCTCGCTGTTGCGCGTGACACGAAAAAGCCAGCTTCCGTGAATGTTGGTTCCGGGAAAAAGTCTGTGCAGATATGCTCCGACGAGATGGCCAAGAAAAATGAAATCCTTGCGCCCGTCTTTGCGTGGAAGCGGCACCAGCCTCGGTAGAATGCGCGGCACCTGTACCACGGCGAGACGCGCCTGCGGGTTCTTCTCGTCTGCACGCGTGAGGCTGACGATGAAGTTCAGCGATTTGTTCAGCAGTTGTGGAAACGGATGTGAAGGGTCAATGGCAAGAGGCGTCAGCACCGGCTCGACTTCGCGCAGGAAAAACTTTTCCACCCAGCGCGCATCGGAAGCATCCAGACGCGCCGGATTCAAAAAACGGAAACCTCTTCTTCGCAACGAAGGTTCGAGTTCTTCACCCCAACAGTCGTATTGCTGCCTGACCAAGCGACGGACGCGTTTTTGAATTGCGCGAAATGTTTCGGTAGCCGTCAGTCCATCCACGCTGTGTTTGACGGATTCACTTTCTATTTGCTGCTTGATGCCCGCCACGCGCACCTCGAAGAACTCATCCAGATTGGAACTGACGATGCAAAAAAACTTGAGTCGTTCGAGAAGCGGATTGCGTGCATCAAGAGCCTCGTCGAGCACGCGCTGGTTGAATTCAATCCAGCTTAACTCGCGATTCAGGTAATGCTCAGGTTTCAAATGTTTCGCGCTCACGTCAGGAACTGACAGGGTGTGACAAGAAGGCCGTGCTACAAAGTTACAAATGCGTGACGGGCTGTTCACAATCGAATCCCCAATATGATATGGATGCAGAAGCTTCCTGATTCTACAGGCCCAACGCGGTTTCGGGATTGTGAACAAGCTGTGCAGGGTTTGTTACAAGAACTTCACCACACTTCCTCCCTGCCGCAAGGTGTGTAACAGAATCGTCGCCAAACCTTCACGCCGCTGTCGTTGCGGTTTGAGGCAGATGGCGTAGTTCATCCGCATGTCAAAAAGCATTTTGATCGTTGATGACGAACTGGATTTCATCGGCCTGCTTCGTTACCGGCTTCAGGATTGGGGTTACAAGATTCGTGAAGCCGGAAATGGCACGGACGCGCTCAACAAGACCTGGGCGCACATGCCGGATTTGATCCTGCTTGATCTGCTGCTGCCGGATCTGGACGGGTTGACACTGACAGAAATCCTCCAACGTCAGGATGCCACGCGTCACATTCCGATCATCATGATCAGTGCCATCGGCTCGGAAGTGACGCGCGTCTCGGCCCGGCTTGCAGGTGTAAGCGACTATTTCGACAAGCCGGTGGATTTTGAAAAACTCCGTTCCAGGATTGCGTCTCTAACCCACCAAAACGACGACGCACAGAAATCAATCTGAGCCGGGACGCATTCTACGGTGTTGCGATGCCCGGGATTTCCTTGAAGACCGGTTGTGGCTTGGATTGCGATTTTTGGGAAGGGGTTTGAGCAGGAGGTTGGGCGTTCGCGAGGGTAACTGTGCCATCGGGTTGCAGCGCGAGCTTCGCCGATTTGATGGACTTCCCGGAAACGGCGGAAGGCTTGTTTGCGTTCGCCAGTCCGGCCCGCAATACAGCCGGATCGCTCAGTTTTCGCTGGAGCGAGGCGATTTCCGACTCTGCGGCATTGAGCGAGGCGTTTGCGGCCTGAGACTGTGCCTGGGATTCCGAAAGTTTCGCGCGAACAGCTTCCAACTCTCCCCGCAACGCCGCTGCACCAGATTCCAACGAGCTGATGGTGGCGGTGCAACGTGCAGTGTTTTGATTGGCTGCCCGAAGTTCAGCGTCACGATCGCGAACAATCGCCTCCAACTCGCCCGCGCGCTTCGTTTCCTGTACAATCCTGGCCTGCAACGAACCCACCTTGTTTGTGTATCCCGCGAGATCAGATTTCTGCAGATCCAGTTGAACGCGGAGCGTCTGGTTTGCCGCGCCTTGTTCGGCAAGCCTGGCCGTGACCTCGGCGAGTTTGTTTGAGGTGCTGATTGATCCGGTCGTTGCCGTGGAATATTTGCCGGAGTAGCTGCGCCAGCCACCGATGCTTATGGCGGTCACGATGAAGAGAACAATCAACAGAGGCGTGGATAATTTGCTCATGGAAGCAGGTGCAATGGATTCAAATTTGTTTGGAAGACTTTTGGGCGGCTTCTTTTGCCGGACCGAAATTCTTGAGCAGGAACTCGCGGAAGTTGTCACGGCTGCTGCCATTCATCGTGCGTTCCAAAGTTCCGGTTGTGCCTTTGATGCGCAGCTTGACTTCCCTGGCATTGGCAATCGCCACAATTACATCAGGCGACACCTTGTAGTACGTCGTCAAGAAACCGCGACGACTTTCCCACGCAGACTGCGGCGTGGCCTGCGTGCAGCCAAACCGAACGCCATCGGTGAGCAAGATGAGAGATTCACCAGTTGCCAGCGCGAAATCAGACGGCGCGATCTCGGTGTAGAGAAAGTAATCTGCCACCGGGTTTTCGGAGGTCTTCACCACAACGTTTGTCACCGGCGCGATGACTTGGTTGGTAATGGTGGTGATGACGTAGTTGGTTTCAACGGTGGAGACTTCGTTTGTACCGATTGTGAGCGAGAATGAATCCTTGCTGATCGTCGCCTGTGAATTGAGCGTGGTGACGATCTGGATCGAACCGGAGCGCACATTTTGATTTGGCGCGGTGGCGATGGATTCGTTCCGGGCGGTTGCGGTGGTGATGCCAGAAACTCCTGCGTTTGCGAGGTTGGAAGCGGCAGCCGGTGTGTTTGTATCTGTCGCAGTGGTCACAGCCACCGTGTTTGTCTGTGCGGCAACCTGTGAATTGCCCGACGTGCTCACCGTGAGATTGGTGACGGATGTGACGACGTAATTTGTTGTGAAGCCGACGGTCACATTGGTCTGTGCAACGAAGCCTCTGCTCTCCCGCGCTGCGTTGAGGCAGACCAAGGTGCGGGTGAACACACTTGCCGAGACTGAATTGCCCGACATCCTGTCCACTTTGATCTTCTCGAATTCGTCGTAGCGCGAACTGCGTGATGATGAACACGCGGTCAGTCCTACCAGCAACAATGACAACCAAAACAATTTCATACACGGCATTGTTGCATGAGTAGCGGCAGGAAAGTCAAAAGCCATCCGGCTCTGTCACCAAAATGTTACACGTCCGTTGCGCAACTGTGAACCGAAGGTTGCATTATCGTCACGGTTTCGACGTCAAACCGCAATGTGCTCAAAGTTAAATGTCCACGTCGGTTGGTTGTGACAGGCTCGTTCAAGCAAGATTTCCGCGTTGAAGTTCAAGAGTTCACGGGCGATTCGCATCGTCCGAACGCGGGCCGGGGAGGTCGCAAGGCCTCCCCGGTTTTTGATGATTCATGGGGGAGAATGACGACGGCCTGCGAGAACGGCCGTGAAATCTCTCTTGCCCCTAGCGCTCGGCACGTCTAGTAACCCGGCGTGATTCTGAATGGCATCCTGGCGGCACTGGCTCTTCTCAGCCTCGTGCTCACGCTCTGGCAATGGCTGGCGGCGCGGCGTTTTCCGCTGCATCGGCGTGCGACGGATGTTTCGTTCGCGCCCGGTGTCACAGTGCTCAAGCCGCTGAAAGGTTGCGATGAATTCACCGAGGCGTGTCTGCGCAGTTGGTTCGCGCAGGACTACCCGGGCGAAATGCAGATCATCCTCGCGGTTGCTGACGCGGACGATCCCGTGTGCTCCGTTGTGGAAAAATTGCGGTGTGAATTTCTGCAATGCGATTCCCAACTCGTCATCTGCCCCGAACGCCTCGGCGCCAACGCCAAGGTTTCCAAGCTCGCGCAAATTGAATCGCGTGCAAAACACGAAATTATCATCGTGAGTGATGCCGACGTGCGCGTGCCGGAAGATTTTCTCGCGAACGCGGTTGCTCCCTTGCGCGACGAGAAGGTCGGCCTCGTGAACTGTTTTTATCGTCTCGCCAATCCAATCACGGTGGCGATGCAATGGGAAGCTGTTGCCATCAACGCGGATTTCTGGAGCCAGGTGTTGCAGAGCAAATCGCTCAAGCCGCTCGACTTTGCACTCGGAGCGGTGATGGTCACGCGGCGAAAGCAACTCGCTGAGATTGGAGGTTTCCGCGCACTGGTGGATTGTCTTGCAGACGATTACCAGCTTGGACATCGCATTACCAAACACGGTTATCGCATTGAGCTTTGCCCGCTCGTAGTGCAATGCTGGTCGTCGCCGATGGACTGGCGCGCTGTCTGGAAACATCAACTGCGCTGGGCAAGGACAATTCGCGTTTGCCAGCCGTGGCCGTATTTCGCGAGCATTCTGAGCAATGCAACGCTTTGGCCGTTGCTCTGGTTTGCATGTTGTCCAAGCGAACTGGTTTTCAAATCCTTCGGCGCGCTGATCATCTGGCGGATCATCGTCGCGGGAGACTTGTTGAATCAACTCACACGGGACTATTCCGCCCTGTGGCTCGCGCCGGTGAAGGACCTTTTGCAATTCGCCATCTGGCTCTGCGCGTTCGCGGGAAACACGGCGGAGTGGCGCGGCGAGAAATACCGGATGAAGCGCGATGGGACAATTGTGCGGCAGTGACAGATTCTGATTTCCGGTCGTCCCTCGTCGTTGTTCTCGTTTCCCATGATTTGGAGAACGACGACGATCGTTTCAAAGTCCGGTCGGATGATCCAGAAACACCCACGGCACGCGGAATTTCTTCGAGAGATGCGCGGCGAGAGCCTTCACGCCGAACGTCTCGGTGGCGTAATGGCCTCCGTACAGCACGTTCACACCAAATTCCTCCGCGAGGGCGAATGTCCAATGCGGTCCCTCTCCCGTGATGAATGTGTCCACGCCCTCTTTCGCGGCTTGTTTCAATTCCCCACCCGCGCCGCCTGTTACAACACCAATTCGCCGGCATTGCTTTGGGCCGCCGGGAATCAGCAACGGCTTGTTTCCGGTGGCGCGATGAAGACGCAGCGCAAGTTCGTCGCGCGAAACGTTTGCACGCGATTGCAAACCGATCTTTTGTCCGTGGCTCATGAAGAAAGGTTTCGATCCATGCAGACCGAGCGCGGCGCAGAGTTGCGCGTTGTTGCCAAGTTTGGGGTGCGCGTCCAGTGGCAGATGGGAACTGTAAACGGCGATGTCGTTGTCGAGCAGCCCCCGGAGCAGTTCAAACTTCTTTCCAACCCAAGGATGCGACGGCGACCAAAACAAACCGTGATGCACGATCATCAGGTTTGCACGTGTCTTGATGGCAAGTCGCACCGTCGCGAGACTCGCGTCCACCGTGGCGGCGATACGCGTGACCGCGCCGGAATTTTCCACCTGCAACCCGTTCGCCGCACCGTCGTAGTCATTGACGTCCCGTGTGCGCAGAAGTGCGTCGCAATGATCCACGAGGGCCGCAAGAGAAAGCTTCGACATGTCGGAATGAAACCAAGCAGGCGATGCGGTGGAAAGAAGGAAACGTCCTCTGCCACGCTTGACTCCACCATATTTAGCGTGCTAAAGATGGGCTACCACTATTGGCTGTGGGTATATGCGTTGCCCCAAATGCGGTTGTCAGGACGACAAGGTTGTTGATTCACGCGCATCCCGCGAAGGCGCAACCATCCGCCGACGTCGCGAATGTACGGCGTGCCAGCATCGTTTCACCACCTACGAGGAAGTTGAACGTGAAGGCCTGATGATTCTCAAACGCGACGGACGGCGCGAAGAATTCTCCCGCGAAAAGCTTTTATCAGGTGTCAAGAAAGCCTGCCAGAAACGTCCCGTCTCGCAGAAAGTCATCGAAGATCTGGTCGGGCGCATCGTGGAAAACGTCAACAGTCGTTTTGAAGGCGAAGTGCCGGCGGAGTTCATCGGCAAACAGGTCATGGACGGATTGCGCGACATTGACGAGGTCGCGTACGTCCGGTTCGCGAGCGTGTATCGTCGTTTCCAGGAAGCCCCCCACTTCGTTCAAGAAGTCAAAAAAAAGGATGCATCGCAGAGATCACCCATTCGCAAAAATTTGTGCAGTTTGAATTGCC
>CAYSDO010000075.1:0-3814 GCA_964429665.1 uncultured Bifidobacterium sp.
CACGGCTGGCGGGTTGGGTTGGCTCGCGCTGTCGCATCTGATGGCGCTTGAAGGAAAGGCGGTGACAGCCAATCGAATCGTTCCTGCCGCGCATCCGCTTGCCGCGAAGCCGCCGCATTTTCCGGCGAAGGCGAAGGCTGTCATCTGTCTGTTTCAACATGGCGGACCGAGCCAGATGGATTTGTTCGATCCCAAACCGGAATTGAACAAGCGCGATGGACAGGATTATCCGGGCAAGGATTTGGAAATTCATTTCGACAAGCAGGCTGGCAAACTTTTGCAGTCGCCTTTCAAGTTTGCCAGGCACGGCCAATCAGGAACGGAATTCTCTGAACTCGTTCCGCACATGGCTGGCATCGCGGACGAAATAACGATGGTGCGCTCGATGGTCACGGACTCGGTGGATCATGAATCTGCGCTGAGGATCATTCACAGCGGCAAATTTCAGGGAGGCCGGCCAACGTGGGGTTCTTGGGTCACCTATGGTCTGGGCACGCAACGACAGGATTTGCCCGCGTATGTCGTGTTGTCCGATCCGGGCGGGCTGCCGGTGGATGGCATTCGCAATTGGACCAGCGGATGGCTGCCGGCGATTTATCAGGGCACTCAGATCCGATCTTCGGGCTCTCCCATTTTCAATCTCGCCACGCCAGATGACCTCCCGCCAGGGGCACGCACGAACCAGCTTCAGCTTCTGGAAAAGCTCAACGCAGCGCATCTGCGTGATCACCCGGAGAATTCTGAGTTGCAGGCGCGGATCAGCAATTACGAAATGGCCGCAAGAATGCAGACCTCCGTGAATGACGCACTCGATCTTTCGCACGAGTCTGCTGAAACAAAAAGGCTATACGGTCTTGAGCACGCGAATTCTGCGACCGCCAACTACGCCAAGCGCTGCCTCATGGCCCGTCGGCTTGTCGAGCAGGGTGTTCGCTTCGTGCAGATTTATCTTAACGGACAACCATGGGACACCCATGACAAGAATGCCGAGAAGCTCAAAGACCTTTGCCTGATGACGGATCAACCCAGCGCCGCCCTCGTGCGGGATTTGAAACAGCGTGGCCTGCTTGATTCCACCATCGTTCTCTGGTGCGGTGAGTTTGGCCGGCTGCCTATTTCTCAAGGCAAGGACGGACGTGACCACAACCGACATGCGTTTTCGCTCTGGCTTGCTGGTGGTGGTTTCAAGAAGGGCTACACGCACGGTGGCACGGATGACTTCGGATACAAAGCCGTGCAGGATCCGGTGCGGGTTTACGATCTTCATGCCACGCTTTTGCATGCACTCGGCTTGGATCACCTTAAACTGACCCATCCCCACGAGGGCCGCGAGGACAGCCTGACCGACGCCGTCGTAAGTGCGGCGAAGGTGATTCCGGAACTTCTTGCGTGAGCAGAAAAATCAAACAATGAGAAATGGCCGCCACTCCGCTCGCCTGATTGCCTTGATCGCGGTTGCACTTGCTGCAACAGGAATGCTCGTCCGGGGGAAAGTGCTCGCAGCAACGACCGGTTTCCGCGTGGCGACATTCGAGGCGGACATCACCATCCCGATTGGCCACGCATGCATGGGTGGTGGTGTGGCAGACGCGAAGGAAGTCCTTGATCCGCTCTACGCCAAAGGCTTTGTGCTTCTAGGCTCGGGCAAGCCAATCGTTGTGGTGTCGCTGGACTGGTGTCAGTGCAATAACGACTCCTATGATCGCTGGCGCGCAGGGTTGGCGGAGGCGGCGAATACCAGTCCCGACCGTATCATGCTGGCCACCGTACACCAGCACGATGCACCGATCTGCGACCTGACCGCGCAAAGATTGTTGGATCAACACGGGCTCAAAGGTTGGAATTGCGATCCGGTATTCCACGAGCAAGCGGTTCAACGTACGGCAGTGGCTTTAACCAAATCGTTGAAATCCACACGGCGCATAAATCATGTTGGCGCAGGGCAGGGCAGGGTCGAGCAACTGGCGTCCAATCGTCGTGTCGTCCGGCCTGATGGTAAAATCACATGGGAACGCGGTAGCGCCAGTGGCGACATTTATGGTGCGCCGGAAGGGGAGATTGATCCGTGGCTCAAGACGATCAGTTTTTGGGACGGCAACAAGCCAGTTGTCGCGTGGAGTTGTTACGCCATTCATCCCATGAGCTATTACGGCAAGGGCATGGTCTCGGCTGATTTTCCAGGAATGGCGCGGGATCGTCGGCAAAAGGATGATCCGAATGTATTCCAGATTTACTTCACGGGTTGTGGCGGGGACATCACGGCAGGGAAATATAATACCGGAGCGGCTACGAACCGGGCGATCCTGGCGGATCGGTTGTATCAAGGGATGGTTGAAGCGTGGAAGTCCACGAAGCGGGAACCTTTGCGAAGGATTGATTACCGGGTTGCCAAGTTGTTTTTGCCTGCGCGCGACACAGGCGATTTTTCTGTAGCGGCGATGCAAACCACCTTGGCGGATACGAATGCCGTCCGGTGGAAAAGAATCACGGCAGCGCTCGGTCTAAGCTGGTGTCAACGAGTGGAGGAGCACAGGCCGATTGATGTGCCTTGTGTTGATTTCAACACTGGGAACGTACAGTTTGCAATTTTGCCTGCTGAAAGTTTCGTTGGCCATCAGCTGGCTGCGCAGCAGTTGCGCCCCAAATCCTTCGTGATGGTTTCCGGCTTTGGTGACGGAGCGCCCGGGTACATTCCCACCGACCAGTGTTGGAAGGATGGCTATGCGGACGACTATTGCTGGGTGACACCGATGACCGAGCAACCAATCATGGATGCGCTGGCAGAGGCAATGGGAGTGCCTTCGAGAAAATGATCAACGGGTGGCCGTCTATGGCGTGGCTGCTTGAAAATCACAATTGACGTTTGACGGCTTCGGCCTAATTTGACGCCGAGCCAATTATGAAACTCTTGTTCACGATCAAAGTTCCCTCGCGCAATGATGCATGTAAATGCCGATGCGGCTTCACGCTGATCGAGTTGTTGGTGGTTATTGCGATTATTGCCATTCTGGCTGCCATGCTCCTGCCTGCTCTGGGCAAGGCCAAGGAAAAGGGCAAGCGTATATCTTGCCTGAGCAACATGCGGCAGGTGGGTGTGGCGCTTCAAATGTACGAGCAGGACACGAGAAAGCTACCGCCCAAGCGGCATCCGGTCAGCGATTTCAACAACCCGGCCATTCCGGACAACGAGAAGAATGTTTTGAAGGTTCTTATCCCATATCTGGGGTCCAAGCCTGGCCTCATGTCGCCATCGGTTTACAACTGTCCTTCTCTCAAACCGCATCCGAATTTGGCATACGCTCCGTCGCAATTCAGCAGCACAGGATTATCAGCCAACACCGTGCCCTTGGGAAGGCCGCTGTCGGCAGTGCGCCGTCCGGCGGCGATGATTCTCATGCAGGAGGCCTGGTCGCTTTCCCACAACTTGTGGAATCAGCCCGAACCAAACGACCGCTCCGAAACAGCCATGGAAGGGATTGGGATAAATTTTTACACCGAATGGCACATGTGGGCGAACAGCAGCGTTCACGACTCCTTTATTTCGACCCAGATGCGCGAGAATCTTTCAAATGTTCATGATGAAGGAGGTAATCTCGTGTTTGTGGATGGGCATGCCGAGTACAGGAAATATAGGAAGCTTCAAAGTGGAGATTTTGGACTTGTGACCATCGGTGCGTTGGTTGATGAGCCCTACCAGCCTACGCGTGCGCAAACAAGCAAGACTTACACGGTGGCATTTTGACCATGAGCTTGAAGTCGCTTCGATGAAAACTGGAGGCATAGGAATAAGGGCCGCCTCGACAATTGTGTCGGT
>CAYSDO010000075.1:3824-14010 GCA_964429665.1 uncultured Bifidobacterium sp.
TGCGCTCAACTCCGATCGTTTTGATGACAGCAAGATGCCCTTTTCGGCATTGAAGCCTTCATTGCCTTTGCGGTTCTTGCTGGCTGCGGCAGGAATTCCTCCACACCGGCCACCGAACAATTGCAAAAGAGTTTTGATAAGGCGGACGCGGCCATCAAACAGGAGATCAATCAAGCCAACGCAGCATTTCAATCGGGCGATTACACGCGTGCGCTTCAGGTCATGGACAAGGTCGTGCAATCGCATCCCGCTGATGAGGCTCAGAAACAGGCCGTTGATGCTTTGATCATTCAAACGCGTGAGGCCGTCAAGCAGAACCCAAAACTCAATACACCTGAACTCTACAAGGCTACCGCGGATTTGATGCTCCGGGCGCATGGAGAGAACTAAGCCGGATTACCGGTCTTGAAGTTGGTTTTCAAGGAGGCAGGTGCTTTGAAGCCAAACGCCAAATCCAACGATAATCAAAGGACGATTGCACAGCGCCGGGAGTCAATCTAACCTCGCGACTTCATGACAATTCAAACCATTGCTCAACATTCTCGCAGTCGTCGCCAGGTCATCGGGCGCGGAATGATTCTCGGAGGATTGATCGCGGCGTTGGCTCTTGGTTGGGCTGGCTGTTCAAGCAGCAGGCATCGCGTCGCTCACACGCGCGTGCAGGTGGACTCACAGTTGAAACCCTGGAGTCACCTGGACTTCAACAATGATCCCAACAACTTCCAGTTCGTTGTGGTATCCGACCGGACGGGCGGGGCGCGTCCAGGCGTCTTCGAGGATGGCATCCGCAAGATCAATTTGTTGCAACCCGAGTTCGTCATGAGCGTGGGCGACCTGATCCAGGGCGGCACAACCAACCGGCAGATCATCAATACTCAATGGGTGGAGTTCCGGTCCTTCGTGCAGCAGTTGCAGATGCCGTTCTTCTTCGTCCCCGGCAATCACGACATCAGCAACGATGTGATGGCTGAGGAATGGGTCAGCCGCTTTGGCAAGCCGTATTACCATTTTGTCTATCGGGACGTGCTTTTTCTTTGCCTCAACACCGAGGATCCGCCGCCCACAAAGATGAGCAAGGCCCAGCGGGATTACGTGGCGGATGCGCTGGCCAAAAACCCGAACGTGCGCTGGACACTCGTCTTCATGCACAAACCGCTTTGGGATTACGAGGAGGAAACCGGCTGGCGCGAGATTGAGGCATTGCTCAAGGGGCGCAAGCACACAGTCATTGCCGGTCACCGCCACAGTTACACCAAGTTCGAGCGCAACGACCAGAGCTACATCGTCCTTGCCTCCACAGGTGCGAGCAGCAAATTGCGCGGACGCGCCTTTGGCGAATTTGATCAGGTGGGCTGGGTGACAATGACGGATCATGGCCCCATCCTCGCGAACATTTACCTCGACGGCATCTGGGATGAAAACATCCGCACCGACGAGATGGTCCGCGCCTTGGAGAATGCCCTTGAAGGCAAAGCGGTCACCTTTGAGCGGATGTTCACCAACGCAATGTATCGAGGCAGTGCGACTTTTTCAGGGGCGACCAGCCAGTTGCTTCTCACGAACAAGGCCGACATGCCGATGAAATTCCGTGCGCGACTCCACTCCACGGATCAGGTTCATGTGAAGCCTGCCCAGATCGAACAAGTGTTGCCGCCGGGATCCGTGGCCATCGTTCAAATCAATTTGGAAACGCCCGGCGCGATTCCGGTGAAAGACCTCACGCTGCTGAGTGCGGACTGGAGCATCACATACGATTTCCAAAAAGTGCCACCCGTGGAAATCGCGGGTAAACACGTTTGGTAGAGCAGGTCGGCAATGAATTGCCACCGTTGTGCGAATGAATTGTTTCGGCTGGGGACCGACATGGAATCAATCTGGGCGTAAAAGCTTTCCATTCCGGTTAGCAACGGGACTGTCCGCCTTACGCCTGGACATGAATAATTTTGGAGTCGTGAACAGAAGTTCTGTTATGAAACTCGTGTCGGTCATCTTATACGGTATTGCAATTGCCGCAGCAATAGGTGTGGGTTTGCTCATCGCAAATGTGTTTGGGTTGCGACCAATGAGAGGAATTGCGATCGGCTGGTTTTGCGTTGTTTTTGTTTTCTTTCTGACACTTCTTATCGCGTGGTTCAGGAGCAAGAAACCATAGCATTTGGGTTACTTCAACCTCGCCATCCCCTGCCAACCGCTTTCAATATGAACTTCAGCATGTGGCGCTCGGGTTCGCGTTCGCTTTGCAATGATTGTTGGTTTCATTTTCCCGCGTTGAATTCCTTACAGACCACGGTGGAGCGTCCGGCGAGATCGGTTGTTGCGGCGCGGAGACGGTAGTGCCCAGGTTTGGAGAGGGCGAAACGTGTTTCCACGTGCGAGGCGCGGTCGGGAGTTGCTGATTGAATCACACGACCGGGCAGGGTGCGATAGTCCTCCTCGTCCGGGCCGTAGAGTTCCCAAAGCACCATCGCGTTTTGATAAACACCCTGTCGGTCCGTGCCGGTGGTGTAGAAAACGGCTGCCGAGCCTTCCGTGATTTGCGCACGGGCTGTGATCGTGCGTGGCAGTCCACTTTCAATTCCAGTCAGATCAACCGCAAGCTGTGGCGGCTTGCCAGCAGGACGTTCGGGCATGCGTGGTCCTTTGCGAATCGTTCGTTTGCCGTCAGCCGTAATTTCCACGCGACCATCTTCTCGCACCCGGACGATTTCGCGGTAGCCGTCCAGCGGCAGCCCATCCAAATCCCAACGCAGGTCGAAGGCAATACCGAGTCGCAGACAACGTTCGATCTCGATGAAGAAATTTCCCATGACCTGCCGGTAGCGGATGCCTTCGCGGTTCTTGCGTTCCAGATTCAATTCGCCGAGTCCCCAGAGATTGCCGCGGCCGGTGTGGGTATGACCAAGGTCATAGCCGGGCGGCAGAAGAATGAGGGTTTCGGCAGCGCGTTTGAGCCGGGCCAGATCGCGTCTTGGGCGGCTCTGCACATGCGCCTGAAGGTGACGCGCGTGGGAGAGGTATTCGCCGTAAGGCACACAGGCCAACTGGTAGTTGTCCCAGAAGAAAAAGTGTGTCGCACCGAGATCGTAGGCGTGTGTGAGCAGCCACGGTGCATCGGCGCGATCCACTGCACCGTAGATGCTCACGCCCCAATCCTTGTTGGTCGGACGCGCAGCCCCGCGCAGGAAGCCATAGATGATGCCCGCGAGATTGGCGGGATACTCAGGCGACAACTGGCAGCCGTAAGCCATGTTCATCTCCGGCAACGTGCGTCGCGAGCCGAGCCTGCCGGGCGGTTCAAAGACCATGGCGCGCGGTCCGGCCTCGGGTTCTCCGGACAACTGCCACGCCGCCGTGGCGACCATTGTTTCCCAGGAGTAAAGGTTGCGTTGCGGGAAGTTCAGAGTGCCAAGGTCAACGTCGGCACGCTCGCGGAGGTTCTTGATCAAACTCCAAGGCGTGCCGCTCACGGCTTCATGGAAGACATTCGTGAACTGCTGAAACATGAATTGCGGTGAGATGGATTTGCGTAGAGCCGGTTCTTTGGTCATCCGAGGTCGGACGTTGTAGTCGCGAGTGTGAACGGCTGGTTCGTCAAGGAACAGGGCGGGACCGATCCATGTGCTGCGGAAGAGGCATTCGGGATACGGCACATCCTTGCCGCCAATGCCCCATAGGAAAACCGGTTCATCCGCAAGCCAGCCTGCTTGCTCGGCATCCACACGGAAACAGTTCATGCCTGCGCGGATCATCTCTGCGTAGTTCTCGCGCGTCAGCCGGATCATCTCATACTCCGACTCGTCGTAACGGCGGGTGTCATCCTTTGTGCGGGTGTTGCTGGGAACGCCGACGAGCACGTCTGGCAGCAATTCAATGCGGCGCGGGATCGGAAGGGCAGGGTTGTCCGCGATGCGCTCCGACGATTCCAATTTGTAGGAATGACCCAGCCAAGCGACTCGCGTTGCCGACGCTCCGTCGCGGAAGTCACCCGATTCAGGTCGCGGCCAGAGAAATTCCCAAGCCCCAGTCGAAGGCAAAACCGGCTCGCCGGTCACGCGATGAACAAACTCTTTCGGTTGGGCATTACCTTCCTGCAATACGTAGCGGGCAAGAGTCGTCGCTGCCGTGGTGAGCGAGCGGTGCGGATACGCTTTTGCCAGCACTGAAACTCGAAAGGCTTCCCCATTTGTCTTGGTTGCGTCCAGCTTCAGCCATTGAAACGTGCCTGACGCATGAGTCTCCACTGCCCCCAGACTTATGACGAGACGGCGGACGGTGGTTTCGCGCGGAGCGTTTGTTGAATCAAGGATGTATGTGGTTGTTGCGCCGACTGGACCGAGGGGTGGTTGCTCTACGGCTTTTGCCCGTATCGCCAGAGTGATGGAAATCGTCCCGAGAGCTGCGATATATGTAAGGCGCAAGTGTTTCATCAGTTTTAATCGAACCAACTTTGTTGGAATCAAAAATTGGATTGGACCGTGTGACTTTACTTCAGCGGCATGCCTGGCTCCGGCTTTCCGTTGGTTGTGAGAATTTGGAAATGATGCACACCCGCCGCCAGTGGATGATCGCTGGTCCACACGATTTTCTTTTCCGGAGTCAGCTCAACCATGGAAATTCCCTGATTGGCAGCGTGACTGCCGACGACTGTGTTGCCGTTGGCGAGCCGCTGCGAGCCGCAGGGGTCTTTGAACAACCCGCCGACATCGTCGTTCGTCACCTTCCAGACGACTTCGCCCCGCGGATTCATTTCCACCACTTTGTTTCCGTGAGTCAGGGAGAGAACTGTATTACCGTTGTCCAATCGGATCGCGGTGAACGGCCAATTCTCGGCCTTGCGGCCACCCAGATCCTCGAGATCGGTCTTGAAAGTATTCACCACGCGGCCATCGGGCGAATATTCTTTGACGGCGAAAGCCAGCAGATGCGGGACGAGATAGTTGCCGTTTCTCAACTGCCGGGCCATGCGTGTTTGCATGTGTGCATTGGTGGTTTCCGGTTGCAGCGGTACGTTGAGAACGATGTTTTCTTGAGGGCTGACCTCCAGCAGGCGAGGACGGGATCCCAGTTCCGTGACGAGCGTGTTGCCGTTGTAGAGGCGCTGTGTAGTTCCGATCTCACTGTTTTCTTTGCTGCGTTGGTAGGAGAAAACGACCTGTTTGTCCCGGCTCACCTCGATTACACGATCACTGTAGGCAAGCAGCACGTTGCCGCCCGGCAGCACGAAACCATCCCGCGAGCCGCCATCATATTCCCATGTCGCTTTGCCGTCTTCTCCGATGATCGCGGTCTTCCCACCCATGACCAGATAGGAATGGCGAATGACAGCCGATGCGGGATCGTCAGCAGATCGAATGGATGTAACACTTCCCGCGAGCACGAGAAGAAGCAGGACGGATTGGATGGATTTCATTTTCGGGTGGCAATGTTGGCGTGTAACGCAACGTGGCGAAAGTTTTTTTGTCCCGCTGGCTCGCGAGAAGAGTCTGGAAAACATCAATTGCCATCATCGTTGCCAGCACGTCAAACGGCAGAATGGTTTTGCAGCTTGAAGATTCACGTGTGGTTCGTAGCATCTGCGCCGGTTCGATTCAAATGAAAGCGATTCTGGCTCTCGAAGACGGCTCGGTGTTCCACGGCGCGGGTTTCGGCGCAAAAGCGTCCGCCTGCGGCGAGGTCTGTTTCAATACGTCAATGACGGGCTATCAGGAGATTCTCACCGACCCGTCCTACAAGGGACAGATCGTGACCATGACGTATCCTCTCATTGGCAACTACGGTGTGAATAATGTGGACGTGGAATCGTGGCGGCCACACGTGGGAGGTTTTGCGGTGCGCGAGGTTTCGCCCGTGGTCAGCAACTGGCGCGCGGATTGTTCGCTGCCCGAGTATCTCGAACGGAGCAACATTCCCGGCATCCAGGGAATTGACACCCGCGCACTGACCAAGAAACTACGTGTGCGTGGCGCGTTGAACGGATTTATTTCCACCGAGGGCATGAACCAGGTCGAAGCGGTGAAGCGCGCGAAGGAATGGCATGGCCTTGTGGGCGCGGATTATGTGAAGGAGGTCACGCACAAGCAGGCGTTCGCGTGGGATGTCAAAGACGAGCAGAGCGCGGCGTTCGATCTGGTGCGCGGTCTCAAGGTGGGAGATGCGCGGAGCGTCCGCAAACCGCTGCCGCCTGCTGAAGATCCAATTGTGGCATTCGATTTCGGGATGAAATACAACATCCTCCGCCGATTGCGGCAGCATGGATTCAAGACACAGGTGTTGCCGGCGACCGCGACCGCGGCGGAAGCTCTCAAGCACACGCCGGCGGGAATTTTTCTGTCGAACGGCCCCGGCGAGCCTGCCGCGCTCGACTACATTGTACGCGAGGTGAAGATGCTGGTGGATCATGGCATTCCAATTTTTGGCATCTGCCTGGGCCACCAGATTCTCGGCCAGGCACTCGGCGGGAAAACTTTCAAACTGAAATTTGGTCATCGTGGCGGCAATCAGCCCGTCAAGGACTTGGAATCCGGTCGGGTTGAAATCACGTCGCAGAACCACGGCTTCGCCGTGGAGTCGAAGTCACTGCCTTCGGATGTGGTGGTGAACCGGATCAATCTAAACGATCAAACCGTGGAAGGCTTGCGACACAGGGCGAAACCGATCTTTTGTGTGCAATACCACCCCGAGGCTTCGCCCGGCCCGCACGACTCGACGCCTTTGTTCGCCGAGTTCCGGGAGATGATCCATCGGAAAGCGTGACGGAATTCAAGCAGTATTGTCATGTTACTGTTGAAAAACATATCTAGGATTGCGTTTGACTTGAATTTACCTGCACAGTTATTTTTTCGTTGAAACGCAACTATGGCCAAACTCGTCATTCTCAGTCAGGGACTCATCGGCAAGTTCCATGAATTGAACGTGGATAAAACCACTGTCGGTCGCGTTGACGACAACACGTTCCCAATTACCGACCCGTCCGTATCGAGCCATCACTGCGAAATCCTTTTGCGTGGCGCGGAAGTCGTGGTCAAGGACCTTAACTCCACCAATGGTTCGTTCATCAACGGCGAGAAGATAACCGAGTCTGTCCTGAAGGCCGGGCAGATTCTCCGACTTGGTCAGATTGAAATGCGCTTGGAATCGGAAGCCGCACCCGGAGCGGTCCCATCCCCAGCCGCTTCAGCGCCTTCCAAAAAGGGGCCGGACAACACTGTTGTGATGTCGCGTGGCGTGAGTCTTACTGATCTCGAACAAGGCGCGAAAGGCTTTGACACCTCGGGCAAGGGTTTTTCCAAGAAGGACAACAAGGCCAACAAGATGTTCCTGGTCATTGCCGTTGTCGTGGTGGTGATCATCATCGGCCTGATCGCTTATGCCTTCCTTTCCGCTTCGCCCAAGCCCGCACCGTAAGGCGTGGCTCGGGGTTTGAGACTCTGCAGCTTTGAAACCCGGACTTGGGACTGCCCTAGTCAGCCTTCCTTCAACCATTTTGCCACGTCCGTGGCAGAGTAAGTGATCAGGATGTCGGCACCAGCGCGGCGCATCGCAAGAAGGCTTTCCATGGTGACGGCCCGTTCATCAATCCAGCCCTTTGCCGCCGCCGCCTTAACCATCGAATACTCTCCGCTCACGGCGTAGGCAGCCGTGGGATAGCCAAACTCGTGTTTCACACGATGCAGAATGTCGAGGTAGGCGAGCGCGGGCTTCACCATCACGATGTCGGCTCCTTCCTGGATGTCCAATGCCACTTCCCGCAACGCCTCCTGTGCATTGGCCGCGTCCATCTGATAGCTTCGGCGGTCTCCGAACTTTGGTGAGGATTCCGCCGCTTCGCGGAACGGCCCGTAGAATGCAGACGCAAACTTCGCGGCGTAGGACATGATCGGCGTGTCGGTGAAACCTGAGCGATCCAGTTCTGAGCGGATTGCCCGCACGCGGCCATCCATCATGTCACTTGGTGCAACGATATCCGCACCCGCTTCGGCGTGGCTTGCTGCTGCGCGTGCAAGAAGTTTGAGAGTGGGATCATTCAGGATTCTTGCGCCGTGCCTGCCGGCGTGAACGATGCCGCAGTGACCGTGTTCCATGTATTCGCACAGGCAAACATCGGTGATGACCAGCAGTTGAGGAAGTTCCTTTTTCAGCAGGCGGACCGTTTGCTGGACGATGCCGTTTTTTGCATACGCGCCGCTCGCCTTCGAATCTTTGTCCTCGGGAATGCCAAAGAGAAGCACCGCCGGGACGCCGAGTTCAAATGCGTGCGCGGCCTCGCGCAAAAGTTCATCCGGTGAAAGTTGAAACACACCCGGCATCGCATTGATGGCCTTGCGCAGTTTGCGTCCGTTGCGGGCGAACAACGGCAACACCAGGTGCGAGGCGTTGAAACTGGTTTCACTGACGAGCCTGCGCAGTGCGGCTGATTGCCGCAACCGGCGTGGGCGTACGACGGGGAATTGCCCTGTCGTTTGCACAGTCCCGCTGTTACGGCTTACGGCCCTCATGCCAGGACCTTGGCGCCGCTTTCCTTGATGATGTTGATGAACTGCCGCATCGCGGGAGAGAGCACCTTGTTCTTTTTGTAGATGGCAGCGAGCGGGCGGAACAATTCTTCATCTTCGATCGGCAGCGATACAAGCGTTTGCTTGGAGACTTCCTGGGTGATCGTTCCCTGCGGCACGATGGAGACGCCCGCATCTATCTCCACCGCGCGCTTCACGGTTTCGATGTTGTCAAACTCCATGACGTTTTTCACTTCGACCCCGGCGTCCTTGAGGATTTTGTCCAACGCCTTGCGGGTGGGAATGTCCGGTTCAAACGCGATAAACTTTTGTCCGCCCACGGACTTGAGTTTGATGCTGCGCTGTTTTGCGAAGGGATGCTGCGGATGGCAGATGAGAACAAGGGGGTCTTTGCGCAATGAAATGGTTTCCAGTTTTGGATCCTTGGCCGGATAAGCCACCAGGCCGAGGTCCACGACATTGCTGTGAACGTCCTCGTAAACCTGGTTTGCGCGGCGATATTCCACGTGAACATGGACTGTGGGATGCTCCTTCAAAAACCGTTTGATGTACGGTGGCAGATCATGCAGGCCAATGCTGTAAATCGTCGAAACTCGGATCGTGCCGGAAATGATGTTCTTGATCTCCTGCAGCTTGCTTTGCAAGCCGCCGTACGTCTGGATGATTTGCTTGCTGTATTCGTAAAGTACCTCGCCCTCGCGGGTCAACCGGAACTTTTTCTTGCTGCGTTCGATGAGCAGGGATTTGAACTGTCGCTCCAGGGAACTGATCTGCTGGCTGACTGCCGACTGGGTGACACCGTTGATGTGTGCGGCCTTTGTGAAGCTCTCGGTTTCCGCCAGATCGCAAAACATTTTAAGACTCGTAATATGCATAAGCTGATTGAATGCGAAAGCGGCTCCGGAGTCAAATGATGTTATTGGAACGCGTCGCCGGTAAACGCGCCCGGCAACAACTTTTTGACGGTGGACTTCCGGATTTTGCTCAACGCATCGCCGTCGGCAACGAACACTTGAGCTTTCGGCGCATATTCCGCAAGCAATTGCCTGCATGCACCACAGGGCATTGCCCCACGCTTGGTCCGCGCCACGACCGCGACCGCCACGAAATCTCGTTCCCCCTCCGTCAACGCCTTGAACAACGCCACTCGTTCGGCGCAGCACGTCAGACCGTAGCTCGCGCTCTCCACGTTTGCACCTGTGACAATTTTACCGTTTCGGGTGAGCAACGCCGCGCCCACCAGGAAATTCGAGTAAGGTGCCACAGCCCGCTCGCGCGCTATTGCGGCGGCCAGCACTAATTCCGATTTTGTTGACCGTGTTCGAGCAGTTCGTTTCCTATTTTTTCCTTGCCCCATAAATCTTCGCAAATCGTTTGAGAAGCCGTGCCCCAATTCTTCTGACGCGGCGACCCGTTTCCAAAACCTCTTCGTGCGATACAGTTCCGCCTCCAAGACCGGCGGCCAGGTTGGTGATGCATGAAATCGCCGTTACCCGAAGGCCGCACTGTCGCGCTACAATCACTTCCGGTACTGTGCTCATGCCGACAGCATCCGCGCCAAGCCTTGCAAATGCGCGGATCTCAGCCGGTGTTTCAAAACTCGGTCCGCTCACCGCCAGATAGACACCACGTTGCAATTTTATTTTCTCTGCTCGCGCTGCGCTCGTGATCAT
>CAYSDO010000076.1:0-13991 GCA_964429665.1 uncultured Bifidobacterium sp.
AAAACGCGCCTGGCTGACGATAGGCATACACTTCCTTGAGCCGCCCAATGCGACCATTGCGAACCAGTTCGCAAGCCTGGCGGAATTTGCCGCCATATTCCGAACGCTGCTGGGTGCCCGCCTGATAAATGCGCCCGAAACGATTGCAAGTCTCCACAAGATTTCGCCCTTGCTCCAGCGTGATCGCGATGGGCTTCTCGCAATAAACATCCTTGCCCGCCCGCGCCGCCATCGTCGCCATCGGTGCCGCCCAGTGATACGGCAGCGCCAGCAGCACCGCATCAATATCCGGACGGGCAAGCACCTCACGAAAATCTGAATAGGCGCGCACACCGCTGTAACCGGCCTGCCCGAGTTTCCCGGCGTAAAATTCATTGCACCGTTGTTGCGCGGATTCGCGGCGTTCCTTGCGCACGTCACAGACCGCCTGCACCTGCACATCCGGCCGCGCCACGTAACCACCCGCCACATACGTCCACGCGCCGCCGAGCAGATGCCCCGTGCCCTGTCCGCCCAGCCCGATGAAACCCATGTTGATCCGCTCGCTCGGTGCGGTGTCCCCGCCCATGCCCAGGACGGAGGAGGGCAGAATCATCGGCGCGGCAACGGCGGAAGCCATGGCCGTGGCGCTGTTGCGGAGAAAACGGCGGCGGTTGATCAAAGTGCTGGTTGGTTTCATGTTTGGAAATAAAGTTCGGCGCACCGTTCGGGCGTCAATGCTTGAAGCATGTTGACCAAGCATTCCTGCCAGTGCAATCCGTGAATGGCGCCCTACATATCCCCATTGTCGTCAAATGAACGCTGGTTCGGTGAAGATCAAGAGGCTGGGAACCCTCGTTGACAAAGATACATGCCTGCAATAAAACCACGTTATGACAACTTTGATTGCCGCCTGCTTCGACTCCATTCCCTCCAAGCTTCGTCATCGGGGACTTCAAAGATTTGGACAAACTTCATGTTTTGCTCTCGCTGTTTTGCTTGGTACACCAGCCGGTTGTTCCACCATGACCGACTCAGGGCTTACTAAGCATGACCTTCGAGAAATAAGGTCTGTAGTAGCGGAGCAAACGACGAGTAAATCCGTTTGCTTTCACAAGACTCCAAGTGGCGATGTGGAAGTGTTGACAGAAACCTTGGAGAGTTTTTTGTTAAGGCTGACCTCCGAAGGATGGCAGGTGGTCGGCAAACAGAATCTTCAGTCCGGTTCTCCGAAGAGTTTGTGAGATCACATCACTAACAAGATTAGTTGAGAAGGCAGAGCCCCCCTGCTAAACGATGGGTTAAACGCTCTGGCTATTTCGCGGAAGCATATTTGGGGTGACCCCTGCCATCCGCTATTTCGGACAATCGCTTTTCGATTTCGCTCAGGTGGGAAATGCCTTGAGCATTAAGATTAACAGAAGGTGAACTGCTTCTTTTGTGAGAGTAGAGATATGGACGTCTTTGACTCCTGATTGCCAAAGTTTACCAGTGCAGTTCCCAAATCTGGATTCGACGCGGAGCAAAGAGGATTTGTTGTTCCAGGATTTTCGACCTCCCGGAAGCGAATGACAACTTTAGCTTCTCTTGGGCTTCGCCATCGGCAAACCATTTCTCACAAGCGATGTTCCTGGCAGAAATGCCATAAGCCTTTGGGTCAAACCGGATCGTGGCTGTGACTGATTCGTCGCTGACATTGGCGAACATCATCACCATCTTTTTCTCTGCGGGGATTTTCCAGGCCCCGGTAAGGACGGCGTCGTTGGTGACCCACCAGCGTCCGGACCATTGCCAGTCCGACTTCGTGGATGGGATGTTGCCGAGGAGTTTTGGTGGGCGCGCCATTTCGCCGGCGTAAAAGTAGCGACTGAGCCTCGAGCGCGTTTGAACCACCTGCTTGAAGAATTCCGAGTTTTCCTTTTCCTTGATGATGCCTGGATCGAGCCAGCCGATCTGTTCACCAAAGACGAGTTGCTGCGCGGCCTTGGTTCTGAAGGCCAGGTCCTTGGTTTCGCCTCCTCCGTACAACCTGCCAAACATCTGAACGGTGCCGCCATAGACAGCCGGGAACGCCGGCACTTGCCCGTCGCGTTCCCATGTCCACATGAGGTAGCCATCGAACCAGCGGATGAACGGTTCGCCGTTGCATTCGCTGGTGAGCATGGTTCCCGGCGGCATGGCGTGTCGGATCGAATCGAGCATCTTCCAATAGCCTTCATTCCACCAATGACCGCCACCGAGTGGATGGCCATGGCTTGCATCCATGCAAAGCATGGGTGTGGCTGCTGCAACCTGGTCTATGTAAACGGCGACAGTGCCGACTTCCCCCAACAGTCTGAGCACAAGGTTGCTGACGGTCTGCTGCCACACTGGAGATGTCGGGCACATCACGGCCAGGCGCACCTTTTCACCATTGGTTTCTTTGCTGGCGTAAGTCTCGATGTAGGGCAGGCCATTTTCCTTTTTGCTCGCGCCCTTTAGCCCCAGCCGACCGAATTGCCAATCGTTCGTTCCTTGATCGTGTGTGTCCCAGAGCCGGCCATTGATATAGGGCATCACGAAAACGTTCGAGCGTTGCAGCGCGCGGACGCCCTCGGCAAAATTTGTTATGGCCGGGAAATAGTGCGGATAGTCGTTGTCGCCAGGGATCTGGTGCCAGCCGTACCAATGGAAGCCGACGGGCACGTTCAGGAATTTCTGGAATGCCTCGACCTTGTTTACACACTCTTCAGAACTGCCGCTTGTCTGCGCCCAGACATTCATTTCGCGCATCCAAAGTGGTGTATCGGTACGGCCTTGGGCAGTAAGCTTTGGCCACCACTTGGCCTGTTTGCGAGCCCAGGATTTGTAGATCTGGGAGGCATCAAACCAATCCCCGCGGAGCAATTGCCACACGGCCTCACCGCTCAATGTGAAATCGTTTCCGGCCCGGCCCATGTCTGGCGCAGGATGATCAAAGCGCATGCGAACGCTGCTCAGGCCGGGATCCCGATGCAGGCCAATTTCCTTGGTACTGCCCCATGGATCATGCATGGCGACGTAAAGTCCGGTTGGTCGGTCGCCTTCGCGATAAGCAGCCATGAATTGCATGACACACCAGGCGTCAGTGTATTTGCCTGTGTAGGTGAACGTGCGTTCACCGAGATTGCGCTTCACCTCCCCCGGTCCGCGTGGGACAAACACGCTGTCTTTATCTCCGAAATCAGCGAGAGCCACTTGTGGAAAGATCACCCGCCATACGCTCCAGTTCGTGCTGTGATTCTCCACGCGAAATTTCCAGTGCCAGGATGAATTGCTATCGTCCGCACGGGCAATTGCAGTCACCGCGATGCCCGTCAGATTGGTGTCAGCGGGACGTCCCCAATGAGCTTCAAAACCATTGCGGGTTTTGCGCAATGCCGTTAATGACCAGCCTTCATCCGCACCTAAGCGAACCTCTTCTTTAGAAACCACCTGTCGGAGTGTGATATTGAACAGCGGTGACTGATTTGTGCTCAACAGTTCCTCTCCGAGCAGAGAATCTTTAAGGCTGACCAGGTTGATGCCCGATTCTTCCTGTCTGAGGAGGATGCTTAAATCTCCAGCCTTGGCGCTCAGTGTGCGTTGCGGAACTCTTGGAGAGGGTGCAGCAATGGTGTTGACTGGATGGGCGCAGGCGAGCAACAGCAGGATTGCCAAAGCCTGCCAATGTCGTGTTGTTGAGGAATACATGATTGAGCAGTTTGTGAAAGCTTTCTTAAGGATTCAGAAGATTGAGGTCATATCTACCGGCAATTCCAACCGGTCGGTGCGTATGGCTTTCAGTGAACAGCATCATTGTCAGGTAGACGCACGGACTCAGTTCTGGAAGTAAGATCGCCTGCTTCGTGTCTATCACTCAACACTAATTCAATATCGGGTCGGAAGCTTGATGTTGGGATGTGCGGGCAAACCTTAGCCAGCCGTGTGGATGTTTTGAAATTGACATGCCGGCAGGGACTCTACAACCGTGTCGAGGTCGGACATCCACTGCGGTTATCCAATGTGCGAGGCGACAAAACAACCAACACCAATAGTTATGAAAACAAGAACGATTGTTGCAACAGGTGCATTGATGCTGAGTCTTTTTGCAGGACAAGCCAATGCTGCTACAAACTCGCTTACGCCGCGGCGTGACGGGTTCATCTGCGATTGGGTGCTGCTGGCTCCCATCCAACTGGCTTCCGATAGCGACGGTTCAGAAGCCATCAACAAAGATCAAATCGCGGACGAGGGGCAGTTGAAGCCCAAGGCAGGAGACAAGGCGACAGTGGCTGGGAAGGAGTTTTCCTGGAAGCAAATCAAAGCCAACGACTATTTCTTCGACCTCAATGCGATCCTTAACAAGGACACTGAGAAAACGGTCGCCTATGCGGTTACATACGTTCGATCTGAAACAGAACGGAGCAATTTGTTCTTGAAGATGGGCAGCAATGACCAGTCGAAAGTATATCTCAACGGGAAGCTCGTGCTCAAAGCCACCGAAGCCCGTTCGATGGATCAGGACGCGGACATTGCTCGAAACATTACGTTGAGCAAAGGTGTGAACGTCATTGTATTCAAGATATTCAACGAGGGGAATGACTGGCAGGGTTGTTTGCGATTTACTGACGCGGCAGGCAAGGCTGTCACGGATCTGGCCATTCAGTTGGAGCCATAGGTTGACACAAACACAGCGTCTGTTGCTGGACCGGCGATCACTGCCGGTTCAGCGTTTCGTATCCTTGTCGGCGGCGTAGTCAGGATTCCTGGTCGGCAGGTTTACGTTTAGTTCTTTCCACCAGTCGTGGAGTCGGGATCGCAGTTGCGTGGCCCGATCGGGTTGTTCCATGGCACGGTCGTGACTCTCAGCAGGATCGTCGCGCAGGTTGTACAGTTCGACATGATTGTCTTCGAAATATTCGAGTAGTTTCCAGTCTCCCACGCGCACAGCGCTGACCGGAGTGGTGTTGAAGTAGTAATGGGGGTAGTGGAAAAATAGTTCACTTCTGGCCAGGCTGGCTTTTGGGTTTTTCAACTGCGCCACAAAGCTGAGGCCGTCGATTTTCCCAGCATCGGAAGCATATCGGGCGACAGTGTCTCCGCAGAGTTCAAGAATCGTCGGGAAGAAGTCTGCACAGGTGACCATTTGATCGCACACGCTACCTTTGGGTGTGACCCCTGGCAATCGCACAATCAGCGGAACTCGAATACCGCCTTCATAAAGTGAGCCTTTGCCTGATCGCAACGGCCAGTTGTCTGTCGGGATTTTACCCCGGAACGGGTTCGTGTAGCCGCCGTTGTCTGACGCAAAGATCACTACTGTCCTGCTTGCCAAACCTCGTTTTTTCAGATGTGCCATGACACGTCCAACGCTTTCATCCAGCGATTGAACCATGGCGGCGTATTCTGCGTTTTGATGATGAAGGCCAGGTTTAATTTTGCGACGGTAGTGTTCCGCCTGCTCCGGCTTCCCTTCGATGGGCGTGTGTGGGCTGTGATGCCAGAGGTTGAGAAAAAAAGGCCGTTCGCCTGCTTGATCAATCAGCTTGAGCGCTTCATCGGTTAATCTGTCTGTGAGATAATCTCCCGGCTTGCCCAAACCGAGCCCAGGTACGTAGCGGAAGTCACCTCCGCCTTTGCTCTGCCCGCTAAACGGGTGAAAGTAGGTTGTGGGGGCTCCCCAGTGTGTACCTCCTATGTTGATTTCAAATCCCATCGTCTCCGGCGAATGGGCCGCATCGCCGAGATGCCATTTGCCAACGTGCATGGTGAGGTAGCCGGCTTGCTTCAGAACTTCAGCCAGGGTCAGTTCGCTGTGAGGCAGGTCGCCAATGGATGGAGCGGGCAGCAGAGGTTTGGTGCGGTCGCCAGATGAGATCGCAGATTCACGCCAGGTGGTCATGTGCAATCTGGCGGCGTGTTTGCCTGTGACAATCGAGGAACGAGTCGGTGTGCAGACGGACATTGCGTATGCCTGCGTAAACTTTACACCTTCACGCGCCAGTTGATCGAGATGCGGCGTCTCGTGCAGGTCCGCGCCATAGCAGGCGAGGTCGCTGGCGCCGAGATCGTCGGCAAGAATGAACACGATGTTGGGTGGGCGGTCAGCGGCTTGAACAACGCAGTGAGCAAAAAGCAGGAACAGCAGCGCGCATGAACGTCGACCTGTCACAAACAGTTTCTTGTGAGCGAGAGTCATATTCTTTTTTGTTTCGATTATACAAGCCCCTCAGAAAAAGCAAAGCGACCCAGGATTTGAGCAGGCGACGGCTCAGCCAAAAACCGAGTCCGTAATGCTGTTGCGTAGCGGAATGGTTTTATTGGCTGGGTTTGGCGAGTTGGTTGTGGCGAAAACAAATGCCACACGACTCTTCAAATCGCCGACTCCAATCAGCGTGTCAATGCCGGCATGCCCAAAGATTGTGGAAGCGGATTGGTTGGCGAAGCCGAACCACTTGTGACTACCGTTTGACGGGTCGGTCCCGCGTAGCAATGGGCCGAGTCCCCACGTCTCATGATCCGGTGATTTCCCCGCAATGTGAGCTGCTTCAATTTCCTTTCCAAATTGAACAGTGTGCATTTCCTGAAACACCTCGCGTGCGATCAGCCGCCTTGATTTCCAGACACCTTCCTGCAGGTGCAACTGAAGAACCTTGAGCGCGTCACCCAGTGTTCCGAAGCATCCCGCACCTGGTTGTCCTGCGTATCCAAATGCAACTTCGACAGTCTTGGGCAACGGCTTTTCAGCGGATGGCTGGGGAACGATTGCGACGCTGGTGCTGTGGGCTGGCAAATCATACGAAAGCGATTTTGTCCCGAGCCGGTCAAACAGCTTGGAGCGACACAGTTCTGCCCATGACATGCCACCATTGACTCTTCGGACGCATTCCGCTGCCAGGAACGCACCACTCCAGCCGTGATAGGCTGTTTTGGAGCCGGGCGGCCATTCTACAGTGGCAGCGCAAAGATTTTGCAGGGCCTGATTCCACCCGGCGGCGTGATGAACTGCTTTGGATTCCACCTTGGCCAGACCAGCGGAATGTGTCAGGCAGTGGCGGAGGGTGATTGTTTCCTTTCCTCCGCCTCCAAACTCAGGGATGTGTTTCGACACCAAATCTCCGTAATCCAACAGGCCCTCGGACTTCGTGATCGCCACCACGGTGCCGGTGATCAATTTGGAAAATGAGTATAAAGGGTGCAGCGTGTCCAACGTCAGATGCGCCTGCCGGTCGCCAATACGACAATAAGTTCCAACCGCCATTTTCAATTTTACGGAGGCTCGGTGTGATGTAACGATGGCAGCTCCGGGCGCAATTCCGTCACGAACCGCCGACTTCAACAATGCAGATGTCGTTTCGGGTGAATTTACAGCGAGGCTCTCCATGGCCCACGGCAGTAGCGCTGCGCCAACAAGGAAGTTCCGTCTGTTCATTGGTTCAAGAATCGATCAGTTCCATGTTTGAAATAAAGCCAAAACCGGACTTTTGGGACTGGTGTCGGTCGGCGATGCCTGCCGTTTCAAGATCAACTTCAAGGCAAGGTTGTAAAGCTGCGGCGCGCTTGGTAGAGTCAGGCCCGCCCTATGTTAAAGCGAATTGCATCTCTGAGCGGTGTCCTTGATGCCGCATTGCTCCTCGTCATTTTTCAACCGGCTTTGCCTGTCGTCCGTGCGGCCGATCCTGTGAAAGTTGACTTTAGCCGCGATATTCAGCCGATCTTGTCGGAGCATTGCTTCACCTGTCATGGGCCTGATGAAACCAAACGCAAGGCGGGTCTGCGTCTGGATGTACAGGAGGGCGCCTTCAAGGAACTCAAGTCGGGCAGCCGCGCTCTGGTGGCGGGCGATCTGAAGAACAGCGCATTGGTTGAACGCATTACTTCCGCCGATGAGGAGGAGCTCATGCCGCCAGCCAAACACAACAAGCCGCTCAAACCGGAGCAGATTGCTCTGTTGAAGAAATGGGTGCAGGAGGGCGCGCAATGGAAGAAGCACTGGGCCTTTGTGACTCCGGAACGTGCAAAGTTGCCCGAAGTAAAGAATCGCAAATGGCCCCGCAATCCGATCGACAATTTCATACTTGCCCGGTTGGAGCACGAGCAATTGTCTCCATCCCCCGAGGCCGATCGGCCCACGTTGATCCGACGCCTGAGCCTTGATATCACCGGGCTACCGCCTTCCATCGCAGAGGTGGATGCGTTTGTGAACGACCGCAGCCCTCAAGCCTACGAGAAGCTTGTTGACCGGTTGCTCGCCTCGAAGCATTGCGGGGAAAATTTCGCACGAGGTTGGCTCGATCTGGCGCGATATGCAGATTCCAACGGCTATCAGGTGGATCTGGCACGTTCAATGTGGGCCTACCGCGAATGGGTCATCAATGCGTTCAACAAGAACATGCCGTTTGACCGGTTCACGATAGAGCAGCTTGCTGGCGATCTGCTCCCGAATGCCACATTGGAACAAAAGATTGCCACCGGGTTTCATCGCAATACCAAATCGAACGATGAAGGTGGCGGTGATGATGAGGAATATCGTACCAAGGCAATCAAGGATCGCGTGGCGACCACGGCAACCACCTGGATGGGACTCACCATGATGTGCGCCGAATGTCATTCGCACAAATATGACCCCATTTCGCAGGAGGAATACTACAGCCTTTATTCTTTTTTCAACAATACCGCTGATCGAGGCAATGGTACCGAACCAAGCATGCCCGTCCCACCTCCCCTTGTTCAGCCAAGAATCGATTACTTGCATTCACGTTTGGCGAAATTGAAGCAGGATTTGGTGGAGGCCGAGCGGAATCTTCCCAAGGAACAGGAGGCTTGGGAAAAGAAGGTTTCCGTCCAGCCTGACGTGTGGGTGACGTTGAATCTCACAAACTTGATTTCCACTGGTGGCGCCACGTTCACAAATCTTCCTGACGGATCCATCCTCGCGACGGGTGTGAACTCGATGTACGATACATACCAAATCGAGGCTGAGACGGGCCTGAAGAACATCACTGCAATTCTGCTGGAGGTTTTGCCTGATCCAAGTCTGCCCAAGAACGGTCCTGGCCGCTGGGGGCAGACCGGTAACTTCATTCTGGACGAACTCGGCATGACGGCGTCACCAAAGTCCGGCAATTCAACGGCTCCGACTACGATCGCATTTGGGAAGGCATCCGCTGACTGGGAGCAGCAGTACTACAGGGCTGAACACGCGGTGGATCGCAATCCAAAAACCGGATGGGCGATCGGTCCCAAATTCGGCCAGCGTCACTTTCTCATCGCTGAACTCAAGGAGCCGGTGCGGTTTGATTCCGGCGCAAAGCTGGGTTTCAGATTCGATTCGTACCACGGGAACAATCACACCATTGGTCGTCTGCGTCTTTCTGTGACCAGCGAGACTGACCCGTCAAAGCTTTGGCCTGTGACTCTGGAAGTCGCCGGGTTGCTCGCCGTTCCTTCTCCTCAACGCACTCTCGAACAACAACGACAACTGGCCGCGCACTTCCGCGCGGCTTCCCCCGTGATCCGCAACCTGGAACGGGAAATCTTCAGGCTCAACGAACGGGAAACCGAACTGGCTGGCACGAAGTTCACAACCCTTGTCATGAAGGAGAGGGATGAGCCTCGTCAGACGTTCGTCCAGGTGCGGGGAAACTTTTTGGATAAGGGCAAGGAGGTCAAACCGGGCACCCCTGCGGTTTTGCCTCCTCTGCCAAACGATCAACCTGCCAATCGTCTTGCACTGGCCAGGTGGCTGGTCAGGTCGGACAATCCGCTCACCGCCCGCGTCACCGTGAATCGCTTTTGGGATCACTTCTTTGGCACTGGGATCGTGAAGACCAGCGAGGATTTCGGCAAGCAGGGCGAGTTGCCTTCCCATCCCGAACTTTTGGACTGGCTCGCCTGCGAATTCATGCAGCCCACTTTGACCAAGGCCTCCACCGGCCATTCCGAATCCCATCATGCATGGGATGTGAAGCACATCATCAAACTCATTGTCATGTCGGCAACCTACCGCCAAAGCGCGGCCACGGATGACAAGCGTTTGGAGAAGGATGTCTATAACCGGTTGCTTGCCCGAGGTCCGCGATTCCGCATGGATCCTGAAATGATTCGTGATCAGGCGCTGGCGGTCAGTGGTTTGTTGAACCCGGAAGTGGGCGGCCCAAGCGTCTTCCCCGAACAAGTGCCGAATCTCTGGAAGGAACTCGGCTTCCTCCGACCTGAGATCGGCATGGACGAATGGCCCACAAGCGACGGGCCGGACCTTTATCGCCGCGCGATCTACACCTTTTGGCGCCGCGTCTGCACCTATCCTGCCTTTGCAACTTTTGACGCGCCTAGCCGCGATGTTTGCATCGCGCGCCGCCCGCGTTCGAACACGCCATTGCAAGCGCTGGCGGCCTTGAACGAGCCGACGTTGCTGGAGGCCTCGCGGGTGCTGGCCCAACGCATATTGCTTCAAGGCGGGGGTGATCCTGGACAACAAATTGATTATGCATTCCGTCTCTGCACCTCGCGGCCTCCCACCAAACTCGAACGTCAACGCTTGGTAAAGCTTTACGAGGAACAATTGAGAGGCTTTGAACGCGATTTGAATTCGGCGGAAGCATTGGTCAATCACGGCACTGCCGAGCGGCCCGGCAATCTTGATGTTCGCAAGCTGGCTGCATGGATGATGGTCGCCAATGTGTTGCTGAATCTGGATGAGACTCTCACGAAAGGTTGATTATGTCTGACCCCAATCTCGAAAACCTCAAATACGTCACCCGCCGGAAATTTTTCCAGCAATGCGGCACCGGCATGGGCGCTCTCGCTCTGGGATCCTTGCTGAACGAGAATCTTTTTGCAGCGCCGGCAAAAGCTGCGGGGTCACCACTGCCCGGCACGCATTTCGCGCCGAAAGCCAAAAACATTATCTACCTGTTCCAATCGGGCGGGCCGTCGCATCTGGATCTGTTTGACTACAAACCCGAGCTGATCAAGCGCAATGGCCAGAAGATGCCGGATGAAATCTTGAAGAACATCCGGCTCGCGCAGATCGGCAAGGATGCCGCCCTGCTCGGAACCACTTACAAGTTCCAGCAGCACGGCAAATCCGGAGTCTGGCTCTCGGAACTGCTGCCCCATCTCTCGACCATTGTGGACGACGTTGCATTCGTGCAGGGTTTGTATTCCGAGGCATTCAATCACGACCCGGCCACCCTGTTCATGAACACCGGGGCGCAGTTGTCCGGCCGGCCTAGCATGGGCGCATGGTTCAGTTATGGACTTGGCAGCGAAAGCAAGGACCTGCCGGCGTTTGTGGTCATGACCACCGGCGTCGGCCAGCCGCTCACAAACAATTCCTGGGGCAGTGGATTTTTGCCCACCGTTCATCAGGGCGTGCAGCTCAGATCGCAGGGCGATCCGGTATTGTTTGTGTCGAACCCCAAGGGAATGGGCGATGAGCGCCGCCGCCAGTCACTCGACGCGTTGCATGACTTGAACCAGATGCGCTATGACGTCCTCCGCGATCCGGAAATCGAGACGCGCATCTCCGCCTACGAACTCGCCTACCGCATGCAGACCAGCGTTCCGGATGTCATGGACATCTCAAAGGAGCCAGCAGCCATGCACGAGGCGTACGCCACCACGCCTGGCCGTGCCTCATTCGCCAACAACTGCCTGCTCGCGCGGCGGCTGGTCGAACGCGGCGTGCGGTTTGTTCAATTGTATCATCGCGGCTGGGATCATCACGGCGGGCCTGATGGCAACCTGGTGTTCGATTTGAAAAAGCGCTGCCTGGAAACGGATCAGCCGGCTGTTGCGCTGATCAAGGACCTCAAACAACGCGGCCTGCTGGATCAAACGCTTGTGGTCTGGGGCGGGGAATTTGGCCGCACGCCGATGATGCAGGGCAATCTGAAGCCTGACCAGATCGGGCGCGACCATCATCCGCATGGCTACACCGTCTGGCTTGCGGGTGGCGGCATCAAGCCGGGCATTGTTCATGGCAGGACGGACGATTTCGGTTTTTATGCGACCGAGAACAAGATTCACGTCCACGATCTCCATGCGACAATCCTGCATTTGTTTGGCTTGGAGCACACCAAATTGACCTACCGATTCCAGGGCCGTGACTTTCGCCTGACCGATGTGCATGGTGAAGTGGTCAAGCCGTTGCTGGCGTAGATTGCCGAACAGCCAAACAGATCGTTCTGAAATGGGAAAAGTTCCCGCGTGAATTGAAAGTAATCAGGTAAGAACTGCCAACTGCCACCCTCTCTGCAGACAAGAGAAGACGCCCCTTTCACCTTTACTGACTTTGACGCTCCATTTCTACCAATTGCTTTCTCATGGACTCCATCAGTGACCTGTCTTCAAAGTCGACGTCAAACCTTCCTGTTGCTACGGGAACTGTGATCCTCGGTGCAGAAATAAATTCATTGCCTATCATGATCAAGACCTTCATTGAAATGTTAGTCTCCGTTATAGCCTCCAGTTGTGGAGCATCTTCGCTGTTCAGAACGATGCTAAGAAACCAGTTCGTGCGTCCTTGTCCTTCTGAAAACACCCGTTCCTTTAGGATCAGTTCCTTCAACCCACGAATTTTGAGTGTTGGAGATCCTCCAATAAATCCGAGTTTTGGAAAATGATCCGTGTCAATAAGTCGTCCATCGGGAACTGGTGTGTTGCTGACAACAAAAAATTTCAAATCCGCCGAATCTAAAAGAGTTTTACCCTGATACAGTATATTTTCCTTCTGCATAACTCGATCGTTTGGGATACTGCCAAAAATATATCCCCAGTTTGCTAAATGTCCGTTGGTAATCCCAATGGAGACCCCAATGACATACAGAGGGTGATTTCCCTGCGCAGCCTCATTTTCAGCGAACGGACGCAATCCTATGTCCCACATTTGGCTGTCTTTGCCCAAGTCTTGAACCCAACCAGGTTGACCAAGGGCAACGATGATTTCGTTCGTTGGCATCCCGGGAATCAGAATCCGCCGTAGATCATCCTTATTGCTGATCGCGTTATGGGCGTCTTGAGTCGCAGCCCGTTTCGATGAACCGGCGTGCACACCGCTTTTGCGATCGCACGCAATAACCAAAATGGCCAGAATAAAAACCGCGCAAATGGTGACTGGAATTCTTCGCATAAATTCACCGCCCATTGCCATCATTAAAGGGTCCTTAGTATTGACACAAGTTGAGTTCGGTTTGGATTGCGGTTTCAGTTTTCTTCGCGCGAAACAACAGGTTGGTGACGTGCGTTCAAGTACCCATCTGCAACTCGGCGGCAACGGGCAACGCACGGGGCATGACCCGATTCTACTCCTACCCGGCGGTTGTGTCAATGCTGTTGCAGGATGCGGTGAGAATGAAGAGCCAGAATTGGGTTGTGGGGAGAAGTAAAACTGGAATGAAACGTCAAATGACTGGAACGCAGGCCGCGTTGGGATGGCGTGAGGCGGGTCTGATGAACTTGAAGTGGTGGATCATTGGAATGGAGACGGCGTTGTGGGACACGGAGCAGGTGGTGTAGCGAAGATGGAAGATGGCTGATGAAAACGCGACTTTAGATTCGACACCTCAACCGCAATCCCTTTCCGGGGTCGAGGTGGAGGGGGAGGACGGACACACAATCGCCGGGGATCAAGATTACGATGAAGATCAAGGTTTAGAATGCCAAGGGGCGGAACATGAAAGCCGGGGAGTGGGACGGTCTCAGTCACAAAATGGGTGAGCTTTGCATTTCGAGAAAACTTTTTTCAAGCATTTGGTGGTTTCCTTCGTCTATACTCGCCTCTGGATTATGGCAAACAATGAAAAGTCGGGTGGGATGAAATGGTTCGTCATTGTGGTGTTGATCGCTGTCGCCATTGGCGGCGGTGCGTGGCTTTACAAGGGTAAGGGAGACGCAACGGTTGAATTCACCACGGGAAAGATCACACGGGGTGACCTTATTCAAGCGGTAACGGCCACTGGAACGTTGAATCCCGTGCTCAAGGTGGAGGTTGGCAGCCAGATTTCAGG
>CAYSDO010000077.1:0-13972 GCA_964429665.1 uncultured Bifidobacterium sp.
AACTGTTGGAAGCCGACCTGGAGGAAACTTACTTCTACAAGTTTGATCGGCCCACGGGCTACGCTAGCCCGCGCGTCTATCCCGCGGATAGCCGCCTCGATGACGTGTGGGGGGCGCCCCACCACGACGTGGTGCTCGTACCGGAAGGTTACCATCCTGTGGCAGCGGCGCACGGCTACCCGACTTACTATTTGAATTTCCTGGCTGGCAGCGCGCAATCGCTCGCCAATGCGGATGATCCAGAGCACGCCTGGATCAAGGAAACCTGGAAGACTTTGGATCCCCGCGTGCCGATGGTGACCTTGGATATGGAGAAGACCGCCAACGCAAAGTCGCTTTAGAATATGACCAAACCAACTCCCGCTTTTGACCTCATCACGATGGGCCGTTCATCCATTGATCTCTATGCGAATGAGGTCGGCGCGCCGTTCCCGCAGATTAAATCCTTCGCGGCGTACGTCGGTGGCTCGCCGACGAATATTGCGGTCGGCGCGCAACGTCTCGGACTCCGCACCGCCGTGCTCACGGCGGTGGGCGAAGATCCCGTGGGCGATTTCATTTTGAATTTCCTCAAACAGGAAGGCGTGGAAAGCAAATTCATTCCACGCAAACCCGAGAGCCGCACCAGCGCGGTGATCCTTGGCATCGAGCCGCCGGACAAATTCCCGCTCGTTTATTACCGGGACAATTGCGCGGACAACCAGCTTTCGATTGATGACGTTCTCAGAACACCCATCGCCGACTGTCGCGTGTTTGAGTTTTCTGGAACGGGACTCAGCCGGGAGCCGAGTCGCAGCGCCAACCTGTTTGCCGCCGAACAGGCCCGGACCGCGGGCGCGACCGTGGTGCTCGATCTGGATTTTCGCCCGAACCAATGGCACGACGCCCGTGCCTTCGGGGTCACCGTGCGCGCAGCGTTGCCTGTGGTGGACATCGTACTCGGTACCGAGGATGAGTGCAAAGCTGCCAACCTGACCGATCCGACGCAGGTCAATGTCAGCCACTCGCAGATTTCCGGAGCGCGCGTTGCCGGCGATTTGGAGAATGCCGTCCACGCCATGCAGCGGCACGGTCCGAAGCTGATTGTTGTAAAACGCGGCGAGAAGGGGGCCACGCTTTTTCCATCGGACGGCAAGCCGACCGATGTACCCGGCTTCCCGGTGGAGGTCTATAACGTCCTCGGCGCCGGCGATGCGTTCGCTTCCGGCTTCATTTACGGGCTCGTGAAAGGGTGGGACTGGTACAAAGCCGCGCGCATGGGCAACGCCGGTGGAGCGATCGTTGTCACTCGGCATGGTTGTGCCAATTTCATGGCCTACGAACAGGAGGCACTAAAATTTATCGAAGAACGCGGCGGCTTTTGATACATCAAATCCCATGAAGACGAAACGACTTACCACCGGGCAGGCCATCATCCAGTTTCTCATGCACCAGCACGTCGAGCGCGACGGGCGGCGTCAGCCGTTCTTTGCCGGCTGCCTCGGCATTTTCGGTCACGGTTGCATCGCAGGCATTGGGCAGGCGTTACAACAGTATCCAAAGTTTCAGTATTACATGACCAAGAACGAGCAAGGCTCGGTGCACATCGCCACCGCCTTCGCGAAGATGAGCAACCGGCTTCGCACCTTTGCCTGCGTCAGTTCTATTGGTCCCGGGGCGACCAACATGGTCACGGGCGCCGCCACCGCCACTATTAACCGCATCCCCGTGCTGCTCCTGCCCGGAGACATCTTTGCGCGACGGAACGTCGGCCCGGTACTGCAACAGCTTGAACACCCGTCCTCCCAGGATGCTTCGGTGAACGATTGTTTCCGGCCGGTTTCCAAATACTGGGACCGGATCAACCGCGCAGACCAGCTCATGAACTCGCTGCCGGAAGTCATGCGGGTGCTAACCTCGCAAGCCGAGACGGGCGCAGTGACGCTTGCCTTGCCGCAGGATGTGCAGACCGAGGCGTTCGATTATCCGGTGGAACTTTTTGCGGATCGCGTCTGGTATATCCCTCGTCCGGCTCCTGAAGCCACGTTGTTGAAACGTGCGGTCGAGTGGATTCGTGCAAGCAAGAAGCCGCTGATTGTTGCGGGTGGGGGTGTGATTTATAGCGAGGCTCATGCGGCGTTGGCCAGGTTCGCGGAGCAAACGGGCATTCCTGTCGCGGAAACCCAGGCGGGTAAAGGTTCTCTTCGCTACGACCATCCGCAGTCGCTCGGCGCGATTGGCGCCACCGGCACACCCGGCGCGAACATCACTGCACGCGAGGCAGACCTCGTGATCGGCATAGGCACGCGGTACAGTGATTTTACCACGGCCTCCAACACCGCGTTTCAAAACCCGAAGGTTCGTTTCATCAACATTAACGTGATGGAATTTGATGCGTTCAAACGTTCGGCTCTGCCGGTGGTGGCGGATGCGCGGGCTGCTGTGGAATCGTTGAGCAAGGCGTTGCGCGGTTGGCAGGTCAGCAGTTCTTATCGTCAGCGGGGGCTGAAATTCAACCGCGCATGGGACAAGGAAGTGGAACGCCTTTACAATTTGGACACCGGCCTGCCTGTGAACCAGGGTGCTGTTGTGGGCGCCGTGAATACCTTTGCGCGTCCGCAGGACGTGGTGATGGGGGCGGCGGGCAGTCTGCCGGGGGATTTGCACAAACTCTGGCGCACCCGCGATCCCAAGGGTTATCACATGGAATACGGCTACTCCTGCATGGGCTATGAAATTGCCGGTGGCCTGGGGGTGAAGATGGCCGCGCCCGATCGTGAGGTTTACGTGATGATCGGGGACGGGTCGTGGTTGATGATGACCTCCGAACTGGTCACAGCGATTCAGGAAGGCTACAAACTGACGGTCGTGATGCTCAACAATCACGGCTTCCAGAGCATTGGAGGCCTGTCGCGCGCCATCGGAAGCGGTGGCTTCGGCACCCGTTACCGTTTTCGAAGTGCGAAGACCGCGCAACTTGATGGCGCCCCGGTGCCGGTGGATTACGCGTCCAACGCCCGCAGCCTCGGCGCCCACGTCATCACGGCGAAAGACATTCCTGAATTGAACGCCGCGCTCGCCGAAGCCCGGAAGCAGACGAAGACGACTGTCATCGTGGTTGAAACCAGTCTCGAACAACGCGTGCCCGGCTACGAATCCTGGTGGGACGTGCCGATTGCGGAAGTTTCCACCAGTGCCTCTGTCAAAAAAGCGCGCAAGAATTACGAAAGGGCCAAAACCAGGGAGCGGTATCACCTGTGAAGTTTTGAAACGCCGGGAGCACCCTGTCTCCATCCTCGAAATAATTCAGCTACTACGATGAACCTGACCACCAAACCTGCAACTGTGATTCCCGTTGCCAATGCGCCCTGTTCCTGGGGTGTGCTTGAATTTGACCTGCCCAGTAAGGCGCTGGGTTATGCCCAGGTCCTGGATGAGATCAAGGCGACTGGCTATACCGGAACCGAGTTGGGCGACTGGGGTTTCATGCCCACCAATCCGGCGAAACTGCGCGGCGAGTTGCAGGCGCGCGGATTGGCCTTGCTCGGTGCGTTTGTGCCCGTGGCGTTTGCGCAAGAATCCGCACACGCGGATGGCGCAGACAGGGCTGTCAAGACTGCGCGGTTGATGGCCGAGGCCGTGGGATCGAATCCTTTCATCGTTCTGGCAGACGATAACGGCAAGGACGCAACGCGGACAAAGGTTGCAGGCCGCGTCCGTTCGGAACACGGTTTGTCGAGGGACAAATGGGCAACATTTGGCAAGGGGGTGGATTACGTGGCCGATGCTGTGCTTCGCCAGACGGGCCTGCGTTGCGTGTTCCATCATCATGGGGCCGGATACGTCGAGACGCCCCAGGAGATCGAGCAACTCATGAAGTTGACCGATCCCAAGCTGGTCGGACTTTGTTTCGACACCGGCCACTATCGTTTCGGTGGAGGCGGCGATCCGCTTCTGGCCTACCGACGATACAAAGACCGTATCTGGCACGTTCACTTCAAAGATTGCAGCCCGGAGGTTCATGAGCAATCCCGCCGGAATGAGTGGAATTATTTTGACTCGCTCAAGCACGGAATTTTTTGCGAACTTGGCAAGGGCGACATCGACTTCAAGGCCTTCGCTGATGAGCTGAAGCGGGACGGTTACCCTGGTTGGATTGTTGTGGAGCAGGATGTCCTGCCGGGAATGGGCGCGCCCAGGATTTTTGCCCAACGCAATCGCGAACATCTGCTGCGCTGCAACCTTTAGAACCAATTTGTGACCACAAAAAACATCAATCTCGGAGTCATTGGAGCCGGAAGAATCGGTAGAATTCACGCAGAAAACATTGCCACGCGTATCAATGGTGCACGACTGGCTGGCGTGGCAGATGTAAATCTTGGCGCCGCACAGGAAGTGGCCAGCCAGTTCCACGTCCCACTGGCCACAGCTGATTACCGTCAGTTGCTGGCCGCACCTGGCATCGATGCCGTAGCGATTTGCACGGCCACCGACACCCACGCAGAAATCATTCAAGCGGCTGCCGCCGGGGGAAAACACATCTTTTGCGAGAAGCCTATTGACTTGGATTTGAATCGTATTCAAGCAGCACTCGACGCCGTGGGCAAAGCGGGCGTCAAGTTTCAGGTTGGTTTTAACCGGCGTTTTGATCCCAGTTTCGCCAAAGCTCGTGAACTGGTGGCTGCTGGAAAAGTGGGCGCACCGCATTTGGTTCGGATCACCAGCCGTGATCCAGCTCCGCCTCCGATTTCCTACGTGAAAGTTTCAGGCGGCGTCTTCCTCGACATGACTATCCATGACTTCGACATGGTACGATTCCTAAGCGGCAGCGAGGCTGTTGAAGTTTTCGCGATTGGCAATTCACTTGTGGATCCGGAGATCGGACGGGCCGGCGACGTGGATACCTGCGTCGTGACCCTCCGCCTGAAGAACGGCGCGTTGGCGACGATTGATAACAGTCGTCGGGCGGTCTATGGATACGATCAGCGCGTAGAAGTGTTTGGAGCCGCGGGCATGGTTGCCGTGGCCAACCGCACACCTGACAACCATGTGTTGTTGAATGCGGATTCCGTTTCCTCGGCCAAACCTCAGTATTTTTTCCTGGAACGCTACGCGGAAGCCTACGTTGTGGAATTGCGTCAGTTTGTTGATTGCATTCAGAACGGCACTACCCCTTCTGTGGGTGGCACAGACGGGTTGATGGCTGTTGTGCTGGGCCTGGCGGCTAAAAAGTCGTTGCAGGAAAATCGGCTGGTGAAGGTGAGTGAGATTTATTGATCGCTCAATTTCGTGGGGCTCATAGCTTTCGTGACGGCGAGCAACAACTTGACCCTCTTGAGGCCCGGGAGATAATCGCGGAGATGAAGCGAGACAACCATTCCGACGGCGGCATTCCAATCCTTGACCGTGTCGGAGGATTCTTCGAGTTGTTCCGTGCTTTGAGGATTCTCATCACGCTCGCGTTGACGCTGGCAGGGTTGCCTGCCCTTGCCAGGATGCAGATTGCATCGGATGGGACTGCTCGTTGCGTGATTGTGACTCAGCCGGGAGCTACTCCCGCGGAGCACACGGCCGCTGAGGAACTGTCTTCGATGCTGAAGCAGATTACCGGCGCGACGTTCGAGACGCGCGAATTGACGGACAACGCGCCCGAATCGGCCATCATCGTTGGCCCCGGACCGCTCGCAGCAAAATTTTTTCCAGAAGTTGATCTTTCAAAGTTCGGTGGCGAGGAATACGTCATCCGCACTCAGGGCGGTCGGCTTTTGCTGGCTGGTGGTCGGCCGCGTGGGACGCTCTATGCGGTCTGTCGTTTCCTTCAGGACGAGCTTGGCGTCCGCTACTACGCCCCGTGGTCCACGCACATTCCGAAACGAAGCTCGCTGAGTCTCGGCAGGCTGAACTCGCGCGGCAAGCCGGCGTTCGAGTATCGCGATCCATTCTGGTTTCCTGCATTCGACGGCGACTGGGCCGCGCGCAACGGTTCGACCAGCGCGACGGCGCGGCTCCAGGACAAGCATGGCGGACAGATGGTTTACAAAGGGTTCGTCCACACGTTTTACCCGCTCGTGCCGCCCGATCCTTATTTCAAAACGCATCCCGAATGGTTCTCGCTCGTGAAGGGCAAGCGCGTCGCGGAAGGTGCGCAACTGTGCACGACGGATCCGGCCCTGCGCGATTTCATCGTCGAACGCGTGAAGGCATGGCTGCGTGAATCGCCGGAAGCCAAGATCATCTCGGTGTCGCAAAACGATCACGCCGGGGCCTGCGAATGTCCGCGTTGCGCCGCGGTGGACGAACGCGAGGGCAGCCACGCCGGCACCATGCTGGAACTGGTGAATTACGTGGCCGAGAAGATCGAGCCGGAGTTTCCGAACGTGCTCGTGGACACGCTGGCTTATCAATACACCCGCAAAGCCCCGAAGACGCTGCGCCCGCGCCGCAACGTGATCATCCGGCTTTGTTCCATTGAGTGCAATTTCGCCAAACCGTTGACCGACCCCAGCAATGAGCTTTTCGCGCGCGACATCCGCGACTGGCACCGGCTGACCGACCGGTTGTACATCTGGGATTACACAACGGATTTCTCGCATTACCTGCTGCCGTTCCCGAATTATTACGTGCTCGGTCCGAATGTGCGCTTCTTCCACGAGAACGGCGTGGTTGGTTTGTTCGAGCAGGGGGCGTATCAGTCCTTCAGCAACGAGATGTCGGAAATGCGCGCCTGGGTGCTGGCGCAATTGCTGTGGAATCCCTACCAGGACGACCGCAAGCTGGTCCGTGAATTCGTCGAAGCCTACTATGGCAAACGCTCCGCCCCGTTCATTCTTCAGCATCTCCAGTTGATTAACAAAGCCGCGCAGCCTTACTACGTCGGCATTGGTCATCCGGACGCCAGTCCGTATCTGCGCTTCCCAACGCTCGCGAAGGCGGAGCAACTCTGGCAACAGGCCGAAGATGCGGCGCGCGGGAATCCTGACCATCTATGGCGCGTGCGCCAGGCGCGCTTGCCGATCAGTTATCTTTGGCTTTCGCAATGGGTGGGCTTGCAGCGCGAAGCTCGTGAATTGGGTGAGCCTTGGCCGATCAATGCCTCCCGCAAGGCGTACGCCGCTCAATGGCTGGCGACGGTGAACGAACCCGGACCCTTGGGTTGGTCGCCGATGAACATCATGCGCGAGTCCGGCCAAAAGCCGGCGGATTTTGCCGCGCAAGTCGCCAGCGACCCGGACGAATCGCTCTACGAACCACCGAAGCGGAGGCCAGTGGCATCCGCGCCGGTCGATTTGCCAGCGAACGAACCGCGGCCGGGAATCAGCGTGCAGGATGACCGCGCCATTATTTTCCGGGAGCCGGACTGCGCGCGTCCCGTGGCGGATCCGGCGGCTTCCGATGGGGTTGCCATCCAAATGATCGCCGGCCCGAATGGTGCCCGCGGCGCAATGGAACTGCATGGGGCGAAGCTGCCGCGCGGCTTCAAGCCCGGACGCTACCAGGTTTATTACGTCGTTCGGGTCGAGGCGGCGCCGGACGCCGGGGCGGGTGCGCCGGCCTTCAGCGGACGGATTCACGATGGCCCGCTGGGAAAATACATCGCCGAACGCACCGTGAAGGTCTCCGAGACCATGCCCGGTTATCGTTCCTATCCCATTGGCACAGTTGACTTGAATTCGTACTCGCGCCTTTGGATGGGCCATTCACACGACGACGCGGTGAAAACCGTATGGTTCGACCGCGCGTATCTGGTGCCGGTCAAAGACAGTAAACCATAGCTCTAATGGGGAAGCCGGAGACTCGTGATCTCGAAGCTATTTAGATTAACGACCATTCTCCATTACCCTGGCCCTCTCCCGCTGGGAGAGGGGTGGGGTGAGGGAGGAGCACACAAAACCCACTCACCTTCCACCATGCAGTAACGCTCGACCTGGAGAATTTGACTTCCAACAACCACTCGAACAGGAACCTCAAATGTCACAAATCAACGGAATCAATCGTCGGCAATTCATCACCACCAGCGGGAAGATCGGTATCGGTCTCGCGGCGTTGGGCGGGCTCAATACCTGGACCGCACGTGGTCGGGTCATCGGTGCGAACGGACGCATCCGGCTCGCGGTCTGCGGCGTGCGCAAGCGCGGGTTCGATCACGTCCGGCTGTTCTCCGAAATCCCGAACGTCTCCATCGAGGCACTTTGCGACATTGACGAAAACGTGCTCCGCGAGCGCCTCGCCAAGATGGACGAACTCAAGCTGCCCAAGCCCCGCACCTACACCGATGTCCGCAAGCTGCTGGAAGATCAGTCCATTGACGCCGTGTGCGTCGCCACGCCGCATCACTGGCATTCGTTGATTGCGTTTTGGGCAATGCAGGCGGGCAAGGACGTGTACGTGGAGAAGCCGTGCTCGCACAATTGGTGGGAAAGCCGGCAACTCATCCGGGCCTCGAAACGCTACAACCGCATCATCCAGCACGGCACGCAGACGCGTTCCTCCGAGTCGGCGCAGGAAGCGATTCAGCAGTTGAAGAATGGGCTGATCGGCGAGGCGTATCTGGCGCGCGGGCTGTGCTTCAAGCGGCGGCCCAGCATCGGCCACACGCCGCCCGAACCGGTGCCGGCGGGCGTTCACTACGATCTGTGGACTGGCCCGGCGCCGGTGCATCCGTTCACGAAGAATCGGTTTCACTACAACTGGCATTGGTTCTGGGAATACGGCAACGGCGACCTCGGCAACCAGGGTGTGCATCAAGTGGACATCGCGCGCTGGGGACTCGGCGTGGGCTTCCCGAACAAAGTGACCGCGATGGGCGGGCACTTCGTGAACGACGACGACCAGACCACACCCAACTCGCTCGTGTGTTCCTTCCAATACGATCTCCCCGGCGGCAAGCGGAAGATGATCGAGTTTGAGGTGCGCCACGGCATCACGAATCGCGAAGCCGACATCGGCACGGAGAAACTTGGCAGCGGCAATCAAGGCCCGAACACCATTGGCAACATTTTCTACGGGGCGGACGGCTACCTCGCGCTCGGTGATGAAGACACGGCGAACGCCTACCAGTTCTGGCTCGGTTCCGAAATGAAAGCCGGCCCGACCGGCCACAAAGGCGGCAGCCGCTACGCCTTTGCGAACTTCATCAAAGCCCTGCGCAGTCGCAAGCCGGAGGACATCGCCGCGCCCATTGAGGAAGGCCACATTTCCTGCACGCTGGTGCATCTGGCGAACGCGTCGTATCGCTTGGGGCGCTCGCTGAACTTCGATCCGGTGAAGGAAGAAGTCATCGGTGACGCCGAGGCGAACCGGCTATTGCGCGATGCGGATCGCGGCTACCGGAAGGGCTTCCGGATTCCGGAGCACATCTAACAGCCTGGTCGAAAACTCCCATCGCCGCATTCCAAAGGCTGCGCTGTTGGCGAGAAGCCCTGAGCTTGACCTGGAAAACTCGTCAAGGCTTGGGCCGCCGCTTGAGGATGATTTCGCCCAAGGATATCGGCGTGAGTGGATTGGGATTCTCAGGGATCGTGACCGTCGTCTTGCTTTCAGCGACCGGCTGTTGCTCCCATGGTTGCGTTCCGGGCTTGGCAGCGGTCAGAGTCAGTGTGTAGGTGCCGGGCGGGACCGAATCCAGGGTGAGCGAGCCATCCGCATTGACGGTCACAGCGAAGTTTCTTGATTGCTTGGTGCGTTCCTTCCACTCCGGTGAACTGAAGTACGCCTGAGCTTCGGCGGGGTCGGAGAATCTCGGCGGAGTCGGCATCTGCGTGTTAAGCCGGCCACTGATGTTGAGCGACTCGCTCTCGGCGGGCGGAGTTTCGTAACTCACATGCGCCTGGAGTACAGCGCCGGAATCGCCTAGCGCGACTTGCGTGGTCTTGCCCGGCTCCACAACCACATCCGTGGCATGGCTATGCATCCACGAACGGGGCGAAGTTGCCACCAGTCGAACGATCTGACCTGGTCCTGGCGGGATACTCTCAAGTTTGAACTGCCCTTCCGAATCGGTGGTCGTCTTGTAAGAGTCGAAATCAACCATGATTCCGATCTGACCAAGCGAGAACATCAACCCCTGATTGGCTCCGGGCTTCCCACCGATTTTGAACGTGCCTTCGATGCGACCAAACGGTTGAAGCACAAGCCGCCCGCTCTCCCGCACTTGTTGAATTGGCGCGATGCTGAATCCGATTTCGGCCGCCCCGACAACCATTCCGGACTCTGGCGGCGAGGGCAGCGTGAACTGGCCGGAGGCATCCGAGGTCACAATTTTGCCTTGCCGTCCGTAATCGGTGAGCCGCCCGTTTTTCAAAGTGAGGTTCGAGGGGCCCGCCATACCTGAAGCAAAGCCGACCGTCGCCCCAGGCACGGGTGTGCCTTCCGGCGTTACAACTACAGCACGCAAGGCGGGACTGGGCTTGAGCCGGAAGACGACCTGCACGACGCCGTCTTGCGCCGCGGACAGGCTCTGCACCTGTGCCGCATAGTCGTCGGCCTCGGCCTTGCTGGCGTTGTTTTGCTGCTCGGACACTTCGGCGCTGAATCGCCCATTTTCGTTGGCGTAATCTTTCATGCCGGGATAGTCGGCATGAAACTGGTCCGCCGAAAACACCTGGCCGACACCCACGCGAAACTTGGGAATGGGCTTGCCGGTTTCCGCATCCAATACCACTCCTTCCAGCTTCCGGCCCTTGCGCAGCGTGATGACGTTTTCCTGGGTGGGTTTGAGCATCACGTTGCGCTGTTGCTCGTAACCCTGCTTACCAATGTAGAACTGCATCGGCTCGTTCGGCGCGCCATCCCACTCGAAGCGGCCGTCCTGGCCCGTCGCGGTCGAAAACTCGTAGTTCCGCCCAATGTCGCCGTAGCCTTCGAGCACGATGCGGACATCGGCAATCGGTTCGGCGGCTTCAGTCTGCACCAGGCCGCGGATGACGCTGCCCGGGCCGAGCTTGAAGACGATTTCGGCCATGCCGGGACGCACACGAACCGACTTGCTGTCGGGAGCGTGGCCTTTGGCGGCTACGCTGAACAGCGTTTCCCCCTCAGTGATGTTGCGGAAGCGGAATTGCCCCTGCGCCTCAGTTTTCGTTTCCTGTCGGTCCCGGAAATTGCGACGGCCCGACCACACCGTCGCGCCGACGATGCCGTTCCCACCCTCGTCCGTGACGCGGCCATGGACCTCCAGACCCGCCTGCAAAACCACTTTGAAGGTGAGCGCGCGCAGTTGTTGTTCGATGGTCGGATTCGATCCCACGGTGAAATTAGTGCCGGGGTAATCCGCGTGTTCCACGTTGAACCCGATGTGGTCGAGCAATGTCGCCGGCAAACCTCTGGCCTGCCAGAAGCCCTGAGCGTCCGTGGTGGCAGAGCGGGATGTAAAGTCGGCCTGTTCGCCCTTCTTGTTCAGCTCCTCCCCGCCTTTCCAAAATCGGTGGAGTGAAATCTTTGCGCCCGCGAGAGGTTGGTCCAGCGAGTCCACGACCGTGCCGCCAATGGCGATGCCCTCACCCAGTTTCAGTGTGTAACTGGGCGGGACCACATCACCGGCGCTCGGCTGCAAGACCATCTTGCGGCTGCCGTAATCGTCCTGGCTCGCCGTAATTTCGAGCTGCTCCAAGTCGGCGACTGGCGGATAAATGATGCGGTAGAAACCGTTGCGGTCGGTCTTGACTTCATTGGTGATTCGCTGGGGCGGCTTGCCGTTGACCTGCTGGCAGAACACCCGGACCTTCGCGTTCGGGATGGGCAGACCCTGAGCGTCTTGCACGGTGAGTTCGATCACGCTGGGCGCAGCGGCATCGGTGGGTTCGAGATTGGGCGAATCGTCGGGCCGCTCTCCCAGCTTGAGCGGATCGAGCGTGAGACCGACGACGAACAGGGAGGGCGAATTCATCGCGCTGGCCAACTCAAGCTGCCGGACGACTTTCTGCGGGGCGGGATTGGCGTAGCTGAACCGGTACAGGCGCAGCGCGCGGCCCGGCCCGGCCGGGTTCGCGGCGTGCCAGACGACTTTGCTGAACGCGTAGGGCAGGGCGGCAGGCATTTCGTAAGGATCGCGCACCCAGTTCCGGACGTGATTCCGAAACAGCACGGGCGAGCGGCGCGAACTGCCGTCGGTGTAGCGCCACACCAAGTCGGCGACGGAACTGTCCGCCTCACCAGCGTAACGCGTCGCCCCAAGCAGATGCACCGATGCGATGTTGCTGCCACGTTGGATGATTTGCGTATCTGCACCAATAGAGTTGGTCAGTGCCAGCGGTACGACAATTTTCTCCCTATAGTCCTGATGATCTTCCTTGGTCCGGGTGCTCTGAAGCTCAACGACTCCTTCCAGCCAGAACTCGATTCCGCCAAAGCCCAGAAGACCGCGTGGCATGGCGAGGAACTCCTTGCTCCTGTTCCACTGGTCGTTCTCGGAGGGAATGAAGACACTCGCCAGCAAAATCGGCGTGACTGGCGGCAGTCCCTCGTTGCCAGTGGGGTTTGGCGTGGCGGCGGTGATTTGATCTTCAGAAGCTGGTGACAACTCCGATTGCTGTTGTTGGCGAGTTGGGTTTTTGGGGCGTTGTTGCAACGCGTGACGGACCTCGTAAATTCCTGTTCCAACTAACACTGCTACGGTTGCAGTGAGAAGAGTTTTTTGCAGCGTTGTCATGGCGATGGCGTTGGTGGCGGTTGCAGTTGCGGTGGTGGCGAGGGTTGTTCCGGCAAGTGCGGCGGCGGTTGAAATCGTGACCGCCAGTCCCACCGGCGCGGCTTGAACGGCATTGACCGAGATGACGACGGCGAGGCCGCCCGCGCCGACGGTGAGGCCGCGTTTGGCGAAGTATTCGTGCAGGCGTTCCACGGCGCGGCTGACGCGCTTTTGCGCGGCATCGTCGGTGATGCCGAGCTTGGCGCCCACGGTGCGCAGATCTTGGTTCTTGAAATAGCGGAGCAACAACGCCTCGCGGTCGGGTTCGTCCAACTCGCCGAGCGCGTCGTCTAGGTGCGGGGAGATGTGTTCCCAACGGGCATCCGGGTCGGCGGAAAGCAATTCATTCATGAGGGCGGCCTCCTGTTCGCGGGCGCGCCGGCGCAGGTCGGAGCGGATGGCGTTGGCCGCGCGGTTGCGCGTCGTGCCATGCAACCAACCTTCCAAGGCGGGCCGGCCAGTGAGTTGCCGGGCGTTCTGCGCCAGCGCCACAAAGACGCCTTGGGTCACATCCTGGGCGGCGTGCGCGTCGCGCACCAGGCGCAGCGCGGCGGAATGGACCAGGTCAACGTGCCGCCGGACGAGTTCCGCAAACGCGGCTTCCGACCGCTGGTTGGCGTAAGCGGTCAAGAGTTGCGAGTCGGTCAGGTTGTTCACTCATAATACAGTAACCGCTGCCGACAAAATCCGACAGAAAAAGACAAATGACAGAAGCGGCGTGGAAGGTTTCTACCGAGAGGGATTCCGGATTCCCGAGCGGATTTGAGCTTGGGGTTACTTTGCCGGTTGGACGGTCGAGCGCGGATGCAACAGCACTGCGCGATAAGCTTCATAAAGGTTGGTGGAACTGGGTGCAGACGTCGGGCGGATGAACTCCCGGTAGCCCCACGTGATGGCCGTCGGCGTATAGGCGCGAACAAAGCGAAGCTTCGCCGACAACTTCTCGGCCGACACTCCGCGCCAGTAGGGTTGGGTGCGCGGATCGTTCACGTGCGTCTTGCGGCCGAACTTCGCGATGTAATCCGCCGGAGTGTCCACCGCCAGTTCGCCCGTCTCCACGTTGGCCCAGAGTTCCTTCCCGGTTGCGTCGCATGCTTGTTTCATCGCCGCGAAGAAGGGCGAGCACTGTTCGTCGGTGTAGTATGACAAGTGTTCGCCTCGATCTTGGAGCGCCACGATGTCGACGGCGGAATCGCGCAGAATCTCGCTCCAGAACTCAGTGTATTCAGCCGGGGTTGCCCAACGGAAATCTCCGAGCACGTGCTGGTCGTCGAGAATGAAGAAGGGCGAAATCATCACCGGCTTGGT
>CAYSDO010000078.1:0-13904 GCA_964429665.1 uncultured Bifidobacterium sp.
CAGTCTCTCCAAACACGCCGAGCAATCTGCTGCTCTTTTCACCATCCACAGTCACAAGCTGCGAGACAGGCCTGTTCAGATCGAATGTCTTCAGAGCACCCGCCACAAGTTTCCCGGCGACTTCGGAGACAGAACAAACAGCAATGGTCGGCTCGCCGATCCTGTAGAACACAAAATCCCGAACAGTATCTCCGCGGAAAAAACCCGTGATGTAATCACTTCCCTTGGGAACATTGGGAATATTCAATACGGATTCAAACTTCCCGCCATCCAACCTGCCAATCAAAAGACTATCTCCGTTGGTTTCGCTCCCGAGGTTCATGAAAACTGCGAATTCTTTGCCGCCGCGCTTGAGAGCGAGCCGGTTTCCATGGACACTTTCCGCAGATGCAGGCGTATTACTCAACTGCGTAAAGGCCTTCCCGCCATTTCGATAAAGCGTGACTCGAAACTCAGGATCGTTGTTGAAGTGGCTGGGGACGAACAGGTCATCCAAAGGGTTGTTGTCCGCACCACCAATATCTATCGCGATCGCCACGTTTGGTCCAACCGCACTTCCAGAGGCTTGATTGGGCAACACCAATGGATCGGCAAGATTGGTTACACCACGCGTATCAACAACTGCAACAAGGTTGTCCCTGTCGCAGACAACAGCCAACGAATCAATCCTGGTATCTGTCAATTTGCCGACTGTCACAGCGCTCAAGGCTGTAGCACCGGACGGACGCCATTCAGTCCACCTGAAGGTCCCGCCGCCCAAAGAATACCCGATACGCACGCGACCAGTTTCCCTGTCAACAAGTGCGATGTCCAAACTCCCATCGCCATCAAAATCGCCTGTTGTCAGAAATTCATTATCAAGTTCGTAAATAAATGGCGATGCGTTGATGTGCGCCAGAGGGAGGGTTATGGAAAGCGCACAAGCAGTCATCGCTGCCAATGCGGGTGTAAAAATGGTTCTGTTCATTTGATTATATTTCATACTCAAGGGAACAAGCAGCGAGTGCCGTCCAAACTTGGTTCTGGTCAGCAGGCTGTTCATTAAATCTCAATCCTTTTCCACACCGCTGAACCAGTACTTCGCCATTTCCTCAGGCGGCGGAATTTTCAGTGGGCGCACGATTCGAAAACCAACTGTGGTACGATCAACAATCCACCAAACGCTTTTGGGTAAACTCGTATCACTCACCTTCCAATCAGGACTGGATTTGAACCGCGCCGCGCTTCGCAATCTGTCAGATTCATCGTCGTATGAACCGCCCCGAACCGAGTGAGGATACGGCCTCACTGCCTTATTCCAAGGGTTCGATACCACACCCTGCGCTGCATTTGATTTGTAGAAACTATCGTCGTACTGATCCAGCACCCACTCGGCCACATTGCCGTAAATGTCGTAAAGCCCCCATGGATTGGGAAGTTTCCTGCCGACCCGATGATAACTAAAATTCAAATTACCCGATCCTTCCGAGTTAATTTGAAACCACGCATATTTTGACAATTCAGCAGGGTCATCACCAAAAAAGTAGGCGTTGGTTGATCCAGCACGGGCAGCGTATTCCCACTCGGCCTCGGTAGGCAGGCGGTAAAAGTGTCCTGTCTTGGCGGAGAGCCACTGGCAAAACTTGTTTGCGGCGTGCTGAGTCATCGCAATGGCCGGGTACCCTTTGCCGCTTTTGCTTTTCATGCCCATGCCAAAACTCATGTCAATATACGGCTTTGAAGGACGGGTTACGACGTCTGAAAGCGCGAAGACTTCTGCCGGTGTCGAAAACTTCTCACGCAACTGTATCTCATCCTCCCCATACACAAATTCGAGATACTGCTGCCACATAATCTCATATTTGCCCATCCAGAATGGCGATATTTTCACGCGATGCTGCGGCCCCTCATCATTGTTGTGCTGCTTCTCGGATGCTGGACTGCCCATGAGAAATTCGCCGCCCGGAATCGGAACCATTTCATACTCGCGGTACGTGCCCGGAATCGCATTTGTATATGCCTTCATATCAGCCTCGGTCTTTTCCGTTTGGGTTTCCACGATACGCTTGTGAATCTGGTAAACCGTTGAAAAATCTTGTTCAAGCCCCGGCAACTGACCGCCATCAGACATTGCGTAACTGCCATCAGAATTCAGCCGGTAGGCTTGGTAAAACCCTGCATCGCGAGGATAACCCTTAGAGTAGCGAATATTTGTAATAGAGTGACCTATTGAGAACAACGCCAACCCATCTTCTAGGACGACTGCATCAGAAAGAAACCGGTTTGTAAACCCAAGGAGCGCCTGTGACAAGACTGGAGAATTCATCCCATCGAAGTCCATCAACTCCGCGGAATTTGCAACACCAGACACTGAGAGGAGTCGGCTCTTCTTGTCACCATCCACGGCAATGAGGTGGCTGATAGGCGTCGGGAGCGTGAAAGATTTCATGTCACCAGCCCGAAACTCGCCTTTGGATTCAATGATCGGGCAGCACGTGATTGTAGAATCGCCGCTCTTGTAAAACACAAACTCGCGTAAACCTTCGCCACGAAAATTGCCTACGAGATAATCGCTCCCCTTTGGGAAACCTGGAATTTCCAACACTGTGCTCATCCTTTCCACGCCCATCGTCTGCACAATCAGCCGGCCAGTTTGATCCTCCTCATTCATCACGACGGCGTATTCCTTCCCACCGCGTTTGAGCGCGAGCCGTTTTCCACGTAATCCAGTAAACTTGGTTGGCTCCTCGCTGATCTGATTGAACGCTTTCCCGTTGTTGCGTAAAAGGCCCACACGATTTGGCGCAGGATCGTTGTTGTAGATGCTGAACACCAACAGATCGTCAAAGCCGCTCCCGCCGGACCCGACGTTGCCAGCCCCGTAGATCAGATTTGGACCGAATGATTTAATCGGCAGAACAAGCGGAATGGTCGGCACACCTCCTACCTCGGGACCAAGGATCGTGACGAGGTTGTCGGCCTCGGAAACAAAAGCCAGCGAGTCCGCCTTTGTATTTAAGAATCTTCCGACCGCAACACCAGTGATGACTTTAAGACCACACGACCGACCGAGCAGCCAGTCGAACGCACCCTTGCCCAATCCGTACCCGTACCGCACGCATCCTTTGTTGCGCTCCACCAGTGCGATATCTGTTATGCCGTCGCCATTGAAATCGCCGGTCGTCAGGAATTCAGAGTCCGTTTCATACACAAACGGCGCTGCGCTGCTTGAACCTGTCAAGAAGCCGAAACTGATCGCCAGAACATAGAGCGACGCCAAAATGCTATTGAACTTCATTATGTTCATAGGCCGTACGTGCGGGTTGCAAAAGAAGAAAACAGCATCGCGTTGCCTTGTCCAACACTTCCTCTCGCATGTACATGCGGCGACGCCAGGACGCAGCCGAAGAAAGGATTTCGATTTCAGAGGCGCCTGAACGATTGAATCCCCTGCTCCAAGAAAAGTGAAGACTTCAATTGGGAAAACCCTGAACAGCGCATGAACTTCACGTCCTGATCTGGCCACTCCCGATCCCGAGCCACTTGTAGCTGGTCAACTCCTCCAACCCCATCGGACCTCGCGCGCCGATCTTGTCGGTGCTGATGCCGATCTCCGCACCCATCCCAAACTCTCCTCCATCCGTGAAGCGTGTGCTCGCATTCCAATACACCGTGGCAGAATCCACCTCGGCAAGAAATTGTTTTGCGCGCGACTCGTCCCGGGTCACGATGCTGTCCGAGTGAGCTGAACCGTAATGGTTGATGTGATCAATTGCCCCGCGCACACCATCCACCACACGGACGTTCAGAATGTAGTCGTTATATTCCGTGAACCAGTCCTGTTCGGTGGCAGACTTCAATGCGGAGTGCGGAGTGCGGAGTGCTGAATTGAGAATGCCCAGAGCACGTTCGTCACAACGCAACTCAACTTTCCTCTCATTCAAACTTGCTCCGATCACTGGAAGAAACTTTTCCGCGACGCTCTTGTCCACCAGCAACGTCTCCATCGCATTGCAAACGGCTGGACGCTGAACCTTCGCGTTCATCGCGATGTCTTCAGCCATTTTCAAGTCGGCATCAGCATCCACGAATACATGACAAACACCCTTGTAGTGTTTGATCACCGGCACCTTGCTGCAATCCGTCACAGCCCGGATCAATCCCTCGCCGCCACGGGGCATGCACAAGTCAACGTATTGGGTGAGCGAAAGCAGAGCGGGAATCGCCTCGCGTTCGGAAGTCGAAACAACCTGGATCGCGTGAGTCGGAAATTTTTCCCCAAGCACCGTGCGTCCGGCGGAAACCATCGTCTGGGCTATGAGTTGGTTTGAATTCAGCGCCTCCTTGCCTCCACGGAGAATCGTCGCGTTCCCAGATTTGAAACAAAGGCTAGCTGCATCTGCGGTTACATTCGGACGCGATTCGTAAATGATCACAACCACACCGATTGGCGTGGAGATTTTTTGCAGCTTCAAGCCATTTGGGCGCGTGCGTTCGTCGAGCACTCTTCCCACGGGATCGGCGAGCGCCGCCACTTCACGAAGCCCTTGCGCCATGCTGGCGGTGCGTTTCTCGTCAAGCTTCAGGCGATCCAGCATTGCGGATGAAAGTGACATCTTCACACCTACTTCCATGTCGAGCGCGTTGGCCTGCTTCAGCGCGGCAGAATTCTTTTCAAGAGCGTCGGCCATCGCAAGCAGACTGGCATTCTTCTCCGCGGTCGTCAGTTTCGCCAATTCGCGCGAGGCGGCCTTGGCTTGCTGAGCCAGCAGGGTCATCTGTTCGATCAAACTCATTGGCCAAGTTTATGCAGGTTTGATTGGTTGAAAAGACGCGAATTCTACAAGAAGGCACAAAGAACTTCTCTTCACACTTGCACCACCGCTGCTCTTTTCCTACAACACCCGCCGCATGTCCGCATCTCGCAACCAAAAACAGGCCAGTTTCGACCTTCAGCAATTCCTCGATCGAACCACTATTTCCGTAAATGAGGCATTGGATCGTTTTCTGCCGTCTGAAAAGACCAAGCCTGCCACGATTCACAGGGCAATGCGTTATTCGCTGTTCGCAGGAGGCAAGCGGATGCGCCCCGCGCTCGTGCTCGCGGCCGCCCAGGCATGCGACGGGCGGGACTCTGATGCAATGCCACTGGCCTGCGCGGTCGAATGCATCCACACCTACTCGCTCATCCACGATGATCTGCCCGCGATGGACAACGATGATTTCAGGCGCGGCAAGCCGACGAATCACAAGGTTTTCGGCGAAGGCATCGCAGTACTGGCTGGAGACGCACTGCTCACGCAGGCTTTTGAAATCGCGGCACTCGCCAAGGGCTGGCCGCGCTATTCGCACCGCGACATCATACTCGAAATCGCGAAGGCGTCCGGGTCATTGCAACTCATCGCCGGCCAGGTGGCAGACCTTGAAGGCGAAGGGAAAAAGACATCCGCAGTCCAGTTGAAGTACATCCACGAACGCAAAACCTCCGCCCTGCTCTGCTGCTCCGCGCGACTCGGTGGCATGAGCGCAAATTGTTCACCCACGCAACTCGCCGCGCTTACCAGTTTCGGCTATCACGTCGGCCTCGCCTTCCAGGTGATTGACGACATTCTCGACGTAACGCAAACCAGCGAGCAACTCGGCAAGACGGCAGGCAAAGATACGAAGGCCCAGAAGGCGACGTATCCATCCATCGTGGGATTGGAACGCTCGCGAAAGATTGCGGCTGAACTCACTGGCAAGGCGTTCGACGCGTTGAAACCTTTCAAGGGACGTGCAGTCGCGCTTGAAGCGCTTGCGAATTACCTGTTGAAACGGGATCGGTAAGCCGGTTCAACGCGCAGCCCAAGCCGCCATTTCCTCCCGCAACAACTCGATCGGCAGTCCAACCACGTTGCTGTACGAACCGGATATTGTTTCCACAATTCGCTCGCCGTGTTCCTGAATCGCGTACGCCCCGGCCTTGTCCATGGGATTCATGAGCGCGAAGTAATCGCGAATCTGCTTCGCGGTCAGCGGATGGAAACTTACATCGGTCCACGCTGCGAACATTCGCTGCTTGTGGGTGCGATGTTGCAGAAGGCAGACACCGGTGATCACAGCATGTGTTTTGCCTTGAAGCTCGGTCAACATGCGGTGTGCGTCCGCGAGATCAGTGGGTTTGCCGAATAGTTTTGCCTCGCGATCCAGATACACGAGCGTGTCAGCACTCAACACGAGCGCATCGGGAAACTTCTTGGCAACCACACGAGCCTTGCGCCGGGCATTGATGAGTGCCATCTCCCATGCTGTGAGCTGTTCGTCGTGAATTTCGGGCGCGTCACTGGCAACCACCTGAAACTCCACACCGAGAGCGTGGAGTAGTTCCGCGCGACGCGGTGAAGCCGAGGCCAGAATCAGCGGCGGCAGTTTCATGCGATTGATCCCCACCCCAATTTACAAAAACGGCCACAAAGTCCAAGCGCCAACTGCTGCGATCAATAAACCTTCCGCAAATTAGACGGCAGGATGTTCAGCTCGGCGCGGTATTTGGCCACGGTGCGGCGGGCGATGACGATGCCCTTGTCCTTGAGCATCTTCACCACTTCTTGATCGGACAAAGGTTTGCCCGTGTCTTCCACCTTGAAGATTTCTTCGATCATGTCCTTTACGCTGGTGTTCGACACGCCTGCGCCGCTGTCGGTCTGTAGGCCGGCAGTGAAAAAGTATTTCATCTCGAAGACACCCTGCGGGGTCTCCATGTATTTCCCAGACACTGCGCGGCTGACGGTCGTTTCGTGTACTCCCACCGCATCAGCGATGACCGACATGGTCAGCGGCCTGAGATGAGCCACACCTTTGTCCATGAACTCGCGCTGACGATCAACGATCTGACGCGCAATGTTGGCAATGGTGCTCTGCCGCTGATGCAAACTTTTGATGAGGAATTTTCCTGCGCGGATTTTTTCGCGGATGTAATTTTTCACCTCCGCCGAGTTTTCGCCGCCCCCGGACATGAGGTCCTTATAGACGTTGCTGATGCGCAGGTGGGGAATGTGCTCGTTGTTCGTGGTGACGGTAAAATCATCGCCATTGCGTCTCACGAACACTTCGGGCAGGACAAACTGGTCCATGTTCGCCATGAAGGCGCGGCCGGGGCGCGGCTCAAGCCGCGCGATCCGTCCCATCGCCTCCTGCACTTCTTCCACGTCCTCGCCGGTGCCGCGTGAAATTTCCGGGATGCGCCGCTTGCCGAGCGCGTCCATGTGGTCGCGGATGATGCGGTATTCGAGCGTTTCCTGCAGACCATCGCGTTCGAGCTGGATCATCAGGCACTCGCGCAAATCGCGCGCGCCGACGCCGGCCGGATCGAAGGATTGGATGACTTTGAGAACTTCGAGAACTTTTTCGACGGCGAAATTTCCGAGCGTGGAAATCTCTTCAATCGTCGCCTTCACGTAACCGTAGTCGTCAATGTTACCGATCAAAATCTCTGCTACGGGCAGATCAGATTCCTTGATTGACGAGTCACGAACCTGTTCGAGGAGATGCTCCGCCAGGGACGTGGCTGCCACCAGCGAGTCGAACATGAACTGTCTTTTCTCTTCGTCCTCTGCCGATGCACGCGTAGGAAGATTTGTCTGGGCAAAATGATCACGCCATTCCTGATCCAGTTGCACAAGCTTTTCAAACTCGGCTTGAAATTCATCAACTGTCTCCCCTTCGCCATTGCCCCGCTCACCACCTTCAGAATCAATATCAGCCGGCGGTTCAGTGGGATCGGCTGCCTCGGAGCGCTCTTCGCCATCGGAAACCTTTTCGGAAAGATCGCCCTCCGGCGCGTCAATTTCCTCGAGTACGGGATTTTGTTGAAGTTCGGTTTCCACGAGCGCCTTGAGTTCGAGCGTCGGCGCCTGGAGCAACGCCAGCGACTGCTGGAGCTGCGGCGCGAGCACGAGCGACTGTGTCAGCCGCTGCGATAAATGTAAGCCTTGTGCCATTTCCAGCCGACAAGGTATCCACCGCGCAGACCGGACTCAAGCTGTAACTTGGCACAGAGCTCGCTAGCCCGTTAGTTTGTTGGGATGAAATCAATCTCGTTCCGAACAAATTCCGGGTTGGATTGTCAATTCTTTCGACTGGGAAATTGAGCAAAGAACGGATGCTTGCGCCCGGCGGCGCGAAAAACAACACTGGCAGAGTTAAATGGAAAGGCAGTCGTGTGAGACCAACTTCACGCCACGCGCCCGCAACTTGTTCAAGCTGCGGCGTGTGGTGATGTTTGTATTCCTGCTGCTCAAAGGGGTGTTGAGCGCAGATGCCGCCTCCCTTAAAGCCACGCTGGATCGCGAAACAGTCGTCGTCGGCGAGACGCTCACGCTGACGTTGCAATTTGAAGATGTGCAGGTTTCTGGCAGCCCAAATCTCCCAACCATCCCCGGACTGAATCTTGTCGAAAGTTCAACCAGCCTGAACACCACCGTCATCAATGGTCAGCGTACAAGCGTTCAATCTTTCAACTACTCACTTGCAGCCACTCAACCTGGAACCTTCGACATCCCTGCCTTCAAAATCGAGGTGAATGGGGAAAAACTATCCAGTGCGCCACTCAAGGTGAAGGTTCTACGCCAAGATCCTGCTCAACCACCCTCTGACATGGCCACCAACCTCGCCTTTCTCTGGCTTGTCCTGCCGCAGCGGGAATTTTTCGTTGGCCAGGCCTTCGTATGCGAAATCCGACTGTACCTCGGCAAGCAGGTCGGCAACATAGACGGTTTCCAGCCACCCACGCTGTCCGGTGACGGCATAAGCGCTGGAAAACCAGTCCAAGGCCAGCAGTTCAAAAGGACCGTCGGCGGTGCGTCGTTTACGGTCATTCCGCTCTCCTACGCCGTAACCGTCATCAAGACCGGACCACTTTTCATCAATCCGATCGACACGACCGTCAATCTTTACGGTGGACGACAAGATTTCTTCGGACGCTACACTCAATCCACACAGGCCAGACTCGCGACGGCGAAGCAAAACGTGACTTCACTACCCCTGCCTTCAGACAACATCCCAGCTGGGTTTTCCGGTGCCGTTGGCAATTTCACAATGACGGCTTCCATCGGTCCGACGAATGTCGCAGCAGGAGATCCAATCACCGTGCGCGTGCAGATTTCGGGTCGAGGCGCACTTGATGCAATCAATCTAAAGACGGAAGATTCGTGGCACGATTTCAAAAGTTACCCACCTACATCAAACGTTGAAGTAACGGATCAATTTGGATTGCAGGGTCGCAAAACATTCGAACAAATTGTCTCGCCTGAGAGCACGGACATCAAGGAATTGCCGGCGTTTTCCTTTTCCTACTTCGATGCCGATGCCAAGTCCTATCGCACATTGACTCATCCCGCCACCAGGCTCATCGTTCGGCCGGGTGGCACCGTTGTCGCACCTGTCGTCGCCGCAAACAAAAACTCGCGGGACGAATCCCCGCAAGCACAGATAGACATCGTACCCATCAAACAACGCCCCGGTACGGTCGTTGACAACACATCACCGTTGGCAGCCAAGACCTGGTTCATCGCGTTGAACGCAGTGCCGATCCTCGCGTTCATCGGCGCATTCGTTTGGCGGCGATCCGCCGATTCGCTGGCGAACAATCCCCGACTGCGCCGACGTCGGCAGGTCGAACAAACCATGCGTAATGGCCTCGCGGAATTGCGCCAACTGGCCGGCGCAAACAAGTCCGATGACTTTTTCGCGCTGCTCTTTCGCCTGTTGCAAGAACAGCTTGGCGAGCGGCTCAATTGCCCGGCCACTGCTATCACCGAGGCGGTAATTGATGAGAAACTCCGTTCAGATGCCGTGCCCGAAACCACGCGCGGCGCATTGCACGAACTTTTTCAATCCTGCAACCTCGCCCGCTATGCACCCGTTCGGTCAGCAACCGAACTGGCGTCACATCTTGCCCGCTTTGAAGCAGCACTGTCAGAACTGCGGAGATCGCGACCATGAGCATTGAGAATCGCATCCGCAGTCATTCCCAAATTTGTCACGGAAAGCAGGCCCGCCTGACGTTCCAAGCCTCGCATGTCTATGTGATTCCGGTTACTGCATCCGTCCTCCGATGGCCTCTGCTGGTGCTCATCGCCACACTCACTTCTTTTGCTTTCGGAATGAGCACGTCCGATATGGCAACCGGTTTTGACTCAGCCAACAAACTTTACGCAGAAGGAAAGTTCACCGCCGCCGCCACCGCCTACGAACAATTGATCCGCACCAACGGCGTCTCCGAAGCGTTGTGGTTCAATCTTGGCAACGCCCACTTCAAATCCGGCAGTCTCGGGCGTGCCATCGCCGCCTATGGCGAAGCCTCACGACTCGACCCGCGCGATGACGATCTGCGTGCCAATCTTCAATTCGCCCGGGCAAGGGTCACCGGCCCGACACTCCATTTCCGTTTCTGGGAGCGTTGGCTCGCCACACTGAGTTTGAGCGAATGGTCCTGGCTTGCGGCGGCAGCGATCTGGTGTGTGTTCGGTCTTCTGACTGCACAGCAAATCCGCCCCGCACTCGCGCCCGTGCTGCGAGCATGGCTCTTTTCAAGCACCATCATGGCGGTGTTACTGTGTACATGCCTCGGTTTGACTTGGACGCACTGGACAAAACAAGAGATAGCAATCGTCGCCACGCAGGAAGCTTCCATTCGCACGAGTCCGTTCGATGAATCCCCCGGCGCGTTCACCGCCAACGACGGCGCAGAACTGCGCGTTATAGATCGCAAAAACAACTGGCTGCAGGTCACAGACGGCTCGCGGCAGTCCGGTTGGGTGAAAAGCGAACAGGTGGCGTTGTTCCCGCGACGTTGAAAAGCCGTTACCCTGCCAGCCTTCACAACGCAGGACTGAAACAGCCAGCCATATTCGCGTCCCTTTCGACCGTGATCTTTCTCTTAATCCATCTGGCTGGATCAGATCAGGAGAAAGATTGAGATCAGGATTAGGAACAGACTGTACCCGCCTTCATCTCAACAAACATCCTTGTTTTTCGCCTCCCACGCCACGATGATGCCATACAGTCAGCACGATTCATGACGAACCATCCGCCAGTTGAATCGAAACCCGAAACGCCGGTCGCCATTTACATCGGCAGGCGCGACGTGCATATCCATTTCGCCGTATGAAAAACTCGATCCTCAAAAAACTCAATCGGACGCTCGGCCTTTTAATCGGACTGTTCTGCCTCGCCAGCGCTCTCGCGTGGTGGGTGGATCGCAACAACTCTCACAACCAAGAGGTCAGCGATCTGATGGAGCGACATGTAAACACCATCAATCAGGAGTTTGTTCGCATCGAGTACTTCATCAGAGGTTCGCTGCTCGAAACCGCCTCCGAAAAAACCCGCCAGAAAGATCTAGCGCTGCAGGAGCTAGCAATACTCCAGGATTTCATCAACGACATTAAACGGCGCTACGATGACAGACCTGAACTCCTGGGTCCGATTGAAAATCTAAAAGACTTCGTGAACAAAAGCTCCGGAGCATTTGGCAACAAATACGTCAGCGAAATCATCAGTCAGCTCGATGCGACGCCTTCCACGGCAGGCGAATATTACTCGCGCCATGCTGCGGGAATAGTGAAGGACCGGGAAACGCTGATTAAAGCCCTGCGCACCGTCATTGAACAAGAGCGCAAGGAGTTGGACGTCAAATCCAAAACGGCCGCTGGCGTTGTGTCCGTTCTCATCGCGGGCGTCGCAATCCTCGCGTGGCGCGTGGGCCGGTCACAATCCTCCGCGGTCGCGATCCCGCTCAATCAGCTCGTCACGGTCATCGAGCGGATGCGCATGGGCGATTTCACCCTGCGCCTCGAACTCAAACGCCAGGACGAGTTCGGCGTCATCGGCGATGGTCTAAACCGTCTTGCCGATGACCTCTCCGTGCTGGTCGGGCAAGTTCAACGCTCCGGCATTCAGGTCAACATGACTGCCACCGAGATCGCCGCCACCGCCAAGGAACAACAAAGCACCACCACAGAAATCGCGGCAACCACAGCCGAGATTGGCGCGACTTCGAAACAAATTTCCGCCACCTCGCACGAACTCGACAAGACGGTCAACGAGGTCAGCGCTGTGGCCGCCGCGACGGGCGATCTCGCAGGCAGCGGTCAGGCAGGCATTGCCCGAATGGAAACCAACATGCGCGCCATCATGGAAGCTTCCGGCTCCATCAGCGGCAAGCTCGCAGTCCTGAATGAAAAAACCGCCAACATCAATTCCGTCGTCACCACCATCACGAAGGTCGCCGACCAGACAAACCTGCTTTCGCTCAATGCCGCCATCGAGGCGGAGAAAGCCGGCGAGTACGGTCTGGGCTTTGCCGTTGTTGCCATGGAAATCCGACGACTCGCAGACCAGACCGCCGTTGCCACCTACGACATCGAAAAGATGGTCAAGGAAATGCAATCTGCCGTGTCCGCCGGCGTCATGGGCATGGACAAATTCTCCGAGGAAGTCCGGCGTGGTGTGGATGAAATCCGCCAGGTCAGCACACAACTTGCACAGATCATAAACCAGGTGCAGACACTTACGCCGCGATTCCAGACCGTCAACGAAGGCATGCACGCGCAGGCCACCGGCGCGCAGCAGATCAGTGAAACACTCACTCAACTCAGTGAAGCCGCGCATCAAACCGCCGATTCGCTCCGCCAGTCCAACATTTCCATTGAACAGCTCAACGAAGCCGCCCGGGGGCTTCAGACTGCTGTGGCCCGCTTCAAGCTGGAATCCAAGTGACGCCATGCTGTTCGTCCTTTTCCATCTTGGCCCGGAACGATACGCACTCGAAGCCAGCCGCGTTGTTGAGGTCGTGCCGCTGCTCGCGTTGAAAAAATTTCCGCAATCGCCGCGCGGCGTGGCCGGCATGTTCATCTATCGCGGTCGTCCCGTGCCCGCGCTTGATCTTTGCGAACTCACAACGGGCCACACCGCCGCAGAACACATCAGCACGCGCATTCTCATCGTCAACTACGCCGAGTCCACCGAACGCCAGCATCTCATCGGCCTCATAGCCGAGCGCGCCACGGACATTCTCCGGCGCGATCCGCAGGATTTTGTGGAAGCCGGGGTCAAGCTCGCCGCCGCTCCTTTTCTCGGGCCGGTGCTGATGGATGAACGCGGCGTGATCCAGCTCCTGCTTGCGAACAAACTCCTCGGCGAAAGCCTTCGCGAACTTGTCTTCACCCACACCATGGAGGCCACTCATGCAGGAGATTGAAGCATTGCTCCGACGCGAAATCGGTCTCGACGCCGCATCCATCGGCTCGGCACTCATCGAGCGCACGATCCACCGACGCATGAAGGAATCCGGCCTGAAGAAGACCGGAGATTACCTCGCCCTGATCGAAAACTCCCGCCAGGAATTGGATGAACTCATTGAAAATGTCGTCGTCACGGAAACATGGTTCTTCCGCGACCGCGCGCCCTTCGAGGCATTCCAGCAGATAGTGCTCGCCGGATGGATCAATCGCGCGGACCGTCTTCCACTGCGCATTCTCAGCGTCCCCTGCTCTTCCGGCGAAGAGCCCTATTCCCTCGCCATGACCCTGCTGGATGCGAAACTCGCGCCGGGACAATTCCTGATTGATGCCGTGGACATCTCGACCCATGCGCTGCAACGAGCCCACAAGGCGATCTACGGAAAGAATTCCTTCCGCGCCAAGTGCCTGAAATTCCGAGACCATTATTTCACTCCAGTCCGTGAGGGCTTTGCGCTCAACGCAACCGTGAAACGCTGCGTAAGTTTTCATCGAGAAAACATTCTGGATCAGGGTTTCCTGGCCGGGCGGGCGCCGTATGATTTTGTCTTCTGCCGCAACCTTCTGATCTATTTTGACCGTATCACACAGACGCGCACGCTGGAAAAACTTAACAACTTGCTGGCTCCCGGCGGAGCCCTCTTC
>CAYSDO010000079.1:0-13838 GCA_964429665.1 uncultured Bifidobacterium sp.
TGGTCAGCAACTTTTCCAACGAAAGCGCGCTGGACATGACTTCCCGGTACACGGCGCGCAAGGAATCGTCAGTGATGGGACCACGGTTGAGTTTACAGATGCGGTCCAGCACGGCGAGTTCACGATGCGGCGCATAGATTTCCTCGCCGGCCTTGAGCTTGAGTTCGCCGATGGCAAGAACGTGCTGCGTGCGCTCGTTGAGCAGCCGGACGAGTTGCGCGTCCAGATGGTCAATGGCCTTCCGATGGTCGGGAATGTTCATGTCGTCGCCAGTGTAACCAGCCCGGCTACCAGTCGAAACTCAAAATCTTGCCGTTCACAAAACAAAAAGCCGCCCTCGCAGGCGGCTTTCATTTCGCGATGATGTCTCAGGCCGCAGCCGGTTTGCGCTTGGCTTTGATGGCGGTGGCGCGGCGTTTAAGGTAGGCCAGACGGCGGCGGCGTTTGATGGTCTTGTTGAGTTGTTTGCCCATAAGTGTCTTTACATTGATTCGCAGTTGCGATTTCGTGTGTGCCACTATGGTAAGTCGCCGCGTGTGTTTCAACATCATTTTCTGCCTGTCGCTGCTCTCTTTCACGTTGAGCGGATGTCAATCCTCGAAAAAAAGTGCCGACAAGCAGGTCGCTACGCTGCGCGTTTATATGGAAACGAGCCCTGCAATGGGGCGTGGCGAAACCGTCTCCATCTGCCGCTCCTCACCCATGTTGGTGTATGCCGAACGCACGCCGTTCCTTTACGAGGCACACATCGAGTCAGCGAGCATTGTCACAAACACCGGCGGCTTCAGCCTTCACATCCAGCTTAAACGCGAAGGTTCCTGGCTGCTCGAACAATACACTTCCGCCAATCCCCAGAAACGACTCGCCATCCGCACGCAGTTCGGCAAGGACCCCATCCATGATCGCTGGCTCGGCGCTCCGCTGCCATCCAAGCCGATTCGCAATGGCATCCTCACCTTCACGCCCGACGCAAGCTGGGAAGAAACCGACCAGATCGTTCGCGGCATCAATGCCGCCGTCAAGCAAGCCAACAAGTAATTCGCAATGACGTTCAGTCTCCCGCCTGCCATGCAGGCCATCATTTTCATACTGCTGGCGTCGTTCACCAGAACAGGCATCGCCGAACCATTTCAACTTCCCACCGCCAATCGCGCCATCTTTGAGCGGGGCAACGAGGAAAAGTTTTTTGTTCCCACCACCGGCAAAACCTGGACCAGCGGACGCCAGTTTCATGAAGGGCTCGACATCCGCTGTTTGCAACGCAACAAACGTAGTGAACCCATGGATCCCGTCATGGCTTCTTACGAAGGCACCGTTGCCTATGTGAATCGCAAGCCGTCCCTCTCCAACTACGGCAATTACATCATCCTCAGGCATCAGGTTGATGGACTCGAGGTTTACACCACCTACGCTCACCTGAGTGAAATTCGAACCGACCTGAAACCTGGAGTGACAGTCAAGGCCGGCGAATCCATCGGCATCATGGGTCGCACCGCCAACACTCGCGAGGGCATTTCAAAGGAGCGCGCCCATGTTCATTTCGAAATCAATCTCTTCGTGAACGAAGGATTTCCTGCGTGGTATAAAAAGGAATTCCCTGATCAACGCAACGATCATGGGCAGTGGAACGGCCAGAATCTTCTAGGGCTGGACCCGCTCGAACTCTTGCTCGAACAAAAGCGTCTCGGCTCGAAATTCAATCTGGTTCAGCACATTCAACAACAGCCCGTGCTTTGCCGTGTCTTTGTTCGCAACACAAGTTTTCCATGGTTGAAACGTTATGCGGCGCTCATCCGTCCAAATCCTACGGCTCAAAAGGACGGCGTTGCAGGCTACGAACTCGCCCTTAACTTCAACGGCATTCCATTACAGCTCACCCCAAAGTCCGCCGCCGAAGTTTCCGGCAAATCAAAGTTCCAGTTGCTGTCCGTGAACGAAGCCGAGCAGCGCGAGCATCCGTGCCGCAAACTCGTCATCAAACGTAATGGCCGTTGGGAACTGACCACCACCGGCCAGAATCTGCTCCAATTGCTGACGTATTGATTGGTCGGCGGATTGAAATAACCTCCGATCATAGGACTTTCGACAGTCATTTGATACCGCTTTTTGGCACTTGCCTCCAAATCACCCGCCGTTAGAGTGGCGAGGTGAAAACATACGCCATTCTATTCAGCGTCGTCGTCTCGATGCTGTCGTTACAGGCACAGGTTGCGGTCGAGGTCCGGCTCGATCAGGAGCAGTTCCTGGCGGGCGAATCGCTCACTGCTGGGGCGCGCATTTCAAATCGTTCAGGCCAGGCTCTCGAATTCGGCAAGGACGCGGACTGGCTGACGTTCCACATCGAGTCGCAGGACGGATTCGTGGTCGAGAAACTCGGCGAAGCCCCCGCGCCCGGCGAGTTCACTCTCGAAACCTCCAAGATCGCCACGCGCCGTGTGGAGCTTGCGCCGTATTTTTCGACGTTGCGTCCCGGACGTTACAGCATTGTTGCCACGGTGCGTGTGAAGGATTGGAACAGTGAAATCATCAGCCCGCCAAAAACGTTCGACGTCATACGTGGAGCCAAGCTGTGGACACAGGAATTCGGCGTGCCGCTCGCACCCGGCTCAACCAATCGAGTTCCGGAAATGCGCCGCTACACACTCGAACAGGCGAACCATCTGCGCACGCAACTCCGGCTTTATTTCCGGCTCACCGACGCCGCCGAATCCCGCGTGCTCAAGGTTCAGGCCATCGGCCCGATGGTTTCCTTCAGCGATCTCGAACAACAACTCGACAAGAACAATCATCTCCATGCCCTCTGGCGTACGGGCAGACAATCCTGCACCTACGTTTCCTTCAATACAGACGGCGAGATGACCGCACACCAGACCTTCGACCTCACTGACAGCCATCCAAAGCTCAAGCTCGACGAGAAAGGAGTTGTTTTTGTCTCAGGCGGGGTGCGTCGGATCACCCCAAACGACGTGCCATCGAAAACTGGCGATGACTCCGCGCAACTCGAAAACAAGTAAGCGGTGGCCATAAAGGTCCGGAAAAGCTATTTCGCTACTGCTGCCGCTGATTGCACGAATTCTTTGAAGCGCTCCGCCACCCTTCCCTGCTTCTCGTTGCCTTCGTGCAACAGAATCCGATAGCGCAACGTCAGGCTTTTGCCGGCAGGAATCGTGTAATCGCCAGTACCCTTGGGCTTTCCCTCGAAGTCGTGAGCGCCAAAAGGATTCGCCGCGAGCAAACCGTAATCGCGAGCGTGCCATGTCGTCGGATGTCGCAGATTTGACGGATGATCGAATACCGCGATGCCGACCGTCCTGCCATTGACCGGGCCGTAATAATCCACCCACGCCGCGTGTTTACCCCAGGCTTCGCCGTCACAAACGCCCTCGTTGTTGAAAATGTGGCCGTCACCGGGAATTGGTTTCTGTCCCTTGGGCGTAGGCTTCACAAGACGCATGGTCTCAGCGATGCGAATTGCCAGCGTGCCTTCCTTGGTATCACCAAGATGCACGTCACCGTTCGAAGCGTGAAGTGTGATTTCAAAATCAAACCAGCGGGCAGGTGCAGCACCAGAATTGTAGAATCTCATCGTGGTCTCATCCGTGCAAAGAAGTTTGCCGGTTGAGTCCACCCAGTCGTTGCGAGAAACTATCACACCCGAGTTCCGGCCTGATTTGACGGTGGCGAATTCCTTGTGAACGATCTTCCCGGTCTTCTCTCCTTTATCGGTCCACACATCCACACCATTCACGTCACCGTGGCCGAACCAGAAACCGCGATGGTGGGGATGATCATGCTCCTCACCGGCCGTCTCCTTCATCGGCCAGTCGCGTGTCATGCCCGCGCCGCCTGGACCAATGACCGGATAGCAATACGGCTTGGCCGCGCCTTTGTAGAAATACTCTGTGAAAAGCTGGCCGTTGATTTCAACCCGCACGCGGTCGTCGAGTTTTGTAAGCTGAACGCCACCGGATGATCTGTTGGGTTGCGAATTCGTGACTGCGCAACCGGCAGCCAAAATCGCCACGCCAATGGACGCAAAAGAATTTGCATGAGCAGCCCCGAGACGCAGTGCTCTTGGCAATACAACGCCGGATGGCCTGCTGACGATTGGAATTATTATCTTCATGATGTTTCGATTTTCCAAAAATGCGAGGTAAAGCAATCGAGAGTTGATTGCCGTACGGTTCAGTTGTTTCATCCGGTTTCGCGCATTGCTCCGCAACGACGCGACCCGTCTTACTTGCTGATTCCACGCTCGCTGGTGCGGACAAATTTGATCAGGTGCAGGATCTCCGGCAACGGCGGAATCTTTTTTTCAACAAGCTCCACTGCGTTAGACATTGTCAATCCCTCACGAAACAGGATTTTATAGGCCTGCCGCAGTGCCGTTTGCGCCTCTTCCGAAACACCGTTTCGTTCCAGACCTACTTTGTTGATTGTTCGAGTTTCAGCAGGATTGCCATCGCCAATCATGAATGGCGGGATGTCCTGAACCACCTTTGAGCATCCGCCTATCATGGATAGTTTTCCGATGCGACAGAACTGGTGGATCGCGGCCAGTCCTCCAATGATTGCGCTGTCTTCAACCGTCACGTGGCCTGCAAGAGTGGCGACGTTCGACATGATGATATGATTGCCGAGCGTGACGTTGTGGGCAATGTGGCAGTAGGCGAGGATGTGATTGTGCGAGCCAACCGTGGTGACCTCGCCATCGCTCGTGGCGCTGTTGATGGTGACGTATTCGCGTAACGTGTTCTTGTCACCGATCTCGGTGCGCGTGATGCCGCCTTTCCATTTCAAGTCCTGCGTCTTGAGGCCGATGCTGGCAAATGGAAAAATCTCGTTTTCCTTCCCAAGCCTTGTATGGCCGTCAATCACAACATGCGAGTGGAGAACGCAGCTGTTTCCCAGTTGAACGTGTTCACCAATGACGCAGTAGGGGCCGATTTTACAGCCTTTGCCAATGTGCGCCTTGGGATGAATGATCGCTGTCGGGTGGATGTCACTCATAACTCAGGCGTCCCGCAACATGAAGGTCACGTTCGCCTCGCTGACCACTTCACCGCCGACCTTGCAAACGCCTTTTCCCTTGCCGATCTTGCCGCGCATTCTTGTCATTTCAACTTCAATCACCAACACGTCTCCCGGAACAACGGGCCGCCGCCATTTCACGTCCTCGGCGGACAGAAAATATGCCACCTGATTCGGCGCTTCAATATACTTGAGCAATAACACACCCGCCACCTGCGCGATGGCTTCCAGCTGCAACACGCCCGGCATGATAGGGTGTCCTGGAAAGTGGCCCTGAAAATAACCCTCGTTGATCGTAACGTTCTTGATGCCGGTGATGCGGTTGTCCTTCATCATCGTGATGCGATCCACCATCAGAAATGGGTAACGATGCGGCAGGAGTTTGATGATTTCCGCGATGCCCAGCGCGCCCGATTCGCCACCCTCCTCCGTCGAAGCCGCCACGGCCTGGTCAGCAGCCACCGGCGGCGGTGGTGCGAATGTTTGCGCCTTGCGCAATGGCTTGATCATCTGCGCCGCGAGTCGCCGGGCCAGTTCGCAATTGCCCGAATGACTTGGCTTCACTGCGATGATATGCCCGTGAATCGGCCTTCCGAGCAGCGAGAGGTCGCCCACGATGTCGAGCATCTTGTGCCGCACGAATTCATCGGCGTAACGCAGCGGCTCGGTCGTCAGCACGGCGTCGTCGCGGATGACCACGGCGTTCTCCAGCGTGCCGCCCTTGATGAGCCCGTTCTTGATGAGGAACTCGATCTCCTCGAAGAAACAAAACGTCCGCGCCTCCGAGAGTTCGCGCTCCCAAAGTTTCGGCGTGATTTCAGTCGAGTAAAATTGCGTGAACCTTCCGCCCTTGTCCGCGCTGGTGCAGGTGATCTTGAACCCTTCATCCGGAAAAATCGTCATCATCGTCTCACCCATCTTGAGTTCGATGGGCTCGGTGACGACATAAGGCTCGCGCTTCTCGTTCAGCGGGACGATGCCTGCCGATTGGATCATCTTGCAGAACTCGCGCGCGCTGCCGTCGCCAATTGGAGGTTCATTCGCATCCAGTTCGATGACAACGTTGTCAATGCCGTAGCCTGCAAGCGCGGCGAGGACATGTTCCACCGTGTGAACCTTGATGTTGCCCTTGGCAAGCGTGGTGGAACGGTTCGTCTCGGAAACATTTTCCACGCGCGCCTCGATCTCGGGTTTTCCGTCCAGATCCACGCGCCGGAAACGCACGCCGGAATTGGGCGACCCGGGCAGGAACGTCATGTTGACGCGGTTGCCGCTGTGCAAGCCGGTGCCGGAAAAACTGGAGGCGCGACTGAGAGTCTGCTGTTGTAGCACGGAAGAATTAGAACAGAGCGCGGGCGGAGTTGGCAAGCGGGAGATTTTGGCAGCGTGTGGCTCGAAGTCCGCTCAAAGTTTCACGCGTACGAACAATTGGAGGGACATGGGCGTGTCGCCATAGGTGGACTTGAGACTGGAGGGAATGAAATGCGCGCTGCCCAATCCCCCTATACCAAATCGTACCTGATGAAACTTGGGGAAGTCGTAGATGTAGCCCAGCCCGACCTTGTTGACGGTGAATTCCCTTGCGGAGAGCGGATCGCTCTGCGGGTACAGGTCGTCCTTGCTCACGCGCTCGACTCGACCAAGAAAGGTGTGGGTTTCTCGAATGTTCAGAGCTGACTCCAAGAGGAAGCCATCAAAAGTTTTGCCGGGGTCTTCCTGATTTTGTCCCCATGCGACAATGGTCTGCCAGTTATTCTCATTCCAATGTTTGTGGTACATTGCCGAGACTGTCACACGCTGAACATCCACATCCTCACTCAATCCTTCAGGGCTTGTTACGTTGCCGTAGCTGACCTGAAACGCCCACTCGGAACAAGGGTTGTAGGAGAGGCGGACCGATTGGGAATCGAACCTCGGCCAACGCAGCTTTGTTTCCAAGTCGGACCGGTGTTCATCCGGCCTTCGGCCCGAGAAGATTGACCCATCGAGCTTGAACTGATTCCAGATGTAGCCAACCGTGGCCACACCGAAGGAAGTATGCGAGGAATCAAACCAGTCATAGGTAAGGGGCGCTTCGGGGAAATCAATTCCGGAAAAACGCCGCACCACATTGGGAGGACCCAGGGCCGGTTCACCGGGAAGACCCAGGTAGGCAAACACCGAACTATCATCATTGAGAGGCAGGCTGTAGCTTGCGGCCAGTTCCGAAAAGAGATCGTGCGGATGCTGCCGGTCGATGAGAGGTGTCCTGCCATTGCCCGTGGTGCCGGTCTGGAACAATTCTGCGTAGCCACTGTCGTTGATCGAGATGGATTCGGCCGTGAAAGTGGTGTGTATGCCGAACGTCCCCGCTCCCAGCGCGCGATTGCCCATGAACACCAGCATGTTCGGGCTGTAAACACCATCGTCGCCACGTTTGCCGCCCTGATAGGTATAAACCAGGGACGCAACCGCGCGAGTGGTCCAGGTCCAGTTGCCGTGTGTGAAAACCAGTCCAGCCGCGGGCGTTTCTTCGGGCTGCCAGCTTGTGCCCGAGGCTTCGCGAGTGCCCGAGTAAGGGCCGTAAGAACTGACGGCTTCATGAGCCGCACCATCAACAACAACATCTGAGGGCGGGTGGGGCGTTGCGGGATCCAATCTGCTGCTTTGTTCCTGGGCACAGACAAGAGAAGCAGGAATCAAAATCCTCCCGAAGAGCGCCACGACGATTCTTGTTTTCATATTGCTACCGCAGCAATTTGTTGTTTTATGATTTGCTTCTGATAAATCTGAAGGTGAGTGAGTTCTTAGCGCCGGCCAAGCATCGAATCCCCGCCCCATTGCACGACTCGAACGTCAACTCGAGGATAAATCCTCGACATGAAACTCGCGTGCATGAAGTAGTCATACCCGCGCCAGAAATCACTGTCAATAGCGGGGAATGAACCCCAAACCAGAAGCCCATTCGTAATACTGCCGCAAGGATTTCGACAAGCGTGAAAAGCGGCCAACCTCATATTCTTCGAAGTGACTGGTTGCAATGAAGGCATCCGCTGAATGATTCAGATTGCTGTTCGTCCATATAGGAGGTTGCAGTTGGACTTTATTGGTGACAATCGAGGATAAAGTCACGAGATTGCGAAGAGAACAAGAACCCTGACACGCGGAACGTTGAACGGGCCACACCAAGAACCACTGACGACCCGCATCCTGGGCGAAGAAAATTAAAACATCATGAAAAAACTAACCCTCCTGACATTGGCCGGAATTTTCTGCGCCACCTTTCACCTCAGCGCCGACGTGCTGATCTACAAACACAAGATTTCCACCACGACCACGGGCGTTGGCGTCACGGGCCGGATTTCCTACTCCGGTTACACGGTTTTTGATCCTGAGGCGGCTGACGAACTTACCCAGGTGTTCGTCAACACCAAGACAAGGCAGTTCTGGGTGTTTGAACCTTTCGGATTGACCGTTGATGTCGTCGAGGGAGCGTCCGGAAGAAAATACACGTTTCTGATGCAGTCTGACTCTTGGCTCGATACAAACGACCTCTCGCATGTTGACATAGGCACAGCCAAAGGCATGAATTCAATCAATGATGTCGGCGGCACCTCGCTCTGGAACATCCCCAAGACCTTTGCATGGAAAGGCAGCGCCACTTACCCCAGCCAAAGCGGCAACACGATTCTCGAGGAATCAACCGGCTCATGGTCGCTGGATAAGAAGCTCTCGACTTCGGCGAACACGGCTGGAGACAACCTGGATGCTGCCATAGACCGTGTCAGGCAGACGTTGATCGCATCGGGCTACACAGAAATATAGACTGAAGAGGTTCGTGCACGTCGATGACTATGAAAGAGCCAGCTTGTTGAAGAACCCCATCGCCGCTCCGCTGGTTGCCGTACTTAGTTCATCCAACGTGCAACCTTTCACTTCTGCAATCGTTGCAGCGATCTCCTTCACGTAGGCCGGCTCGCAACGCTTGCCGCGATACGGCACGGGCGCAAGGAACGGGCAATCCGTTTCCAGCATGAATTTTCCCGTCGGTGTCGCAACGACCACATCGCGCACATTTTGACCGTTCTTGAACGTGACGATGCCGGTGAAGCTCACGAGCGAACCCATTTCAATGATGCGCTGCATCTCCTCCACTGTGCCGGCAAAACAATGGAACACGGCACGGACTCGATCCGAGAACGGCGCAAAAATTTCAATCGTGTCGTGAAAACAGTTTCCGCGCTGATGCACGATCACATTGAGCTTCGCCGCTGCGGCGACTTCGAGATGCTGACGGAACAACTGCGCCTGCCTGCGCTTCACCACCTCATCCTCGGTCGCCCCTCGTCCGCCTTCGCGGCTCGGCAACCGATAATAATCCAGCCCGGTTTCGCCAATCGCAACCACCTTGGGATGCCGTGCAAACTCGTGCAACTCGGCTCGGATGTCATCGGGCGCGGTGGTCGCCTCGTTCGGATGCCAGCCTGCGGCAGCGAACACATTCGGAAATTCCTCGGCCAGCTTGATTGCCTTGCGAGTGCTCTCGAAGTCCGTGCCGATGGAAACAATCCTCGTGATACCGGCGGCTTGCGCACGTTCGATCACCTGCGCGATATCCGGTGCAAAATCCGGATAGTCCAGGTGCGCGTGGGTGTCGAAGAAGACTGATGTTGTGCTCATGACCTTAAAACGATCGTGGCCGCCCGCTTTCGCCGACGGCCACAGGTAATTGAATCAAATCTGACGCCTCAACTCTTGCCGTAAAACTGCTCGATGACGTTCTTGAAATTGTTCTCGCCCACTTTGACGATGCCAAGTTCACGCGTGGCGCTTTCGGGCGCGTCGCTCGCATGAGCCGCGTTGACCATGATGTTGGAGCCAAATTCACGGCGGATGGATCCGGGCGGCGCCTTGGAGGGATCCGTCGGGCCGAGCACATCACGAATCTTCGCCACCGCACCCACTCCTTCATAGACAAGCGCAATGCACTTTTCAGTTCCGGGGTTGTTGTGTTCGGATGCCGGCAATTCAGACGGCGCACGACCCGCCATGAAGCGGACGATGTTCTCGAACTGGTTGTCACCGAAAATCGGTCCCAAAATGTTGCCGAGGTCCTTTTCAATTGGCGCGCTGATGCTGAACCCAAAATCCTTTTCAATCGCCGCCTTCGCCTTGCCGCCAACCATGTCCTTGAGCTTCGTGCGCAGCACCTCACGAACGGGACCGTAGAACTCACTCGCGTCCGCCACACTCATTCGAAGCACCTTGATGCCGACGATGTAGAGTCCAGTCCTCGAAAAGAAATCAATCACGTTTCCGGGACGGCCGGTCGGGAATCGGAAATTGTCCGGCTTGATGAGCACCAGCGTGCGCTGCGGTGTCTCACCCGAGGCGTAGGTGATGGCATTTTCGAGCACTCCACCTTCTTTGTCCGAATACTTCGCCCAAAGCTGGAGCTTGGTCTTGGCCTCTTCAGGTGTTGGCGCGGCAAGCACGGCAGGCTCGAAATAACGCACCTCCCCGTTATCATTGAAAACCAGGTCGCCGTAGGTATCGCGGATGGTCTCACCCACACGGCGCTCGGCTCCAAGGTTTCCAACCACGGAGCGCACCTTGCGAACTGCGTCTTCGCCCTTGAACAGGAGCATCATCACCCGACGCGGCTTGCCGGTCTTGGGATCAGGCGCGAGGTTCTTGAGGATGTAATCGCGGATAAGTTCCTGAATCTTGCGATCCTGCGGGTCATTCGCCGATACAATAGCTTCGGAGTAATGCTTCACCAGTTCGGCGCTCGGGCCGAACATGCGGGCGGCCACCAGGTCCAATCCGGTCCGGGATATCAAACGGCTTAGGATGCCTCCCGTGCGGGACTTGTGCAGGGAGTAAGGCGTAACGATGACGTAGGCGAGTTGTTCGGACATAGGCGCAACTTAGCTGGCTGGGGCAGGAGGAGGCGTGGGTGTTGACGGTGGAGCGGCCTTGCCGCCAAGAATTTTGAACATGACCGTGCCACAGGTCGGGCATTTGCCTTTGATGGCCTTGCGCCCGTTCTTCATAACCTCCTCGACACCATTGGCGATTTCTTTCTTAGCCTTGCACTTGACGCAATATCCTTCAGCCATAAAAAGTTCCCCGGTTGGACGCACCATGCGTCCGCTGGGTTGAAAGGGAGGATGGGCATCACCCGGGGGGGCGTCAATTCAAAAGGGCTTGGAGAACAGGTTCTGCCACAAAGCGCTGTCAAAAATGGCTGAAATCTCTCATTTCTGCAAGAAATGGGTCTAAAACACCTGGTCACCACTCTAAAACCCTCGCAAAACGGCAAACTGCACAAACCAACCAATGCAACGTTGGACTGTGGACTCCAAACTCCCTGTCGCGCCGAAGTCACTCGAAAACAGACAGCATGCTGGCTGCGCGCCGTTGACTGGCAACCTCAACTGCTTGTCTCAAACTCAACAGCTGCCATTTCCCCGCCACCCCTCACACCAGCCAAACCCGTGCTCACTACTACCTTCTAGCTTCTATCTTCCAACTTCTCTTCTCCATCTGTCCCCGTTTTGGAACTCACCGCTCCCATCTGCCATCTCCCTTCCAGCTTCTTTCCACTCACTGTCCCCATCTTGGAACTCGCGGTCTCCAAATTCCCTCTCGCTGTCCCCAAATTAAAACTCGCTGTCCCCATCTCGACCCTCGCACCTCCCATCTGCCAACTGCCAACTCCAATGTGCCATCTTCAATCCTCCATCTTGCAGTTAGGCACGCCCCAACCCCCATCAATCAAGCTATTCTCCGAAAAGTCCTCCGGAGTTTAGGTTTCAAGAATGAGGGAAATCGGCCATTTCAGCACGGTGCAAACGCAATGTTGCTTGGCGACACATCCACCATGTAGATCCCCCATTCCTCCAAAGCTGCCAGCACCACCTGCACTTGCTGCCAGCGAATATCAAACTGTTCCCGCTTGCCCGCCTCCCACTCAACCCATACCTCGTCTGGGAATTCCGGCGGTGCATCCAGATACGCTCCCGCAAAATCCAAAACGAACGGACGCGTCACAATACTCATCTCGATGATACGCAAATCGTCATCAAAGCGGATCAACTGCGGAACATTGAAATCCAGAATCGTCGCGACGCCAATCTCCCGCAAACGTTCATAAATGCAACGTTCCCGCCGGTAAGGTTCAAACTCGCGATGCACTTTGATTGCAGTCTATCCACCGGCACGCTTGTCTTCGGCGGCGAAGATGATACCGTGGATTCCGAAGCCGAGCCGCGCAGTCAGTTGCAGTTGATGACGCGTCGCATATCCTTGAACATTCTGAATGAAAACCTCGTCCATGATGCCATTATTGAGTCAAGGCGGACACTCCGCCCAAGTCAACATGCGCCTGCTGTTCAACGGCCATTCCCTGCCGGTGGCTCAATTGGGGCCGGATTTCATCCTTGTGGACGCACCGGTCACCCACCCGCCCACCACGGCCAGTCTCGTTTTGTGTGTGGATGAGAACGAACGAAGCTGGAACGTACGGCTCCCCTCCGGCATGGCCGCTGGTGAGAAAAGAGTCGTGATTGCGCCCGCCGCGTGATCTGTCGGTTCGTGTTTGCATGACTCAATTACGGTGGCGGTTGAGGTTGCACAAACCGGTGTCGGCCGCAAATCTTAAATCTCGTAAGCAATGGTGGTATCGCAATACACGCCCCTCTCTGCTGCCATCTTCAATCCTCCATCTTCGTGTTGGGTACGCCCCAACTCCCATCTGCCAGCTCCCAACTGCCAACTTCTGTGTGTCATCTTCAATCTTCCATCCTCAATTACCGCGTTGAGTTGGGCCAACTCCCAATTCAGCCGGTTTGGGAGCAGGTTTCCATTCCGTCCCATTCCAGAACTCCGCCCTGCCCTGTGCGTCCAGCCGCGATGGAATCCCCACTGACCGCAACGCCGCCACGTAAATCCGCTCAAACTCGTCATCGCTCGCCGTTTGCTGCCGCCAGATTTCCAAAACCGACTTGTAGCCGCCGACGTCATTCGGCGCAATGTTTTCGATTTCCGCTTTTCCATTTTTAATTTCTAATTTTGAATTTCGTCCGCCTTGTCTCTTACAAATTGCATTCAGATTGCGGACGATGATTTCCGCCGCTGCTTCCAGACTGCTCTCCTTGCGGATGCGCGGATAAAAGTGTTCCCACAATTCACGTCGCCAATCCAGGTTGGTTGATGGTTGAACGTGGATAGTTGATGGTGCGGGCTCGCTCTCCGCTTCGATGCCCTTCTCCGCGTTGGGGAGAAGGTGGCCGGAGGCCGGATGAGGTGTGTCCCGTGAGAGTGGGGAGAGGGTGGCCGACAGGCCGGGTGAGGGGACAATTTCCGGCGACAATACGAACTCCCGATACACTTGATCCTCCAGTTTCCAGTTCACCAATTCGCGATTATAGTTGGCCAGTTCCACATGCGTGAGCAGGGTCTTGAGCCGCTGGCCCGACCAGATCGGGTTGAATGCAGCACGATCCATCTCCCTCTCCCCGCCCAAACGGGGAGAGGGCCGGGGTGAGGGGATATTCGTGCCACCAAAAGCCAGGTAATCGAAATCATTTTTCTGCTTTGGCTGCACCAGATATTTCCGCGCAATGGACAATGTCCTTTCACTCACCGCAAGCTGTGGCGTTCCCAGATGCAAGGCCGTAACTCCGGCAGCCCATGCCAGGAGAATGCCGACAACCAAACGCAAAGACATCCGCCACTTGTCCAACCGTAGGAGGCGACGTGAGGCTTTATCCGTCTCTGATTGATTTAAACCACGAAACACACGAACGACACGAAAGAACGGC
>CAYSDO010000080.1:0-13790 GCA_964429665.1 uncultured Bifidobacterium sp.
GAAGACGCGATACGGAACCATCGGCGTCCTCATCTGCTGGGATCAATGGTATCCCGAAGGCGCACGACTCACGGCCATGCAGGGCGCGCAGATATTGTTCTACCCGACCGCCATCGGCTGGCATCCAGGCGAGAAACGCCAGAACGGTGCGAAACAGCATGGCGCGTGGGAACTCATCCAGCGCAGCCACGCCATCGCCAACGGCTGCTACGTGGCTTCGGTGAACCGTATCGGCCACGAAATCATTTCCGACGTGGGCGGTGACGGCATCGAGTTCTGGGGACAAAGCTTTGTTGCAGACACGTACGGCCAAATCCTGACCAAAGCTGGCGTTGACGGGGAAGAAATCCTCATCGTGCCGGTTGATCTGGCGGAGGTGGATCAAACCCGCACACACTGGCCGTTCCTGCGTGACCGGCGCATTGACGCCTACGAAGGCATTACCAAGCGGCTTATTGACTGACGCGAAGCCAAAGCCGGGTTCACAGGCCACGCAACAAGATTCGTGGCTTACTTCTTTTCCGCCGGCTTGAAATCAGCCGGCGTGGTGGAGTTGAGTTGCTTCAACACCGCATCCGTGATGTCCGTATCGTCGCTTGCGTAAAAGATGACCGGTATGCCACTGCCGGTCTCCGCCGCCTTGTTGATGACAAGCGTGTATCCGGCAGTTGTAGCCTTGGCTTTGATGACTTCCCGTATGTCCTTCAGAATACCCTCGATGCTGTTCTGCTTTTGCTTTGTCATCCGTTCGGAGTTCGTGCTCACAAATGTCTTGATCTCGTCATCATTGGCCTTTAGCTCCTGAAATTTCGTCTGCGCCACTTTTTTGCGTTTCTCGCGTTCCTCGGGCGTCAATGCCTGATCCTCTGCTGCGGTCACGAGTTTCTTGTATTCCTCCTCGGTTTTACGGTATGTGTCCTTCATCCCTTCGAGCTCTTTTTGCAAATCAGTGTCACGCTCTTTGAGGGCTTCCTCCGCCTTCTGCTTCTTCCAATAGCCGTTAAAAACCCTGGCCATGTCAACAGTCGCAATGCGGGTTTCAGCCTGAAGACTTGTTGCAAGCAGGATCATTCCTGTGAGCACCAAAACGAACGATTTCATTCTTGTAATCATTTTCATAATAAACCAAATCCGATGAGTCGAGCCAATAACATTTTCGGGTGAACCATACACATCTGACAGCAAAAGCAGCAGTCCGTTCAGTAGTTTCAGCAACTATTGGGGTATTTGAAGGCGGAAAAAGTTTGGTGAGTTTGTCGCTCCCAGTATCACCGAGTGTTGCGAATTCGTAAAAGACCGCGACGCTGTCACGTTGACCCATGAGTTCGAGACCAGCAGGTTCGTACTGGATTGGAGAACCAATTCTGGTGAGAATCCAAGCCACGAAACAACGATGTTGCTGGATGAAGTTGAAATACCAATCGTCGGCTCCTGAAGAATCTTGAATACGAAGGCATCGTTCTTTCCAGCCAAAGAGAACTGTCCTGGATCGTTTGTAGGAAAGTTCAATGAAGACGTTTCGCCGACCACGTAAGCGTTGCCTGCTGGATCAAGGGTAATTCCGTAGCCCATGTCATCCTTTGACCCGCCAAAGTACGCCGAAAAATCGAGCGCCGTTCCGGCAGGGTTGAGTTTGGATACAAATACATCCAAGCCACCGGAATTGGTTCCCCTTAAAAGACTATTGGCGGCATTTGTCGGAAACCTCGTTGAGGCTGTAAGGCCTACAACCCAAGCGCTGCCCGAGGAATCCACAGCAATGTCCCAGCCTTCGTCGCGCCCCGCACCGCCGAACATGGCTGAATAGGAGCGCGCACCTGTGGACTCAAGTTTCACCACCATCACATCTGCGACGATGCCGTTGCTCGCGACGCCGGATGGAAGATTGGTGCTGGATCGAACAAAGTCAGGCGATTTCGTAGCACCCGTCACATAAACCCCCTGCGCGTTGTCCAGCGCGAGGCGAAATCCGAAGTCGTCGTTGGTACCACCAATGAATGTTGAATACACAAGCGAGTCCAAGGCGGGGTCGAGGCACAAAGCAAACGCGTCAAAAGCAGTCGAAGCGTTTGTGGTGTTGTTGAGAAGGCTTTGAACGGCATTGTTGACCGGAAAATTTGTTGAACTCGTATAGCCGGTCACAAAGACTTTGCCCGTCGCATCGGTTGCGATGTCTGCCCCAACATCCTGATTTGTCCCCCCAAACAATGCCGAATAGATCAGGTTCGTATTGGCGATGTCTAATTTTGCGATGAATACGTCGCCGTTTCCACTTTGGTTTGTGCGAATCGTGTTCCGGGTCGGAAAGTTGGTTGAGAGCGTATATCCCGTTACGTAAACATTGGTCTGCGAATCCAGCGCAATACCATACGCGGCGTCAATTGCCCCGCCCCCAATGTAAGTCGAGAAGAGAAGATTCGAACCGGAGGGGTCAAGCTTTGCGACGAACGCGTCAACAGGCTTTATTCCTGTGAAAACATTTGCCTGACCGCTGAGATTCGCAAATACCTCTGAGCGCACGGGAAAATTTGTTGAATCAGTGTAACCCGCAAGATAGGCACTTCCTGCACCATCAACTGCCAAAGCCAATGCCGAGTCCGCCGTCTTTCCGCCAAGGTAGGTAAAATATCTCAACTGTGTGACGGAGTTGTCTACTTTCATGATGAAGGCGTCACCATGATTATCCGTGGTGCCAGCGAGATTGGTCTGGAACGAAGCTGCCGACGCATAAAACTGCGGCGATCTGGTTTCGCCAGAGAGATATAGGTCCCCACTTGCATCCACAACTACAGCCCAACCGATATCTTCTTTGGCCCCGCCGATAAAGGTCGAGTAGCTCAACACCGGATCAATGGTCAACGCGAGTGACTGGTCGTATTCGCCGACTCGGAACTTCATCGTACGGTCGTCAGCCAAGTAATAGCCCCCCTCGATTTCCTTTCTCATGCCTTGCACCGTCTGGTAAATCTTTGGCTTGGGTTGACGGATTTCTTCATCGCCAAGTGTCAATACAAGTTCACCGCTTCCACTCACACCAACCCGATCTGCACCGGTGAACCGCACCGTGATGTGTGACGGGTCGGCATGGGGCGCGATGATGAAATCATATTCCAGTTCCTTCTGGTTGCCGTAATGAACAACGGCAATGCCCGGATAAATATCCTCCACGCGCACACGCTCGAACAACGACACGCCCGCCTGCCACTTTGAGGGATCGTTGCCGATGAAATAGTTCACACGTGCCTTCATTTCCTTTTCGCCGGAAACAATGGCTTGTGGATTCGCACCTACGAACTGAAGCCGGACTGAACGGAATTGGGTCGCAGAAGCTGCGGGAACTTCAACCGCAATTCGTTCCGAAGACGTGTTGGAATTTTCATGCTTGCGGAGTGTCACCACCGCTTCCGTGGGTGAGATCAGAAACTGGTAAGCGGCGCCGCGCGCCATGAATCGTGCGCTGCCGTCCACCTGACCTCGATTGACTTCAAAGCAGAGCGGCATGTTGGAAGTGAGGAAAGAATGCACAGCCTGCGCTCTCGTTGAATCAACAGCCGCCGCATTGCCTAAACCCGCGACCATGACAACCAACCCGGCAACCATTGACCGTGCTGGCGTAATTCTGCGCAGGGGCTTTCGCACCATCATTGTCATCCAAGTTGTTGATGTATGTGTCATGTCAGAGCGGGCGCGAATAGCCTACGCCAAACTGAAATTTTCCGGACGAGCCATTAAATTTGTCATGGTGTATCGGGATGCCGTAATCCAGTCGCAACGGACCAATGGGCAAATTGAGCCGCAGGCCGATGCCCCAGTTGTCATTGAAGCCGGACGTGCCAAAATCATACGCGCGCTCGTTGACCTTGCCGATGTCGTAAAACAGCGCGATGCGCACGCCTCCCATGGTGTCCTTTTCAATAATCGGGACGCTGTATTCAAGCGAACCAAACCAGTAGCTGTTGCCACCAACGGGTTCGTTGAAGAACTCGCCCGTGGGTGATCCATCCGCGTTCACCTTCGCCTCGCGCGGACTGGCGGAACGATAACTGTAACCGCGCAACGTATTTTGTCCTCCAAGATACCAGCGGTCGTAAAACGGAACCGAATCGCTTCCGAATCCATCTGCGACGCCTCCGCGCCCCACGACCTCAATTACGTGGCCTTTGGGCATGTTTTGGAAATAAGAAAGTCCCTTGAAATACCACGCGGATTGAAGTTCGATCTTGTAGAAATCCCGCACGCCGCCAAGCGCGCTTGTGGTGAGCTCGGTCTGCACTTCACTGCGCTGGCCGGAGTCGGGGAGATAATTACTGTTGCGTGTGTCCCATGCGAGCCCAGCTCCAAGGCGGGTTTGAAGTGAAGCGCCTTCTTCATCAAGGATCGCTGAAGGCGCGTTTGGCGGAATATAGGAAGGGGTGCTGCCAGGAGGCCCTTGTCCAGAATTTACTTCTTTCCAGCCATGCACCGACTTGTCGAGATTAATGCCGACGTTCTCCAAGGTGTAGCTCACACTGCCGATGAGAAAGTCGCTTCCCAGAGTCTTGGCAAGACTCAACCGCATGCCGGAGCGCAATTCGTCATAAAGATTATGAAGGCTCTGGTAGTTCTTTTCCGTATGATAAAGATCAACACCAAGATCAAGTTTGCGATCCAAAAACCACGGCTCATGAAATGAAACCTGATAATCCTGACGCTGGGTGCCAAGCTGGACGGCCAGACGAAGTTTCTGACCGGCACCATTGAAATACGGCGGGTGAAACAGATCAAAGTTACCCCAGGTCGCTTCGGCAAACCCGACGATGCCCGATTCGGAACTCAACCCCGCACCAATCGTGAACTTTCCCGTCTCTTTTTCCTCAACATTTATGATCAGGTCCTTCCGATTAAGCACACTCGTTGCCTCTGGCCGCGCCGCCACTTTTCCCTGCGCGAAGTATCCCAGATTCTCAAGGCGTTGCTTGCTGATATTGACGCGCGTCATGTCGAACAATTCACCCGGGGAGATCGCCAGCTCACGGCGGATGACTTTGTCCTTGGTCTTGGTGTTGCCGCGGATCTCAATTTTTTCCACGTAGGATTTCTGCCCTTCATCCACGTCGAACCGCAGATCCATCGTGCCCCTTTCGATGTTGGGGATCTTCCGCACATTGAGGTTGCGCTGACCCAGCCCGACATCAATGTGCCCGCGTGAGTCGTAGAAGCTTTTCACGGCGTCCAAGTCCTTGCTCAGACCAGACTCGGTGAATGTATCGCCAGGCTTCATGCGGAAGTTGCGATTCAAATGATCCTTCTCAATCCACGCCGCGCGATCAGGCCCGCGCTTGGGTGCGCGACCCGATTTGTAATCCGGACTGATCGCGTTGGTGGGAAGCATGGTCGTCCCCTGAAACGTCACTGCGCCGACCTTGTAGGGCTTGCCCTCAAATATCGTGATCTTTACCACCATTGAGTTCGGTTTTGGATTCTCGATCTTGATGTCCTGAATCTCGAAATCAATGTAACCCTTCTCACGATAGAATTGTTTCAACTTGTCCTGATCCTCTTCAAACTCCTCGTTCTTGAAATAACCTTTGCGGGTAAGCCATGACCACATTCCATAACGCCGTGTTTTGATCTCCTTCCTCAGCTTTGAAACTTTGAAGGCGCTGGCACCAACAAACTCAACCGAGCGGATCTTGATCTTGGGGCTTTCGGTGATTTTGATCGTTGCGGTGCCGCGTCCGGACGTGTCGTCGGACAATGTCACCTTGTATTCAGCCTTGGTCCCGGGATAGCCATTTTTTTGATAAAGATCTTCGATGGCTTTGGTATCGGAAAACAGTTTTCGCTCATCCAACGGTTCGCCAACCTTGGAGGTGATCTTCTTCTTGATCTTCGAAAGGCTGAGTTTGTCATTGCCCTCGATCTTGATGTCCGTGAGACGCGGCTTGGCCTGGACAATGTAAACGAGCGCAATGCCACCGGTATCTCTTTCTCGTGAGACGCGGATGTTGTAGAACAAACCCATCGCGTAGAGATTGCGGACGTCATCGTCCACCGTGGCCGGAAGATAATCTTCACCAGCACGGGAGCGGATGTTTGCGCGGATGAGAGTCTCGCTGACATCGGCAGGACCGATGTGCTTGATCTCTATCCGGGTGATCTTGTCAGTCGCGGGCTGTGCCAGTGCCGCCGGCAGAAAAGCAACCCACGCGCACAAGGCGCAAAGCCAGAACATTGCTTTCATCGTGTGTCACTGCCCGGGCACATCGTCGTCGCTGACTTTGGCTGCGCTTTCAAATCGCGTGTATGGTTTTAGGAACGTCAAATGAACATCACCCGTCGGGCCGTTGCGCTGTTTGGCGATCAGCAGGTTAACCGGCAAACCGTCCGCTTCATCTGCTGCGGGCGTGTCCTCGTCGTCGCTCGACGGCTTGTAAAGCAGACCAACAAGGTCGGCGTCCTGTTCAATCGAACCCGACTCGCGCAGGTCTGACAATCGCGGTTTGCGGTTCTTGTCCTTCTCAAGCTCGCGGTTCAACTGGCTCAACACAATCACAGGCACGCTCAGTTCTTTTGCCAGAGCCTTGATGCCGCTGGAAATCTCCGCAATTTCCTGCTGCCGGTTCTCCTGCGCCCGGCGCGAAGTAGAATGAAGCAGTTGCAGGTAGTCAATCACGAAAAGCTTGATGCCGTGCTGCTGCCACATGCGCCGCGCACGCGCGCGAAGCTGCAAAATCGAAAGCCCCGGCGAGTCGTCAATGAACAGCGGCGCGCCGGACAACTTGCCCGCCGTGTTCGTGAGCTTGGGAAAATCGGACTCCGTCATGAAGCCTTCGCGAATCTGACGCAGGTTTACGCGCGCGTTCGAGCAAAGCGTGCGCAACACCAGCGACTCGGCGGTCATTTCCAGACTGAACACGCCCACCGGCACACGCACGTTCAACACGGCATGTTCGGCAATGCACATTGCGAGCGACGTCTTGCCCATCGAAGGCCGCGCCGCGATGACGATCATCTCCCCGCCGTGCATCCCGTCCGTCATGCGATCCAGATCAGCAAAGCCCGTCGCAAGCCCGCCAATCTCGCCCTGACGGTTGAAATACTTTTCCACCATTCCGATGGCGGTGTGCACGAGATTTTTCACCGGCTGAATCCCGCCCTCGGCGCGCGACTCGCTCATTTTCAGAATGTCCCGCTCCACTTCATCCAGCAACTGGTCAACCTCCCCCTGATGGTCGTACACGCGCGACACCACATCCGTGCAGGTGTGAATCATTTTCCGGAGCAACGCCTTCTCCTCAACGATGTCCACATAGTACGTCAGGTTGGCTGCGCTCGGGACGGAATCCTGAAGCGCGTTGAGATAAGCAATGCCGCCGATCTGATCCAGCAGTTGGGAATCCTTGAGCCGCTGTTGAAGCGTGATGATGTCTATCGCGTCCCGCTTGTCATACATCTCGACCAGCGCGGAATAAATTGTCTGATGCCGCAGATCGTAGAAGACTTCCGCTCCACCCTTGAGTTTTTCGATGCACTGTCCCATGCACTCGTTCGGCGATAGCAACACGCAGCCGAGCACGCCCTGCTCCGCCTCGTTCGAGTGCGGCGGCAGACGGTCCACGCGTCCGACATCCAGCGACACCGGCTTGCGTCGTCGCGCTTTTTTCAAGTCAGGCGCGGCTCCCGCGCTTTCGGAAACAGAATCAATCATGTCATCAGCGGAACCGAACCTGGTCATGGACACAATGCGAAGTTCTTGGCTGCTGTTGACAGCTTACCAACAAAAACAATTTCGAGTGTTGCGTGGCGCCGACCCAATTCGCGGATGCCGAGACTAGCGGGCATTGAAATGTGATCGAACCAAAAAAGGAGGCAACAGACAGCACAGATAAACTTCCAGGTAACTCAATGTAAATCCCGGCATTTGCCTTGAAATGTTTCGTGACCAATCTATCACCGGCATTGTCTCTTGATTAGCCTCCAACACCAGCCACAATCTGACTCGTGAACGGAAGCCCCACATCGCTTGCGTCGCCGCTCGAAGTGCGCGGTGTCACCAAACTGTTTGGGGACTTTCGCGCGGTGGATGATGTCAGCTTCAGTCTGCCGGCGGGTTCAATCCATGGTTTCCTCGGCCCGAATGGAGCGGGCAAGACCACCACCATCCGGATGATCCTGGAAATCATCAAACCCACCAGCGGCAGCATCAGTGTGCTCGGCCACGCCTCCGCGCTCGAAGTGCGCCAGCGCATCGGCTATCTGCCGGAAGAAAAGGGCCTGTACAAAAAGATGAAGTGCTGGGCGGTCATCGCCTACTTCGCCACGTTGAAAGGATTGAGCCGGAAAGCGGCCAGGCAACGCGCGTTTGAATTGCTTGAACGATACGGCCTCAAGGATTTTGCCACGAAGCCCACCGAAGCCCTCTCCAAAGGGATGGGCCAGAAAGTCCAGATGCTCGCTTCCATCGCACACGATCCCGAGTTCGTGATTCTCGATGAACCATTCTCCGGTCTTGATCCCGTGAATCAGCAGGTGATGGAAGACATCATCCGCGACATGGCAAAGCGCGGGCGCACGGTTTTGTTTTCCACGCACGTCATGCAGCACGCCGAGCGATTGTGCGACCGGATTTTACTGATGGCCAAAGGGCGGAAGATTTTCGACGGCACGGTGGCGGAGGCGAAGCGGACCATTCCACGCCGCGTACGCATTGAAACCGAGAACGACATAGCGCGTTTGCGCGAATTGAGTGAAGTGGTTTCCGTTCGCGAGTTGGAAGCAACGAATGTGGCCGGCAGTCTGACCGCTGCGCATTGGGAATTGGAGATACGCGAGAACGCCGATCCGCAATCCATCCTCCAGGCTTGTTTTGCGAGCGGCATCCGCCTGCGCTGTTTCAACCAATCCGATCCGACCCTGCACGAAGTGTTCATGCGGTTGGTCAGCCCGGACGCGAAGGAGGCGACGTTTCGATGAAATACGCATTCCTGGTTGCCTGGCGCGAATATGCCGAGAACGCCAAGACGAGAGGGTTCTGGTTGGGAATGATCATGGTGCCCGCCATCATGTTCTTTTCCAGTCAGGTGCCGATCTGGTTGGAAAAGAAAGGCACTCCCACGCGATATTATGCTTTGGTGGACCAATCCGGTACGCTCGCTTCAGTAATTGAAGCACGTCTGGAAAAACTTCATCAACGACAGATGCTCTCCGCGATTGGCGAATACGCCGCAAAGTACGTCGAACCATCGAGCACATCCAAAACTCCGCCGCCGCCGTCTGTGGAAACTTTTATGTCCTCGGGCGGCACGAAGTCTTATCTGGAGCAACTCAGGCCAAATCTGAAACCGGATGCGCCGGCATTCAAGCCACCTCGTCGTGCTTTTCAAGTCGCGCCTTTGCCAGAAGGTGTCAACACGAACGCAGACCTTGCCAGCATGATTGGCGGCTTGAGACCATATCTCCGTGGCGAAAAAACCATTCAGGTGGATGGACAATGGGTTGCTCTCAGCGCCGCCATTCTGATTCCGCGGGACATCGAGAATTCAATCGTTCGCCCGCAAAACAAATCTGACCGACCGAAAGCTGGCATTGAATACTGGTCCGGTAATCTGGCGGACACCAAATTGCGTGACGAGGTTGAATCCTCCATCAACACAGAAATTCGGCGTCGCGAATATCTGAACCGAGGCATGGATGCCGCCGCGATCCGCGAGGTCGAGCAAACATTCGCGCCGTTTGCGAGTCTCAATCCGAAAAAGGAGGTCGGGCGGGAAGCAGTCAGCAAGACCGACATCATCAAGCAATGGGCGCCCAGCGCCTTTGTCTATCTCTTGTGGATTTCCATCTTCGCCATCGTCCAGATGCTGCTCACCAACATCATCGAGGAAAAATCCAATCGCATCATCGAAGTGTTGCTGTCGTCAGTGACCCCGGGTGAATTGATGATGGGAAAGCTGATCGGCATCGGAGCCGTGGGGTTGACCATGGTGGGATCATGGATATGCGCGCTGTTTGGAATTCTCACCTGGAAAGCAGGCGCAGCAGGCGACGTCACCGGCCAGGTGCTTGAGGTTTTGAAATCCTCGAACCTCATCCCCATGTTCTCGGTTTATCTTCTCTTCGGCTTTGTCATGTATGCCGCCTTGATCCTGGCATTGGGCAGCGTTTGCAACACTTTGAAGGAGGCCCAAAGCTACATGGGCGTCATCACAATGGTCATGATGGTGCCGTTGATGACGATGACCTTCATCCCGAAAGACCCGAACGGTTTGCTCGCACGCGTGCTCTCCTGGATTCCCATCTACACGCCCTTCACGATGATGAACCGTGTGATGGCAGATCCGCCCTGGGTGGATGTGGTCGGGACGCTCCTCCTGCTGATCGTCAGCACGGCGGTCGCATTGTGGATGGCTGGAAAAGTCTTTCGCATCGGCATTCTGCGAACCGGTCAACCGCCGAAGCTTTTGGAAATGCTCCGCTGGCTCAAGAGGTAAAGCAACGAGGCCGCCTGCAATCGTTCACGGCAATTCCTTCAACCTGATCCTACGATACTCCATCTGGCCGCGATCACCTTCCAATCCGATCGGGCCGGTCTCGGGAACTTTCAGCGCGGCTTCGAGCACTTCTCCATTGCAGGTGCAATAGGCGACGCCGTTCGTCACAATTGCGGTAATTTCATTCCACTGCTGCGGCTTGTATTGCGTGAGCGATTTGTACGGCCCGGCGAGCGGGTAATCGCGACATTGCAACTGGGGCTTGCGAATGAAGACTCCGCTGTCAGCGTTGGGCGTGGCGCGGAACTCGAGTTTGAGAACAAAGTCCTTCGGAAACTCCTTCGTCGTCCACATCTGCTGAACCTTCCGCCCTTCCGGCGGCGTTGTGACGATGATGCGACCATTCTTCGCCACGTACCGACCGTCATTGCTCGTCGTACGACCATCAAAATTGTTCGTGCGATAACCCCAGCCTGAGAGGTCATGTCCGTTGAACAAACTCACGAAACCATCTTCGGGCGTGAATGTGTCGGGCGTCGTGTCCATGAATCCGAGCGTGGCAAGAATCGGTTGCAACGCTGCCGCCCACTTGGCGTAAGCCGCATCATTGAGGTGAAGTAGATCAGGAAACTCCTCCTGCTTCGCTTCCCCCTTGTCATTCGCAAACAGAGTCCAGGTTTCGATCAACGTGATTTGCGGGTCGCCTTTCACCGCAGCGCCGTAAAGTTGATTGACCTTCTTGATCTTGTCAGAGGGGCGTTTCATCGTTTCCGAACTTGGAAAAATCTGGCAGAGGATGACAGGCATTTTGGGATTATGTTCTTCGAGCCTGGCGAGAATCAGTTTGAAATTCCCTGCGATGATTTCCGGATCAGCCTGCTCTTCGAGATCGTTCGTGCCGATGAGAAGAACGATGGCGGCTGGTTTCAGCGCAAGCACGTCTTCTTCAAGCCGAATCAACATTCCGCGCGTGGTATCGCCGCTGATGCCGCGATTGGCGGTCTTCACGCCCGGAAACAATCCGCGAAAATCATCGCCCCAGCCTTGCGTGATGGAATCGCCGAGGAACACGACCGCGCCTTGATCTTGCTGGACACGCGAGGCCCACGCGCTGCGCCGTTCCGTCCAGACTTGTTGAAACCAATCCGCACGGCGCAACGGGCCTGCGCCCGGAAGTCCGTCGTCGGTGGCCGGAAGTTTGAAACGAACGGCAGATGAGGTGGATTGGTTGGTTTGTCCAACGGAAGCAACAATTGAAACACCCAGGCAGGCAATGAGCGAGATATTGTGGATCGGATTCATAGTTTGGATTTGCGAATGTTCGATTGATGACAAACCTATGGCAAGAACGGATCCATTACGCGTGGTGTGCGAACTCGACATCCGGTTTTGGAAGACTGACAATCGCATCGCATGTTTCAGACGCATCGCATCACCTCACTTGACCTGCCGGAGCTTGCGCCATATCGCACGCTGAAGCGCCCGCTCGAACATCGGGAACAAGGCATCTTCGTGGCGGAGGGGGACAAGGTTGTGCATCGGCTGCTGGCAAGCCATCTGGAGGTTGTATCCGTGCTCCTGCCAGACCATCGCCTCGGGGAATACGAACCGGCCCTGCATGCACGTCCTGAAACTATTCCTGTATTCGCCGTCACCGACCGGCGCGTGCTGGAGGAGTTGATCGGCTTTGAAATGTTCCAAGGCGTGCTGGCGGTCGCGAAGACGCCACAGCCACTCGCGCTCACCGCCCTGCTGGGCCGAACAACTTCGCCGCGACTGTTCGTGGCCGCAGACGGCCTGACGAACGCGGAAAATATCGGATTGCTGGTGCGCAACTGCGCTGCGTTCGGCGCGCAGGGTTTGATCGTCGGCGAAACCTGCGCGAGCCCATTCCTGCGCCGGGCGGTGCGCAACTCCATGGGCACAGCCTTTGAACTGCCGGTGATTGAATCCGAAAATCTCGCAACATCGCTCGGTGAGTTGCGGGCGCACGGTGTACGGGGCATTGCGGCTCATCCCCATACCAGTGAGCGCACCGTGTCAGTTGCCGACTTCACAAAGGACTGCTGCATTGTATTTGGTGCGGAGGGCAGTGGGATTTCCCCCTTAATTCTCGCCGAGTGTGACGAGGCCGTGGCGATCCCGATGGCTAACAATGTGGATTCGCTTAACGTAACCGGCGCGGCGGCGGTGTTTCTCTACGAAGCGCAACGACAACGTCGGCCTGCTCCCACGCAGCTACCGTGAAGCGTTCGCCGGATTCTTCGATTGATCAACCTGCTTCAACACCCGCTTTATTTCCGGCGCCCGCATGAACACTTTCCAGCAAAGCTTCGTCCGGTGGTTCTCGATCATTGGCGCGATGGGGCCGACATCAATGCCAAGGTAGTTCCTGGAATTCCAGCCACGGGTCAAATTAAACGCGTCGTAAAACCCGCACGGTCCCCATAGCTCTTCTCCGTGCTTCTGGTACATCTCTGCCAAACACGCGCGACTCTCAGCCGGAACATAAGGCATGGACGACAACGCCGCCGTTGGCGCAATCGTGCCGTTGTCCGATGCGCCGGGCTCGAAGGCCCGATAACCCTCCGGCCCGTTGCTTGCCGTCAATCCCCATAACGGTCCATAACCCTTGAAATCACCTTTGCGCGACTCGGCATATCGGACTTGAACGCGAGCCAACTTTTGGAAGTGCTCAAAGTAGGTTTGACCATGGTATGAAATCAGGCGTGGATCAAAGCCGAGGTAGGAATAGTGTGTCCAGAACAGCGGAGGCCCGAAATCACGCGCCAGCTCCAGTGGAATTCCAAAACGTGCCCGCGATTCGCCGAAGTGTGTAGAATGCCAGCCGCGCCAGTAGTACTTGGCGGATACCGCGTGCGTCGGCGAAGCCAGCGCAAGGAGATAAACGATCTGGCACTCGTTGAAGCCAGTGATGCGATGATTGATTTTCCACCCGCTCGTTGGCGACCAATGCCAGATCAAGGCCGCTGCTTCACCTTCGTCACGCGCAAACCAATCCCACTCCACGCCGCGCCAAAGTGCATCCGCCCGCTGGCGGATCTCGGTCTCGACAGCGTTCTTCCGGGTGAAATACTCGCGCACAAACAAGCAGCCTTGAATCAGGTACGCCGTCTCTACAATGTCCGCACCATCATCATTCTTGAAAAACGGGATCACCTTGCCGGTTCGGCCATTTAGAAAGTGCGGGAAGGCTCCGTGGAATTTTTCCGCCTTGTCAGACATGAAGCGCAATACTTTCAACACGCGTTCCGCCGCCTGCCGCCGAGTGATGAAATTCCGCTCCGCGCCAACGAC
>CAYSDO010000081.1:0-13543 GCA_964429665.1 uncultured Bifidobacterium sp.
ACCGCGGGCGATCCCACCCCGCGCGCGCGCGTGAGCCGGATGGCCTCATCATGGGGCAATTCTTCCCTGCGTAATTTCTGGTACAGTCCGCGCAACTCATCCTGCTCGTCGGAAGTCAACGGACGCCGATAGGCACGCCCGGCAAACTCCAGCACGCCCCGGACATGCTGGGGCTGGGTATTCGTGAGAAGTTGCCGAAACACCGCCGCGCGATCATTGATGGGCTTGCGCATCGGCTCGAAGACTTTCGGATCGGCGTCCTGGGTGGCGTATTGCCAAAGCTGCTCAAAAGCGTCCACCAGTGTGAGCGCGTCCTGACTGATGTAGTGTAACTCCTCCCACATCCGGTTGAGTTTGGCCTTCTGCGCATCGTCGAGCATCAGTTGCGAGAGATGGTCGTCTTCGCGGTGGAGCAATGTGAGAGTAACGACTTCATCCACCGGCACGATTTTGGTGTAACAAAGTGCGGCGGGGAACCAGTGACGAAATTCCTCGAGGTTGGACTCAATGCGTTTGCTCGTCGCACTGCCCTCGACAATGACGATTGGCGTGCTGTGAATGACCGGCTTGTCCGGATCCGTCCACGTACCTTTGCTGTTCTGAACAGTGGATGCACCGGGCAGGAGCGTTTTGATGTCGGTGGGTTTGGTGGTGAGCACCTGCAATTGGACACTGCCCTCAGCGCCCGATGTTGGATCCAAAATTCCCGTCGTCACAAACTCGGCACCCGAGACCAGGTCGGCTGGCAATCGGAATTCCAGGATCGACGGCGCATGCACGCACAGGCTGCTTGCGTCAATTGCAGAACCGCTTGGATGTTTACCAAAAGTAGCGGGATCAACTCCCCATTCGGTGTTTGAATTGGCGGGTTTCTGGTTCTTTGTGAGCGACTGAGCATCTGCCTGACGCTTACCATTGGAATTCCGGGCGCCTGCAAATAATGGACCTCTGAGCGATGACAGTTGCTGATAAAGTTTCGCATCCGGATCGTCCTTGGTTGCCGGTGCGGGCGACGTCAAAAGGTTTTGAACCGCCTGAGCCAGTTTGAGTTTGTCCTCCGCAGAACCGGCGGATTGCCATTTGGCCAGCAGCGAGCCGGCGGGAATCATCGTACCCGTTTCGCGACCTGACACAGCTTCTGTGTAGAAATGCCAGACCCCCTCGTTACCGAAGCGGTCTGCGTGTGGGTTGCCCGCCAGGACATCCGGCGAAACGTCACGCGTGAGACTCCACTCCCGTCCGCCATCGCCAGCACTCTTGATCACCAGTTCAATATCCGTGAGATCGCATGAATGATTGCCATCGCGCGGCCCGATGAGCAACGAAACCAAGTCTCCTGTCTGGATGCTAAGATTTTCGACCGGTCCAGCCTTGACCTCCTTGCCGCCTTGAGATGTGCCATTGGCAAGCCGCTGACGCGTGGCCCCACGACGCAGTTCCAAAAACCACTCGACTCCATTCCCGCATTCGGGATGCGCATGCGTCACTTTCGTCTCGACGCTAATGGCGCCTGCAAGGGGACTGCGCCAACCGACTGCGGCATTCAATGTCGGTGAGGGATGAACGGTGACGCCGTGTGGTTTCATGTTACCGGGAATTCGCACATGCTGGTCGGAGGAATTCGCGAGCAACAACGGTGTCTCGCCCGAACCCCAACCGTTGACGAAATCGTAGCCAGACGATTTGTGTATCTGCGTTGTGAAGTGATCCAGCTTGATGGTGGCGCTTGAACCGATGCCGAGATAGTCCAACCATGGAGCCAGCACCTCCGTTTCAACACCATGCCGACGGGAAATCTCCGCCACATCAAGATTATTCGTGCTGGCACTGGCCTCAGCCGCAACAGTCAGGCATTTGGCAGTTGCAGTGAGAATCCTTTCGCGCCGAGCTGTCATCTCGCGAGTGAAGTCTCGGACGTCGCGCAAGAGCAAATCGGGCTGGCCCGGCACCACCAGTTTCGGCTGCTGCCAAATCACGAAGTCATTCTCATTGCCGTCACCCGCATCACCCGCCACAAGGTAAAGGACGACTTCATTACCGTTTGTCGGCGCAGCGAGCTTGAGGCGCACTTCTTGTTTGGAACTCAGCGGACTAACCGGTTCCATCCAGGCTTTTGGTCCGCCAACTTTGCCGATGTGACCGACACTGCTGAATTTCCAGAGGACTTTCTGCCATAGTGTGATGTCCGCTGCAAGTGATGTGACATCTGTCGGCACGGCAACACGCCAGCGAGCACGCAGCGGGTCGAGCAGGAGTGAAGGTGCATTGCTGTTGAGCAAATCCCAAAGCCCGGCGAGATATTTAGGGCTTAGTCCGCGCTGGCGGGCGAGTGACTGAAGTTGTTTCACATCCGGGCGAAGCTCCAACGTCGCGGCGAGATACTTTTCCAGCGGCAACCGCCCGCCTTTGTTCTTGTCCAGTTCCATCCCTTGTTGCGTCACCGTTTCTGCTCCACCAACCTCCGTGAATTTGGCATAGAAGCCTCGTATCTCGGCAAGCAGTTCCTCAATCCAATCACGCCGTGTCGTCCCGGACGAAAACCGCAATCCGTCAGGCAAAAACACTGCATGACTGGCGATGTCCTTACCGGCATCAAGATACTTTGTGACGAGCGAGGGCGACATGACCAAAGCGTTTCCCGTGTTCATGAAGCCTTCACCCGCAGCACTGTCCGCCGGGAATTCCTTCACGGGATCAAGTGACTCGATACCCGTAAGATCACGCACGGTGTAGGTGTACTCAGCATTGTTCAGGCGTCGGAGCACAACCGGGCCGGGATCGCCCGCGTTCACCAGCGCGGCTTCATCCAATGCGCGATTCACCCAATCGAGCAATTGCCGTCGTTGCTCCGGCGTCGGCTGCGGCTTTTCCTGCGGTGGCATTTCGCCGAGGTTTAATTGCTCGATCACGCGCTCCCAAACCTTGGCATGCTTCAACACTTCGCTCGACGACGTGAATCTCTCAAGATCAAGATCGCCCTTATGCTTCTCGGTCGAATGGCAGTTAAGGCAAAACTCCTTTATCAACGGTCGTATGTTCTGCTCATATTCCGCTGCCGTGGTTCCGGCAGTGTGGGCAGTTATGGCGAAAACAGAAACTGACAAGGCAGCCACGGCGATGCGCGATACACGCGGGAAACCACTCCATCGTCCCGTGACGAAACAACGCTGGCGGATTAAAGCTGGAGAATTCACTGCGAGATTTTTACACGGAGAATCAGGTTTGGCAACGCCGGCGGCATTCTTGGTAAGAGGTCAGATAAAGGTCAGCAAATGTGGATCGGTGAGGTGAGGCAGCGCGTTAAATGTCACCGGGGAAAACCGGCCGCGCGAAAACAGGAACTCGGCATACGCAGCGTTGCGCACCATCCAGCTCAACTCGAGAGTCTTTTCATCGTCCAGATTCAACGCAAAACCTGCAGCGGCAGCGACGGGGCCGCCAGAGGTGAACGCGGCGACTTTCTTTTTGCTGCCGGCGGCTTCGGTTAGTTTCGCAAGCCCCCGTTGAACACGGCCACGAAACTCATGCCACGCCTCAACATCAGACAAGTCGAGCTCGCCGCGCACCCAGAGTTGCGTCACTTTTTGGAAGAGCCGCAAATAGTCACGTTGCAAGGTGTCTGAATCCTTGCGCAATTTTTCTTTCATCTCGCGGATGGCGGGATCGCTTTTCATCAAGCCAGGAAGCGAACGTGTCAGAACATCGTAACCGAAATGCTCGTCCAACTCTTGAAGGACAACTGCCTCCGGCCATTTCAACCCATGTTCGCGGTAAGCTGCGCCGACGGCATCGAGCGTTTGCCGGTGACGCCGGCGCGGCCCGACATAAATGAAATCGAAGTTCAATTTCAGTCCCACCCAGTAAAGTCCCAATTGGCGCGCCTGTTCCATACCGCGCGCCGAGAGCTGATCGTAATCCTCGGCATTGAAAGAGGCCTGCCCGTGACGCACCAAAAATAAAAGGCTCATGGTTGTGTTTGGTCACTCCGCCAAAATGCCGCCATCCATCACCAGCGAATGACCAGTGATGAAGGCCGCTGCATCCGAGAACAGATAGATCACTGCCTTTGCAATTTCCTCAGCCGTGCCTAGTCGTTGCATCGGGACACGAGATACCAGTTTCGCTTCGAGGTCCGGGCTTCGCTCAAGCATGCGGGTCAACATTGGAGTATGCGTGTAGGCGGGACAGATGGCGTTGACGCGAATAGCAGCCTTTGCGTAATCAAGCGCGGCAGTCTTGGTAAGGCCGATCACGCCATGTTTGCTTGCAGTGTAAGCAGCATGGCCGGGAAAACCGGTAACGCCCGCGACCGAGGACATGTTTACAATGACACCGCCAGCTTGTTTCACCATGACGGGTAACTCGCTTTTCATGCAAAGAAAAACTCCTGTCAGGTTGAGATCAATGACCCGATGCCAAACGTTTTCAGGATAATCGGCAGTGCGTGCGCGAACACCGTCAATGCCCGCGTTGTTCAGCGCGAAGTCGAGCCGGCCAAAAGTCTTGAGGGTGGCCTGCACCATCGCCTCTACGTCTTCAGACTTGGTTACGTCTGACTTGGTGAAAATGGCCTGACCACCCGCGTCGGTAATCATTTGTGCTGTTGCCTCGCCCTCGGTGGTTGCGATGTCCGCTACCACGACTTTGGCGCCTTCATTCGCAAGTGCAATGGCTGCAACCCGGCCAAGTCCGGAAGCGCCACCAGTCACCAAAGCCACTTTGCCAGAAAATTGTTTTGTCATGATTCAGGAATGTCGTTGGAGCGTATCGGAATGATTTTCAAACTGCCATCGGCAAAACGAATTCAGCAAGACGGTGGCGAACTCACGCTTTTTCGTGAAGTGCGACTACAATTCGGGTTTGGTGATATTTGGCTCGCGAGGTTTCGGGTCAAGCAATTGGCCGCCAGCTTGCCGCGGCAATCTACGAGAGAAACGTGCAGATGTATTCGCAGATGCCCGACTTGATCTCGATTTCAAAGCCGGATTTGCCCGGCACCTCAAAAACCTCACCGGCGGCATGGCGGCTCGTTACTGTCTGCCCGTCGTTTCTTACGGTGCACTCGCCAGCAACGATTTCCATTGTTTCGGGTTTGTCCGTATTGAAGTGATACTTGCCCGGATAAATCAGCCCCAAGGTCTTTTTGGTGCCATCCTGCAGGAGCAAACTGTGGCTGACGACTTTCCCCTCAAAATAAACGTTGGCTTTGGTAACGGCTGTTACTCCACAGATTTCTTTGGGTATGGATGACATAATGCAGTCAGTTTTTAGGCTGGGCGAAAATTGTCAAGAGGCGCGTAACTTTGGAAGTGGGAAAGCAACTAAACTTCGCACCCTTATGCTGCCGATGAGAAGGACGCAGAGGATCGCTTAACTCAATCGGTGGTCAGGCGTGTGATACGTTGCTTCTCTATGGCCAGGGAGGCCGTCTTGCCAGCAGAACGAACGAGGTGTATCAAGCCTGCAAACCGCGCATCATGCGTCAAACCTTGTTTGAAGCGGGCGTATATTTGTTGGACGATGACCCCAATCTTGAATAATCCGTAGGCGTAATAGAAAACCGGGTTGCCCACGAGACGACCGCCTTTGGCAACGTAACGTGCGAGCAACTGTTCGCGATTCAAATTGCCAGCCCGGGTTGTGAAACCAAATGATTGTTTCTGCCAATCATCGGGGTCGTCCGCATCAACCCAGTATCCCAGCGTCGAACCCAAATCCATCAGTGGATCACCAATGGTCGCCATTTCCCAATCCAGGACGGCTTTGATTTGAGCAACGTCCATCGGATCCAGGACGAGGTTGTCGTACTTGTAATCGTTGTGGATGAGAGCGCCGTTTGACTCAGTAGGCTTGTGCTCCACAAGCCAACGAGCAATGCGCTCCATTTCTGGAATGTCATCGGTGCGGGCATTTTGATAACGCTTGATCCAGCCTTCCACCTGACGCGTGACGTAGCCTTCTGGTTTTCCCAATTCGCCCAAGCCGGCTGCGACATAATCAACGCTGTGAATTTCCGCAAGGTTGTCGGCGAAGTTTTCAGAAATGAGTCCCATCAGCGCTGGCGTCAAATCCAATCCTTCCGGCGGTTTCGCTCGGAGGATGATTCCACTGACGCGCTCCATCAGGTAAAACGGCGCGCCCAACACCGATTCATCTTCGCAGTAGGCGAGCGGGCGCGGAACTTTGGGATAAACGGCAATGAGATGCGAAAGAATGCGATACTCGCGTCCCATGTCGTGAGCGGTTTTGATTTTCGCACCGAACGGCGGACGCCGTAGAACCAACTCCCGCCCGCCAATACGCAGCAGATAGGTAAGATTGGAATAACCCTTTGGGAACTGCTGTATTTCAAGTTGGCCACGCAGTTCCGGCAACACTTGCTGCAAATAGGCTTCCAGTTTGCAAGCGTTCAGTTCTTCTCCCGTCCGCGTTTCTTGCGGTTGATCAAGCAAGTCGGCTGGCATGATCAGATCGACACGCTCAGGCCGTGCTTTTTTAAGTGAATCCGGGCGACGACAGATTTATGCACCTCATCCGGTCCGTCGTAAATTCGGGCGGCACGCTCGTGACGATACCAATGTGACAGCACGAGGTTGTCAGTGAGACCCAAGGCGCCATGTGTCTGGATGGCGCGGTCCAAAACCTTTTGCAGCACATTGGCCACATAGAATTTTATGATGGAAATTTCTTCGCGCGCAGCGCGACTGCCTTCATGTTCAATTTTCTCTGCGGCTTGCAGCACCAACAAACGCGAGGCATTGATCTCCGCCCTGCTGTCCGCAATCCATTCCTGGACGATCTGACGGCTGCCCAATGGCTTGCCCGGTGCCAACAGTCGTGTCGCCGCGTACTGACACATCATCTCGAATGCACGTTCGCAAATGCCGATCCATCTCATGCAATGATGAATGCGGCCCGGACCTAGTCGTAGCTGCGCGATTTCAAATCCTTTGCCCTCCTGGCCTAAAAGATTTTTTTGTGGCACGCGGCAGTTCTTGTAAACAATTTCCGAATGACTGACGTAATCCTCGCCTGCCTCGCCCATGATCGAAGTATTCCGAACGCGATGAAACCCTGGCGTATTTGTCGGCACAATGATTTGGCTGGCACGAGCGTACGGACTCTCGGCTTCCGGATTGGTGATCGCCATCACGATGGCGAAAGCCGCGCCATCTGCGGCGGACGTAAACCACTTGTTCCCATCTATGACGTAGTCACCACCATCTTTCCGGGCCTGGGTTTCCATCCACGCCGGATTGGAGCCGGCAAATTCAGGTTCGGTCATCGAAAAGCAACTGCGCACATCACCTCGTGCAAGTGGTAGCAACCATGTGTCCTTCTGTTCCGGCGTTCCGAATGTCATCAGGATTTCCATGTTGCCCACATCAGGTGCCTGGCAGTTGAAAATATAATGTCCAAGCGGCGAATAACCCAGCACTTCGCTGATGCGCGCGAAGTCAGGAAGGGAGAAACCCTGGCCGCCAAGTTCCTTTGGCAAATGCGGCGACCAAAGCCCCATCGCTTTGACTTGATTTCGCTTCTCTCGAAGGCGCGGCAGCAACTCCCCAAACGGGCGGTGCAGAAAGTCAGCCTCCAACGGCACCACCTCCTCGCGGATGAATACCCGAATTTTATCGATCGCCGTGGTCAACGTTTCGTTGGTCATAACAAGTCAGTTTTTTGAGACTTGAGAAAATAAAATCTTCGGTGAGCTGAATTCGAAAAAAGTCGCTCTCGCAAACTTTGGTTATCGGTCTCAAGCGGTCTTGCAGTCCGACGCGTTTTCGTCCCCGGTTCAAATACACGCCAGAGACGAAAAACAATTCAGCAGCGTTACTCTGCAGGTGGCGCGCTGCGTTTTACGAGAATGGCTTCGATGATTTTCTTCGCCAGTTCAGGTTTCTCAACAAGGGCTTTTCTCGCCGCCTCCTTGCCCTGACCGATAAGGTCGCCATCGAATTGCAGCCATGCGCCCTTTTTATCCACGGCCCCGCACTCGATACCCACGTCCAGGATGCAACCTTCCTTGTCTATGCCGTGGTTGTAAATGATGTCGAACTCGGCTTCACAGAATGGCGGTGCGACCTTGTTCTTAACGATCTTCACCTTGACGTGATTGCCGGTGGCGTTGCCGGCGGCGTCCTTGAGCGTGTCCTTGCGGCGGATGTCAATGCGCACGCTGGCGTAAAATTTCAACGCCTTGCCGCCGGGAGTGGTTTCGGGGTTGCCGAACATGACGCCGACTTTTTCCCGGAGTTGATTCGTGAAGATGCAAGTGGTTTTCGACTTGCTGAGAATGGCCGTGAGCTTGCGCAACGCCTGGGACATGAGCCTGGCCTGCATACCCATCGTAGCCATGCCCATTTCACCTTCAAGTTCGGCCCTCGGAACAAGTGCGGCGACGGAATCAATCACGATCACGTCGAGCGCGTTCGAGCGCGCGAGCGTTTCGCAAATGGTGAGGGCTTCTTCACCGCTGTCGGGCTGTGAAACGAGAAGATCGTCCAAGTTGACGCCGAGTTTTTTTGCATAGCCCGGATCAAGCGCGTGTTCCGCGTCAATGAATGCCGCAAGACCGCCTGCCTTTTGGGTGTTGGCAATGACATGCAACATCAGCGTGGTTTTCCCGGAGGATTCCGGGCCAAAAATCTCTATCACACGACCTCGAGGCACGCCGCCGACACCCAAAGCGAGATCAACGGCGAGTGCGCCAGTGGGAATAACGTCTATCTTCCTCTGGGCGCGGGCGTCGCCTAGCCGCATGATTGCGCCGTCACCATAGCTCTTGGTGATGGAGGAAATGGCAGCTTCCAATTCGCGCGCACGTGTGGCAGCAAGTTTGGTGGCTTCGGTGGTTTTGGGTTCTGTTGCGACGGACTTATCGGCAGCTTTTGGTGGCATGATCTTAAGGGGTAAAATGTTTCTTGCGGTTGTTTTCTTGGCTGCGACGTTAATCAGTTCACACAATCGAGTCAACGCTCGCCATCAATTCACAGATGGACTTTTCTCATGAACAGGAATCCGGACAGGCCTCATCACTGGAACTGTTTTCACGATCACCTGCATAACGCTTCAACCAAACTAGTAACAAAGAGATATCCGACGGGGAAACGCCGGAAATTCGGGAAGCCTGACCGATGGTCTGAGGTCGCGCCTTGGCGAGTTTTTGTTTTGATTCCATGCAGAGGCTGGCGACGGATTCGTAATTGAAATCATCCGGGATGCGTTTCCCTTCGAGCGACTTTAGCTTGTTGACTTCGATATGTTGGCGCTCAATGTAGCCGGCATACTTGAGTTCAATTTCGACCTGTTGAACAACATCGGACGGGAGATCGGGATTGCGATTCGGCAAAGTTGAGTAAGTGATTTCCGGTCGGCGCAAGAGTTGGGCGAGCGTATCTTGACCGTGACGATTGGAATTGAGCCGGGAAAGCTCGGCTTTGATGCTTTCACGCTTTGCCATAAAATGACGATGCTTTGAGTCCGGAAGCAAACCAATGTCATGACCCAAGTCACTCAATCGCATGTCGGCGTTGTCCTGGCGTAACAAAAGCCGATGCTCGGCACGCGAGGTGAACATTCGATATGGCTCCGTAGTCCCTTTGGTGATGAGGTCATCAATCAACACTCCGATGTAAGCTTGATCGCGACGCAGGACGATTTGCGGCTTGCCTGAAGCGTACTTGGCGGCATTGATGCCTGCCATCAATCCCTGCGCAGCCGCTTCTTCGTATCCTGATGTGCCATTGATCTGGCCTGCCAAAAACAACCCACGACACAATTTAACTTCAAGCGTTGCAAGCAATTGAGTAGGAATCACGAAGTCGTATTCGACAGCGTAGGCAGGTCGCAGAATCTCAGCGTGTTCGAGCCCAATTACAGAGTTTATGATCTGAATCTGAACCTCGAATGGCAGGCAAGTAGAAAGCCCATTAACGTAGATTTCATCTGTGGCTATTCCTTCTGGCTCGAGAAAGATTTGATGGGTTTCTTTATCGGGAAAACGCATGATCTTATCTTCAATCGAAGGACAATACCGCGGCCCGACACCAGCGATGATTCCAGCATAGAGCGGCGAAAGTTGGATGTTGTCCCGTATTATCCTGGCAGTACGCGTGGTGGTGCGAGTAATGAAGCACTTCACTTGGTCGCCATTTCGCTCGAGAACCGAACCAGACGGATAGCCGGAGACAATACTTGCGAACCTCCTGCTCTCAGCTTTTTGTTCCACATGGAACAATTCATCCCGCCAATAACTAAAATATGGGATCGGGCAATCGCCAAGCTGCTCTTCTGTAGGTGAGAAATCAATCGAACGCTTCAATAGTCTCGGAGGTGTTCCTGTCTTTAATCTCCCAAGCTCCAATCCAATTCTTCGGAGGCAAGCGGAAATTCCAGTTGAAGCAGGCTCACCAGCGCGTCCACCTACCTCTTGACCCGATCCAATATGCATTAAACCTTGCAGAAACGTTCCCGTCGTGATTACCACGGCCTTTGAGTGGAACTGCGCTCCTATCGAGGTTTGGACACCATATACACCGTCGGAGTTAAAGAGAATATCTGTCGTGTTACTTTGTTTAACGTCCAAGTTAGGCTCACGCTCGCAAACCCATTTCATTCTGAATTGATAGGCCTTTTTGTCGCATTGTGCGCGCGGTGCCCATACGGCTGGACCTCGCTTTGTATTGAGCATCCGAAATTGAATTCCCGTCATGTCGGTGGTAATTCCCATTTCTCCTCCGAGCGCGTCAATCTCTCGCACGAGTTGACCCTTTGCTTGGCCGCCAATCGCCGGATTGCACGACATTTGCCCGATGGTATCGGCATTCATCGTAAGCAGGAGGGTTTGGCTGCCAAGCCTGGCTGAAGCCAAGGCTGCTTCGACGCCGGCGTGACCTGCACCAACTACGATGACGTCGTATTTCTTCGGATAAACAAACATTGACCTAGTCTATACCGAATAGAACTTAGAATAAAAGACAGGTTTTTCTGCGGTGCAGAATATCTTCCGGGCTGGGTTTTCGGCGAGCCGACGACAAATCTTGAAGACGTGTTCAGCCTCATCTGGCGTTCCAATTTCTGAGGCAATCTGTTCGGCATCGATCTGCCTTCCTATGTTTGAGGTGATGTGTGCCGCTACTTTTCGTTGCAGATCGAGTACCCCAGACGCTGCCTTTTTTCCTGCCTCGACGCCTGGCTGGTGATAGGCGTTTATGTTAACCAGAGTCGCATACAAACCGACTGATCGCTCAAAGAGTGCTATCAAAACTCCAACACTGAACGGTGAAACATTTTTGACTGTCAGACAAACCGATTCTCGCCCGCTCTCAAACAGTGCTTGCCGTGTTCCAAGCAAGAATCCCGCGAGATAGTCTCCTGATGTTATTTCTGATTCGACCTGCAGCGGCGTTCCACGCTGATCGACCAAGACTTCCACGAATGTGAGAAAGAAATCATTTAGTCCATCCCTTAACTGTTGAACATAAGAGTGTTGGTCTGTAGCTCCTTTATTACCAAGCACAGTGATACCTTGGTGAACAACATTGCCGTTGAGGTCTTTTTCCTTTCCCAGAGACTCCATAATCAACTGTTGAAGATACTTCGAGAGCAAACCAAGCCGGTCTTTATATGGGATGACTACCATGTTCTTGTTCCCCAATCCCCCAGTGGCCTGAAACCATGCCAAAGCCAGCAAAGCAGCAGGGTTTTTATGCATGGCTGATGTGCGGGTGTGCTCATCGCACGCTTTTGCACCGGACAAAAGACTATCCACATCAATCCCCTGCAATGCGGCTGGAAGCAGTCCAACTGCGGAAAGCTCGCTCGTTCTCCCTCCAACCCAATCCCACATGGGGAAACGTCCCAGCCAGCCAGTCTTGGTTGCAACTTGATCAAGCTCGCTACCTTCACCGGTCACTGCGATCGAATGCTTCTCAAAGCTCACCCCGGCATTGTTATAGGCGGCCTTGGCTTCCAACATCCCATTGCGCGTTTCCTTGGTGCCGCCCGATTTTGATATGACTAGACAGAGTGTTCTAGCTAGTTGACCTTCAAGCTGTTTAAGCACACGCTGCATTCCATCCGGGTCGGTGTTGTCGAAATAAAATGTTCGCAATGATTTACTGCCAGGCTCATTTAAGGCATCTCCAACGAACTGCGGACCCAAAGCCGAGCCGCCGATGCCAATCAACAGCATGTTTTCAAATACGCCACCCGCGCCTCGAATCTTGCCGCTCAAAACATCCGCCGCAAAAGCCTTCACGCGAGCAAGAGTCGTTTCAATTGCGAAACGGATTTCAGCAGTGGGCGCGAGTGATGGGTTGCGCAGCCAATAGTGACCCACCATCCTGCCCTCATCCGGGTTTGCAATCGCGCCAGCCTCCAAAGCCTTCATGGCACCGAACGCCTTTTGCATCCGCGGCTCTATGTCCTTCAGAAAATCGTCCGTGATTCCAGTGCGACTCAGATCAATCGCAAGTTCGAGGTCTGGGAATTCTGTGTAGAATTTTTTGAAGCGCTCCCAAAGCTGCTGCTTTGAATAGTTCATAGGCGCGGATTCTACGGTGGGAGTCGTTGGCGGGTAAAGACCACAATCCAATTAGACCCCAAACGTCCTTGCCCACCATCGCGGGGCATTCCGCCTGAACTTGAAGTTTTGCTATTAGTGCGCGTCCAGTCTGCCGTACTTTCGAATCTCCGGCCATATCCACGCAACACATAGAACTGCGAAGATGGTTCCCACGCCACCGGACACCACAGAAATCATCGCGCCGGTGGCGATCGCGTTTCCGATTGCTGGACCGAACCAATGCGCCACCGTTCCGGATTCAAAGCCGCCCAGTTCATTCGAGGTACCGATGAACAGATTGTTGACGGCGGAAACGCGCCCGCGTTTTTCATCTGGAGTCAGCAACTGCACGAGGGTGTGCCGCACTACAACGCTGATATTGTCAGTCGCACCACAAATCAAAAGCATCGCAAACGACATCCAAAACCATGTGGATAGTCCAAAGCCAATGGTGGCAAGGCCGAAACCAACCACGGCCCAGAGCAAAGCGTGCCCCGCCTTCTGCAAAGGTGGACGATGCGCGAGAATAAAGGAGCAAACAATGGCGCCGATGGGCATGGCAGTTTGCAGAAAACCCAGACCGGTCGGCCCAACATGGAGAATATCCTTCGCATATATCGGCAACAACGCTATCGCACCACCAAGCAGCACGGCGAAAAGGTCCAACGTAATGATGCCGACAATGATCCGGCTTGCGAAGACGAATTTGAATCCGGTAAACAAACTTTTCAGCGTCATTTCCTCGCGCGCTGTGACGACCTGACGTTGCCGCACCAAACTGACCAGTGCGCTGCATACAAGCATGGTCGTGGCAGTCACGGCATAGACCAGCGCCGGCTTTTGTGTTAGTTCTATCAACCCACCCGCCGCCAACGGGCCAAGAATGCACGAGAGTTGAAACGTGCTGCTGTTCCAGTTCACTGCCTGGGCGAATTGTTTGCGTTCAACAAGTTGAGGAAGGAACGATGCGCTGGC
>CAYSDO010000082.1:0-13423 GCA_964429665.1 uncultured Bifidobacterium sp.
CGGGTCGGGATTTTCCGAAGTGACGCCCACGTAATCGGGACGTCCCAGAGACGCGCCGTATCCTTGGTCCGCATATCCATCAAAGGTGGTCCCGCCCTTTTTCACGGTCCACGTAATGGCATTGCCATTTTCGTCTTTTCCAGCAACGATGGGCACGGATGCTCCCACTTCGTCGACGGTCAGACGACGAATGCCACCACCGGGGATCGGAGTGCCATCGACGGCCGGAACCGTGCCTTTCGATTCAATGTGCAGCAATGCGCTCTGAGCAACGAAGCTTGTAGCTTCGATTTTTCCATCTGAGGCACGGATGCTGGTGGTGACAAAGTCCAGCGGCGAACTGAGCAATTCAGGAGCGTTCAACACAGCCGCGATCACGCTCACAACCTTCTTCATGGACTTGCCGGTGACCTGAATGTTCGCATTCGTGAAGTTCACATTCGCACTGGCGGCGAGGGTTTTCTTGAGGTTCACGCCGGTGACACCTGTGCCTTTGGCTTTGATGTCGGCGATCAGCTCACCTTGTGCCTTGCCGCGATACGCGGGAGAGAATGTGTTTGCAAGGGGAGCAATGGGCACTCCATTCGCGGTGATTGCCAGATCATATTTGTAGCCGGGCATGCTCAGGTCCACATCCGCATTGGCAGTGATGGGTGCGTTGTTGAGTGAGAGTTGAAACGGTTTCAGAACAACGTGGCTCGCATCGAGGGTGAGAGTGGCGCGAAGGTTGGCGGCGTCAACTTCACGCAGATAAAACCGTCCGATGGTGGCGTCGGCGACAAAGTTGCGCAGTGGCAGCTTCACGGCATCAGGTTCTTTGTTTGCGGAAACGGAGTTGGTCGTCGTGGCTTGTGCCGTCGGAGCTTCAGCCTTTAGCGTTTTGGGTTCGAACATGTCGTAGTAATGGGTCGCGTCGAGGGCGTCGGCGGTGAGGGCGAGTTTGCCTGTGATGGCATTGACGTCAGAGAAATCAACGGTGCCCTTGAGCGAGAGTTCGTTTGTGGCGCGCGCGGTGGGAGTGAGCCGGAGCATGCATTGGCGGAGTTCTGCAACGTTCTTTTCGACGGACGCGTCCAACTTGAGAGTGGCTTCAAGCGGCGCGCCTTGGGCGGCAGGGATGGATATATTGCGAACGGCGATGAGAGCATTGACTGACTGGCCCTGATTCTGGCTCGTCACTCCTCCATTGAATGAAAGTGCGCCGACACGCATCGTCTGTTCACCCGAACCCACCGATAGATTCTCGATGAGGCTCTCGATCTGCGCGACGATCTGGTTGCCGCCGGCTTGCTTGGCGAGTTTGACTGTTGCGCTCGCTGTGCCAAGCGTCTTGCCGTGGTTTGTGGGCGAGAAAGTATTCACGATGGGCGCCAAGGGAATTGCCTTCGCATCAAATGACAGATCGTATTTGTAGCCTGGCATGCTCAGGTCCACATCAGCACTGGCGGTGATGGGTGCTTTGTTGAGCGTGAGTTGGAAAGGCTTTAGAACTACATGGCTCGCATCAAGCGCGATGGCTGTATGGAGATCGGCCACCTCCATTTCGCGCAGATAAAGTCGTCCGATCGTTACATCGGCAACAAAGTCGCGCAGTGGCAGCTTCACGGCTTCGGGCTCTATGCTGGCGGAAGCAGAATTGGTCGTCGTTGTAGATGGCTTTGATTTCTCCACCTTTTGTGTTTTGGAATCGAGGAGGTCGTAGTAGCGGGTCAAGTCGAGTGAATCTGCCGTGAGGGCAAGTTTGCCGCCGATCGCCTTTGTGTCGGAGAAATCCACCGTACCCTTGAGGCTGACTTCATTGGTGGCGCGAGCTGTTGGGGTGAGGCGGAGCGAAAATTGGCGGAGGTCTGCCACGTTTTTGGCCACCGAGGCATCGAGTTTTAGAGTGGCTTCGAGAGGTGTGCCCTGCGCAGCGGGGATTGAGATATTGCGCGCTGCGATCAAAGCGCTGATGGATTGGCTCGGGGTCTGGTTGGTGAGGACGCCGTTAAACGACAATTCGCCGACGCGCATGGCTTGGTCGCCCGAACCAAGCGCAAGATTCTCAATGAGGCTCTCGATCTGCGCGACGATCTGGTTGCCGCCGGGTTGCGTCGTGAGTTTGACCTTTGCGCTGGCGGTGCCGGTTGGGCCTTGGTCGCCTGTGAATGGTTTCCAATCCGCGAGGTTCAGGTCGGTCAGCGCGAGCGTCAGCACGGCCTCACTGTTGCTGCTTGTTGCGTTGTTGGCGAATGCAAGAGTCATTGGATTGCTCAGTTCGCCTTGAAGCAGCGCTCGAGATTTCTGGGTGACTGCGAGGTTGACGTTCTTAATCTGAAGCGTTTGGGCGTCCCGGTCCATGGCGACGCCATAGTCGCAGCGGAGGTCAAGCGCCGGGGTGATCTGGCCCTCGCGTTTGACCTGGAATCTCGCAATCTCCAGGCGTCCATTTGAGGCGACTGACTTGCCACCTTTGGAAAGCTCCACGTCGCAATTGGCGCTGACCGTGGTGCCGACAAAATCAATTCCGCTCGCCGCGCCGAGGATGTTCAAGACCTGGCGGTCAATGGACAGAACCTCCATCTTCAGTTTGCCCTCCTGCTTCATGGCGTCGAACGGACCGCTCACCTTGGCCTCGCCGAGATGCTTGCCGCCCTTGTCGAAGCTCAGGGCGAGCTGTTTGATTTCAGTGGGCGAGACTTCGCTTTCCAGTTTTGCAACCAGTCCGCTGATGTCGGCAAATTCGCCTGTGCCGCGTCCGACCGTGACCGAAGCCGAGCCGCGCGCTTTTCCCGGCATCAGATTTTGAGTCAGATCAAACGTGAATGAACCGCCGAGCATGGCCTGGAGCGATGACAGGGCGGGCGGCGACGCAGTGGTTCTGTCGAGTGAAAGACCGCCGGAGAAATCCAGCTTGCCGCTTGCGCCGTTGCGGATGTCGCTCGTGGTTAGATTGAAGTTTGCGAGTTCGGCGAGAACCTTGTCGCCGCTCTTGCTCGTGGCGCTGTGGCGGAAAGTCGCATTCTTGAGCGCAATTGATTTGATGTTGAGCTGGGTTGATCTGTCCGCACCAGGAGTGTTCTTGTGCGGACTGGAATCAGAATGGTCTGCCCCGCCGGAGAGCGATTTGAGGAAATCCAGATTGGACGAGCCGTCGGGGTTTGTGACGAGATTGACGGTCGGAGTATCGAGTGTGATTTCCTCAACGAGGATGTTTCCGCGCAGGATCGAGATCAGGCTGTACCGTGCGCGGATCAATTTGGCCGACAGGAGGGTTTCACGGCCTTCGGGTGTGATCTTCATCTCGTAGAGTGCAAGCTTGGAGAACGGACTGAATTCAACATCTGCTACGGCGATTTTGGCATGGATGGTTTTTTCGACGCGTGGAATCACGACTCCCTGGATGAACACGCTGCTGGTCACCACGAAGTAGGCCACCACCACCAGCAACAGGAGCAGGATGCCCGCGCGGAACAGGAATTTGAGCCAGTTGCGGCCGGGCTTTGCGTTTGAGCCGATTTTCGATTTTGGATCTGCCATAAATGTTCATTCAACCGGAAGAGTGCCGCGTCATTGCGTCACTGCTGCAACAATAGACTAGCTGTGGCGCAATCGGATTCAAACTTCAAATTGGACGTCCCACCCGGGCTCGGCCATCGTTGCGCCTGTGAAAATCTCCGTGGTCATTCCTGCATTCAACGAAGAACGGCTGCTGGGTGAAACAATCCGGCACATCCGCGCGGCGTTGGCTTCATTCACGAGCCGGGGTTGGGAAACCGAATTGATCGTGTGCGACAACAATTCGACTGACGGCACAGCGCGGATTGCACGCGATGCCGGAGCAACGGTGGTCTTCGAGCCGGTGAATCAGATCGGTCGCGCACGGAATCGTGGAGCGGCTGCTGCCACGGGCGACTGGCTGCTGTTCATTGATGCGGATTCGCAGCCGACCGCAGAGTTGCTTGCAGACGTGGCGGATCAGATCCAGTCAGGCCGCTGCCTGGCCGGTGGAGTGACGGTTCGTTTGCAGGGCAGGAATCATCTGGCCAACTTTGTCACGGGTGTTTGGAACTGGAAAAGCCGCACGCGCCGGTGGCTGGCTGGCTCGTTCATTTTTTGCGACGCCGCCGTTTTCAGGAAGCTGAACGGATTCAGCAATGAACATTTCGTGGCTGAAGAACTCGATTTAAGCTGGCGATTGCATGACGAAGTGAAGAAGACCGGGCGCGAACTGGTGATTCTGCACCGGCATCCATTGCTGACATCAGACCGCAAGATGCGGCTCTACACGACGTGGGAGCTGTTGCGATTCCTGCTCCGCGTGGCGCTGCGCCCGGGAAATACCATGCGTGACCGGGAGGCGTGCCACGCCTGGTACGACGGACGGAGGTGACTTACGGACTGGGCCATTTGAGTGAACAGTTCCCAATCGCGCCGTTCTGTTGACCGGGACAGTGCCACTTTGGGCAACTATCTTGTGGCGGGCTTGGGAAGCCAACCTGCGCCAGTGCGTATTTTCCGGCTTGGGCCTCCGTCACCGCCACTCTGGGTTTGTGTCAAAAGTAAGGAGCGACCCCTTCACGACCCCTTCACGCGCCTGGATATTCAATGCGCAACGCACGGGGCATGACTTGGTTCTACTCCCGTGCGGAATCTGTGTCAATACTACGGACTGACCCCTTTATGACCCCTTTAATTGACGTCCTACATTTTTCTCAAGGTGATGTAACCCTGCTGGCCAAAATTCGTCCGCCATGTTCCTGCCAACACATTCCGCGAGCCAACTAATTGCACTTTCCAAGTGGTCGTCTGGCCGCGTTGGGCAGCTTCCAGCAGCAGATTCTTCCCTTCAATCCGCCACTTGCATAGTGCTCGCGGATTGCCGTAGTCGAAGGTCTGGTCTTCTTTGATGATACATTTTTCGTAACCTTTCCAAGTGCCGACAATGGCTTCCTTGTCGATCGGTAGAGCATCCTCAAGGTCAATGTTTGGTACATACCCGGGATCCAAGATTCCACTATCCGCCGCACCGACCTGAAACACGTTTCCGCTCGCGGTAAGGAACTGTGCTTCATCAGGGATGGGTTCGGCCACAAATTGGTCCCAGTAGGTCTTTTTGCCAACCACGATCCAAATGTGGCGGTCGCCTGCCTTTGCGGTTTCACTATCCGTAATCAACCCAACTTTTTTTGCCCACTCGGGCGTGACCGCGCGACCGGTCAAGTAGGGAGCAACGGAGTTCCAAGCACGAGAGTTCCGTGGTGCAGTCGCAAAGCCGATGGTCCGGGAATAAATCATGTTTGTTGTCCCACCGGAATAGTCTTTAACGCGCCAGCCCCCTGATGATGCGCAACCCGAGATGAGTGCTCCAACTGCGAAAATGAGCGCCAGTCGGATTAGTGAGCTTGCGCGAAACTGCTTGGGAGTGATTCCGTATAGATTCATATGGTGCTTTCGTTCCTTAATCTGAAAGAACATTACTTTCTGTTCGCATTGCGCGTCAACCATCAAGCATAAAGGGGTCAGTCCCGTAAAGGGGTCAGTCCCGAGTATTTACACGAGACTGAATTCTGTTTGGTCTTTCGGCTCATGTTTTCCTTTCGCGTTTTGCAGCCGGTTCGCTACATGCGTCCACGTTCCCATGTGCAACTGGCTCGCAATCCATTTCAACGTTACCGCAGTCTCGGCCCGCAGCCGTTGCGCGATCCGAATCTTTCGCACATCACCTTTCGCACGCCGCGCCAACTCTGCTCCCGTCCAGCCCAACTGGTCGCCACGGTTCATGACGTGATAAATCGCGCCGGGATATTCAATGCGCAACGCGCGGGGCATGACTTGGTTCTACTCTCGCGCGGATTCTGTGTCAATAGTGAGCACTCATCTTAAGTGGGTTGGGCCGTCGGTTTTGGCAATCCCAGATCGTATAGAGCAGAGTCTCCCGCGTTGACTTTTGTGCGGGCTTGCCGAAGTCTTACGCCCGTAAACGCGCAATTGCAGGATCAATCGCGAAGCATCCGTGCACAAATGATTTGAAATGAAACTGCTCAATGTTCTGTTGGTTCTCGTGGCGCTAGCCGTGTTTTCTGGTTGCGGCAAGCGCGAAACCCGTGTGGATGTTGCCATCCGCGAGCAAATTCTGCTCTATGGCAACAAGTCCGAGCCCCAGGACTTGGACCCGCACGTCGTGCAAGGCACCGGCGAACATCAAATCATCTCCGCCTTGCTGGAGGGTTTGGTGGCGGAAGATCCAAAAACGCTCGATCCTGTGCCCGGATTGGCCGAGCGCTGGGAAATTTCACCGGATGGCAAAGTTTATACCTTTCATATACGCCCCACGGCAAAGTGGTCGAATGGCGATCCGGTGACCGCTGATGATTTCGTGAAATCCTACCGGCGCATTCTCACGCCGTCCCTTGGTTCGCTGTATTCCTACATGCTGCATCCGTTGAAAAATGCGAAGGCCATTAGCGAAGGCAAGATTACTGATCCGACCCAACTGGGTGCGCGGGCTGTTGACGCACGAACCCTGGAACTGACGCTGGAGTGTCCGACTTCGTACCTGCTGAATTCCATGGCGAGTCATTACACCTGGTGGGCAGTCCACATGCCGACGGTGGAAAAGCATGGCGATCCCTACAAGCCTGGCAATAAATGGACGCGACCTGAGAATTACGTCGGGAATGGCCCGTTCATTTTGACTGAGTGGGTGCCAAACAGCGTGATCCGTGTGCGCAAGAATACAAATTACTGGGATGCAGCCAATGTGCGGCTCAACGGCATTGATTTTCTGCCGATCGAAAGCGTGGACAGTGAGGAGCGCAGCTTTCGTGCAGGCCAGTTGCATCGCACCGAGGAAATGCCCAACGGAAAGATTGACGCCTACCGCAAGGATAATCCCCAGTTGTTGCGAATTGATGATTTCCTTGGCAATTACTTTTACCGGATCAATGTGGGGCATGCGGCGCTGAAGGACAAACGCGTGCGCCATGCGCTGAGTCAGGCTTTGGATCGTCAGGCCATCGTGGATACGGTGACGCGCGGTGGGCAACGTCCGGCGTTTGCTTTCACGCCGCCAAAGACGGCAGGCTATACTTCCAGCGCCCAACTCAAGTATGACATCGAAGGTGCCAAAAAGCTCCTCGCGGAGGCGGGCTATCCCGACGGAAAAGGTTTGCCGCCTGTCGAAATCCATTACAACACCTCGGAGAATCATCGGGCGATTGCGGAGGCGATTCAGCAGATGTGGAAGAAGAATCTGGGCGTGGAGGCCACGTTGCGCAACGAGGAGTGGAAGGTGTACCTGGACACGCAAAGCGCCACCAACTACATGGTGAGCCGCGCGGGCTGGATTGGTGATTATCCCGATCCTAATACGTTCCTCGAAACCTTTCTTTCCTACAGCGGCAACAACCGCACCGGATTTGCAAACCCGGAGTATGATCGCCTGGTCAACGCAGCCGCATGCGCAAACGATCCGAAGGCGCGGTACGAATTGTTCCAACAGGCTGAGGCGCTCCTGCTGGATGAACTACCCTTGCTGCCCATTTATTTCTACACGCGCGTTTACCTGCTGCATCCATCGGTGAAGAACTGGCACGCCAACTATCAGGATCATCACCCATTCAAATACGTGTACCTCGAAGCCACCGCGAAATAGAAAATCACGCTCCCGCAACCATGTTTCGCTTCATTGCCGCCCGACTGTTGCAGACCATCCCGGTGCTGTTTGTAGTGGCGACGTTGACATTCTTCATGGTGCGCCTTGTGCCGGGCGGACCGTTCGATGCGGAACGCAATGTTCCGCCGGAAATCAAACGACAACTCGAAGCCTACTACGGGCTCGATAAACCGGCCTTCCAGCAATACCTCGACTATCTCGGTCGGCTGGTGCGCGGCGACCTCGGCCCGTCCTACAAGTTTGCCAACCGCTCGGTCAATGAAATGATTGCCACCACGTTTCCGGTGTCATTGCAGCTTGGCGGCATGGCGTTGGGACTGGCATTGTTGCTCGGTGTCACTGCCGGTGTTATCGCCGCTTTGCGACCCAACTCTGCTTTGGATTACACCGCCTCCGGAATTTCCATGATGGGCATTTGCCTGCCCACATTCGTACTCGGACCGCTGTTCATCCTTGTGTTTGCACTGAATCTGCGCTGGGTCAATGCCTCGGGCTGGTTCGATTCTGCTGACCGCATCCTGCCCGCTGCAACTCTGGGCATCGCGTACGCCGCTTACATCGCCAGGCTCACGCGCGGCGGCATGCTGGAAATTCTTTCGCAGGACTTCATCCGTACGGCGCGGGCGAAAGGCGCGAGCGAGGCGCGAATCATTCTTCGCCATTCGCTTCGTGGCGGCCTGCTCCCGGTGGTTTCCTATCTCGGCCCGGCGGCGGCGGGAATCCTCACCGGCTCGTTTGTCATCGAAACCATTTTTCAAATCCCCGGACTGGGGCGTCACTTCGTGACCTCGGCGTTCAATCGTGATTTCACAATGGTCACCGGCATCGTGATCTTTTACGCCGTGTTGATCGTGTTCTTTAATCTGCTGGTGGACATCGTGCAAATCTGGTTGAACCCGAAACTAAAATATTGATCAACCATGACGCAAACACCTCCCATGACCGATGTCGCTGCGATTGACGCCGCCGAACCCGGCGCGTCGCTCTGGCATGACGCGTGGTTGCGCTTGCGCAAAAACAAGCTTGCGGTCTTTGGTGGTGCGGCGCTCATCGTCATTACCTTGTTCTGTCTGGTCGGCCCGTGGCTCTCCCCCTATACCTACGAAGAACAGGACTTCTCGCAATACGCCAAGCCACCGAGTGCCAGGCATTGGTTTGGCACCGACAAGCTTGGACGCGATCAAATGACCCGCATCATGCACGGCGGCCGGATTTCCCTGGGCGTTGGCATCTGTGCCACGTTGGTGTCTCTGACGATCGGCGTGCTTTACGGTGCGTTTGCTGGCTTCGTTGGTGGCAAGACCGATGCGACCATGATGCGAATCGTGGACATCCTCTACGCGTTGCCGTTCACTGTTTTCGTCATCCTCCTGATGGTCGTGTTCGGGCGAAACATCGTCCTGCTCTTCGTCGCCATCGGTGCCGTTGAATGGCTTACGATGGCGCGCATCGTCCGTGGTCAGGTGCAATCGCTGCGCAAACAGGAATTCATCGAAGCCGCCCTGTCGCTTGGGCTGTCACAACGTCGCATCATTCTGCGTCACATGATTCCCAACGTGCTCGGTCCGGTGGCTGTTTATACCACGCTGACGATACCGGCGGTGATGTTGCTCGAAGCGTTCCTGAGTTTTCTTGGCCTGGGCGTCCAGCCGCCCATGAGTTCGTGGGGAACCATGATCAAGGACGGCGCGGAATTGATGGAAGAGTTTTCGTGGCTGTTGATGATCCCTGCGGCCTTCTTTTCGCTGACGTTGTTTTCGCTGAATTTTCTCGGTGACGGCCTGCGCGACGCTTTAGATGTGCGGACTTCTAAAGATTGACCCCATGCCTTTGCTCCAAGTCAAAAACCTGCGTACGTATTTTCACACCCGCAACGGTGTGGTGCGTGCTGTGGACGGCGTTTCGTTCGAGATCGAGAAGGGGCAGACCTTGGGCATCGTAGGCGAATCCGGTTCGGGCAAGTCTGTAACGTGTTATTCCATGCTGGGCTTGATTCCGCAACCGCCAGGTCGCATTGAGAGTGGTGAAGCGATTTTTGACGGGGTGGACCTGCTCAAGGCCACACCTGTGGAGTTACGGCAGATTCGCGGCAAACGCGTCGCCATGATCTTTCAGGACCCGATGACATCGCTGAATCCCTATATGCGGGTCGAGGATCAGTTAATCGAGCCACTGCTCATTCATCAGAAGATCGAGCGGAAACGCGCTGTGAAATTGGGAGTTCAGGCATTGAAGGATGTTGGGATTCAGGATGCTGCTCAACGTATCCGCAGTTATCCGCATGAGTTCTCGGGTGGCATGCGGCAGCGTGTGATGATCGCGATGGCTTTGATCACCAAACCAGACCTGCTCATCGCGGACGAGCCTACGACCGCGCTCGATGTCACTGTACAGGCACAAATCATCGAACTCGTGAAGCGCATGCAATCCGAGCGCGGCATGGCGGTAATCTGGATCAGTCACGACCTCGGTGTGGTCGCCGGCCTGTGTCAGCGCGTAAACGTAATGTATGCTGGTCGTGTCGTGGAATCCGGGCCAACCGAGGGCATCTTCCGTACGCCACAGCATCCCTACAATCGTGCGTTGCAGAAATCCATTCCCGCCCTGCAGCCGAAGGGCGCGGAGCTTTACACCATCGCCGGATTGCCGCCGGATGTCTCAAAGCCATTTGTGGGTTGCGCGTTCGCAGCGCGTTGCGAATTTGCCGCGGACATCTGCCGCACCGCAGTGGAATTGAAGCCGGGCGACAACGGCCAAGCGACGGCATGCGTCCGCGTGCAAAATGGAGAACTGAAACTTTAGCCACGAATGGACACAAATAGACACGAATGGATGGAGGGCGTGGGCTTCAGCCCGGTTGTCAAAACCAACTCCCGTCGTGTGTATGTTGCGGAGCGCGGACGGTCCCCGTCCGCAGCGGGTCGCCTGCGCCAACCCCGTCGAAATTTTTGGTGTCTCACTATTTTCTCCGCGCTGCGACTGGGGACCAGTCGCGGTCCGGTAACTTCGCGAGTTCGTGCCCATTTGTGTCCATTCGTGGTTGATTCCCATGTCTGAATCCTTTCTCCAGATCGAGAACCTGAAAACCCACTTCCCGGTGGAACGGGGAACAATCATCCGTCGCCGCGTCGGCACGGTGCGCGCCGTGGATGGCGTTTCGTTGACTCTGGAACGTGGGGAAATCCTCGGATTGGTTGGCGAATCCGGTTGTGGCAAATCCACATTGGGCCGGACAATCCTGCAATTGATTCCCCCGACGGAAGGTGCGGTTGTGCTTGCGGGCAGGAACCTGGCGGGACTCAACAAGCGTGATTTGAAAGCGGCCCGGGCGGACTTCCAAATGATCTTTCAGGATCCGTATGCATCGCTGAATCCGCGCATGACTGTGTTCGACGCGCTGGCTGAAGCCATGCGCGCGCACAGGAAAATTCCCGCACCCGAAATCAGCGAACGCGTGGCGGCATTGATGCAAAAGGTTGGTCTCTCGCCGCGATTCGTTAAGAAGTATCCGCATGAATTCTCCGGCGGCCAACGGCAGCGCATCGCCATCGCTCGCGCGCTGGCGGTCGAGCCGAAGCTCATCATTGCCGACGAGCCGGTATCAGCGTTGGATGTCTCCATTCAGGCGCAGATCATAAATCTTCTGGCCAAACTTTCCCGCGAGATGCAGCTGACGTTGATCTTCATCTCACACGACCTCTCGGTTGTGAAGCATATTTCAGATCGAATTGCCGTGATGTATCTTGGCCGCATCGTTGAACTCGGTTCCGCTGCGCAAGTATTCGAGCAGCCATTGCATCCCTACACCAAGGCATTGGTCAGCGCTGTGCCGATTCCCGACCCGGAAAGGGAGAAGCAGCGGCAACGTGTTATTTTGACTGGCGACCCGCCATCTCCGCTTAATCCGCCATCGGGCTGCGCGTTTCATCCACGCTGTTCCTACGCTACGACCGAATGCTCTCGCACAGTTCCTGTGCTGGAAACGTTTGACTCCACCCGCACAGTTGCCTGTATTCGCGCTGGCGAAATCAACCAGGCAGGGGTGCTGAGTCACGGCGGGAATTCAGTTTAGTAGAGCAGATATCTGCAGCGCTCGTCTTTGAATTCGTCCTCGCGATCCTTCCAAGATGGAACGATCTCCGTTGTGAATCGAATAATCCGGGCTGCTGACTTGGTTGGTCGAAGCGGCGGAATTGACCCACCTCTTGGCGAAATGCTGCTATTGCGGCTGCGCTACAGGAACGGTGGCAGAACCTGGCGACGCAACTCCGCGAGCCTTGCATATCTCTGCAAGAAACATCGCTTGGGCACCACGGGCCAGGCGCTCGCTGTTTTGGTAATATGTTTCAGGATTGAATTCGTAGGTGGTCTCCTTCTTCAGTCCTCCGTCGCCACTGAATCCAGTTGAATCCATCTGCCAGGTCCATTTGCCATCCTTGAAGTTTGAAAACGGACTGTGATCTGCAAGCATGCCATGTTTCAGACGCAAGGCTGGTCCATTCGGGTTGCCAATGCCGGTAAAGCGGAAACGTGTATCGTCGCCATGGAGAAATTGATCGTAGGTAGTTTCAATTGAAGTTTCGCCGAGAGATTTCTTCGTTTTCAAGTCTGCAAAATCCACCACGATGTTCACAGAGAGCAGATTCGCTTTGAGGTCGCTTGAGAGCTTGACCTCCAACAGTGTTGGGTTCTGCCCTAGCATCATGCCCAATGAAATTCCCATTCCCTTAAGTGCATTGGCCCGCTCGGGATTATCAAGATAAACCGGCATCCCTTTGCCGCCAACAAAGACTGACCGTCCGCCCTTGGTGCTCGTGGTCCAAGGCGAGTCGTGTTGAACCTTCTTGAAATCTTGAAAACGCTTTTCGGTTTTGAGTGTGTCGTGAGGAATGACTTCGATTCCTACGCCTGTCAAATCTGTCACAAGCTGGTCGTAAAGTGCATCGGCAATCTTTTGGTATCTGCCCAGATCAGGTTCGCCCAGGGAAAATGTCGCTTTGGATTCGCTGCTGGCTCCGGGACGGCGTGAAATGACATGTGCCTCTCTTACCGTGGTGAACTCGACCAGAAAATTGACGATTGCCACCTTCTTGATGTCTTTCAGCGATTTTTCGGCTGTAAGATGGACGAACTCGGCGGACTGGTTTGCAGGAGGGGATGCGAAGTCAAATTGCTGGCCGCCTTCTTTTCCCTTTTTTACGCCGATTTTGCCCAGGTCAATTGCCTGGACGTTCAATGTCAACGCAAGCATGAGCGTTGTTGTAACAAATGAAACAAATTTCGATTTCATGAATTGCGTTGGATTGGAGCCAGTGTCATTCAAAAAGTAAAGTTCGGGATGGCAATCTCAAAAGAGTTGAGCCCAGCGCCTTCACTCTTTAGCCTTGTTGAAATGAACGTCTTTGTTACGGGTGGCGCGGGTTACATCGGTTCGGTCTGTGTTGAGGAGCTCTTGAACGCAGGACATCAGGTCACCGTGTTCGACAACCTCACAGAAGGCCATCGCTCTGCTGTGGATCCGCGCGCGCGATTTATTCAAGGATGCCTGAGCGATCCCGCGCTCGTGAAACAAGCCGTCAAGGAATCCAAGGCAGAAGCTGTCCTCCACTTCGCCGCAAATGCCCAGGTCGGCGAATCCATGACGAACCCTTCCAAGTATTTTCGGAACAACGTCGCGTCTGGATTGAATCTGCTCGATGCCGCCGTTGAAAACGGCGTGAAGAAATTCGTGTTCAGTTCCACCTGCGCCACCTACGGAACGCCCGA
>CAYSDO010000083.1:0-13356 GCA_964429665.1 uncultured Bifidobacterium sp.
CGGTCCCTCGCCGGCAGCGCGCGGCCAAACCCAGCCGCGCCGCGCAATCCGCAACCGCCTCTCCCGTTTCACCCGCTGCGGACGGGAACCGTCCGCGCTCCACCGCCACACTGGCCGATCTCTACGATCCGCTCGCCACACCCCCGCGTTGCAGAATGCCCATGAAGAACTGGATCGCGCCGTGGACAAGTGTTACCGCCCCGAACCTTTCACCAACGAACGTCAGCGCGTGGAATTCCTGTTCGCGCCCTATGAAAAACTTACCGCCCCGTTCGTCGTCGCCGCCAAGCCGAAACGTGCGGCCCGAACACAGCGAATGCCGCATTACGACGGCGAGTGCCAACCTTGAGCCGGATGCAGATGGTGAGGGGAGTATGGGTGCTGAGGACATTCTCGTCGGCACCCGCGACAGCTTTAGTAAGGATGAAACGCCAAATTCTGCTGGACTGGCAGGCCGCTGCGTTTCGTCCGTGCGATGTCCTCTCCACAATGCCGTATGACTAGCGGCAATTTTGTGTTTAGCCAATCGCGTGCCGAGGTTTGATCGGCTTCAAATCAGCTTCTATCAGTCTAAAAGAAGGAAAAAATTACCCATAGATGGTAAGAAATTGCCTGCTTGAATGGTCCAGCGGAGTATGGACAGGAATTCAAACTGCCATCTCCGGCCCAAAAAGCGCACCTCCCTTTACCCGATCAAAATCCCCCGGCTTGAACTCTGCCGCGCAGACCGGTATAAACTGCCGCGCATTTCTCCGTTCACACGGAGCATCAAACCCATGAGCGAATTGCTTTCAGGAAAAGTGGCTTTCATCACCGGCGGCGCGCGCGGCATCGGCCGGGCCACGGCGTTGAAACTGGCTTCGGCTGGTTGCGATGTTGCCATCGCGTATCATAACAGTCACGAGGAGGCGGAGTCCGTGTGCGCAGCCATCCGCGCGATGGGGCGTCGCGCTCTGGCCACGCAGGCGGATGTGAGCGACGCAGAGAGCGTGGGCGAGGCGTTTGCGGAATTCAAAAAGCAGTTTGATCGCGTGGACTTCGTGGTCAGCAACGCAGCCATTGGCGTGTTGCGGCCTGCGCTCGAAATGAACGTGAAGCATTGGCGGCGCTGCATGGAAACGAATGCACTCGCGTTGAACACGCTCGCCCAAAACGCCGTGCCGCTGATGACCAACGGCGGCTGTCTCATCGGCATTTCCAGTCTCGGCTCGACGCGCGCGATTCCGCACTACGCGTTCATCGGTGCGTCCAAGGCCGCGCTCGAGTCGCTCGCGCGAGGGCTTGCACAGGAGCTGGGTCACACCAAGCGCATCCGAGTGAACATTGTCAGCGCTGGCGTTGTGGATACGGACGCGCTGAAACATTTTCCGAATCGCGAACAGTTGCTGGCCGAATACGCGAAGCGCACACCGATCGGCCCGACGTTGACTCCTGAGAAGGTGGCCGACGCGGTTTTCTTGCTCTGTCTGCCGGAAGCAGCCATGATCACCGGCCACACACTGGTGGTGGACGGCGGTTACTGCATTTCAGGATGAGCAATCCAGCAAGCAACAACGAAGCGGGTCTGGCGGGCGGCGCGGCTATTGTCACGGGCGGCAGCGGCGGCATCGGACGCGCAATCGTGCAACGTCTGGCCGCAGCGGGCATGGATGTGGTGTTCACTTATCGAGGGAATGCCAAGGCGGCGGAGGAACTTGTTGCCTCAAGTCCGGCGGGCAAAGTAACGGGCGAGGTTGTGGACATCCGGGACTCGGCGGCGTGTGCGGCGATGGTGGAAAAAGTTTTTGAGCGATTCGGTCGCATTGACCTCCTCGTGAACAACGCCGGTGTGATCCGCGACAACCCATTGACCGCGCTGGAGGACGACGACGTGAAGACCGTCATTGAAACGAACGTGATTGGAACGTTCAACATGTCGCGCGCCGTTGCGCCATTCATGGTTTCCAAACGTCGCGGTCGCATCGTGAACATCAGTTCTGTGGCTGGCGAAAAGGGCGGTCGTGGGCAGACGAATTATGCCGCCAGCAAGGGCGCGATCAACGCGTTCACGCGTTCGCTGGCAGTCGAACTTGCGCCGCGCAACATCACGGTAAACGCTGTCGCCCCCGGAGTGATCGAGACTGAAATGTCCCGCGCGGTGCGCGAAATGGCTGGCGACGCGGTGACATCACGTATCTTGCTCAAGCGATATGGAAAGCCGGAGGAGATTGCGCATGCGGTCTGGTTTCTGGCGTCGAATTTTGCGGGTTACATAACCGGCCAGGTACTGCACGTGGACGGCGGATTCAAAATGGAATAATCAACATGAGCAACATCAACATCACCAAAGAAGAAATCCAGGCGATCTATCCCAAGGTCGCCGCCACCATCGCCGACGCGCTTGCGTGCGACGAAGACAAGGTCAAGGCCGACGCATCGCTCATCAACGATCTGGGTGCCGAGTCCATTGATTTTCTCGACATCGTGTTTCGCCTAGAGCGCGCGTTCAAAGTGAAGATTCCGCGCGGCAAGATTGTGGAAGAAGCACGCGGGCCGCTGAGTGAGGAGCAATTCCAGAGCAACGGCATGGTGACGGATGCCGGCGTGGCGCGATTGAGGGAATTTCTGAGCGAAGTGCCGGCTGACCGCATCAAGTCGCCCTTGAAAGCGGCGGAGATTCCGCGGCTTTTCACAGTGGAGACGTTTGCCAAGATGGTGATACGTCAACAAAAGGCCGCGCCACCAGCGTGATCCGTATAAGGCGGCATCTTGCCGCCCAAAAACGAACGCATGATGACGGGAGAATCCGGCCTTAATTGCGACAACATCACTGGCGAAGCTGGTTCCGCCGGGCTGGAAGCGCGGCCCTGCGGCAGTCGGGATGCCCGCTGCTACAACTAACCATGCCTCACCACTTCCGAGCGTTTTCGTTCGTGGACCGGATCACATCCGTTCAGCCGGGCGTACGCATCCATGGCGTTTACTCAGTTCCCTCAACGCTAACGGATTTTTCGGGTTCACTCGTAGCTGAGGCCACCGGCCAGCTCGCGGCGTGGTCTGCGATGGCTGCGGTGGATTTTAAGTCGCGTCCTGTCGCTGGCATTGCTGGTCTCGTCGAAATGCTCACGCCGATTCGTCCGGGCGACACTCTTGAACTCGCCGCCGAAATCGAAAGCGTGGATGTGGACGCAATCTCGTACGGCGGTACAGCAACCGTGAACGGTTCGCCCGTGTTGAGATTGCACAACTGTGTCGGGCCAATGCTGCCATTGGAGGATTTCGACGACCCACAGTCGTTGCGCGAACGGTACGCTTTGCTGTGCGGCAGTGCCGCGACGCCGGGCGCCTTCGGTGGTGTCCCGCCGTTGGCTTTGGAAGACCTTGTCATCGAGCCCGGCAATTTCGCTCGTGCGAAACTTCAAGTTCCTGTCGAAGCGCCTTTCTTCGGCGATCACTTTCCGCGCAAACCGGTGTTTCCCGGCAGCCTGTTGATGCAGTTAAATCTTCAACTTGTGGGCAAGCTGGCGGCACATTTGCCAGATGATGGCGATGCCTCGGCGCGATGGAAGTTAAGAAGCATTTCCGACATGAAGCTAAGGACGTTCATTCCTCCGGGGGAATCGCTGGACATCGAAGTGAAAGTTCTCAGCACCAATGAAACGATTGCAGAAATCTCAGTGGAATCAAAGCGTGGTCCGAGACTTGTCGGGGCCGCGCGTGTGACATTGTCGTCGGAGAAGTGACTGCTTGCAGGTGAATGGCGGATCGCCGACTCAGGCTGCTGCTACAAGATTTCCATCGCGCAACTCGAATACGCGGCTCATTTGACGCGCAAGTTCCATCGCGTGAGTTACGACGATCAGAGTCACGCCCTCTTCGCGATTCAACTCGATGAGCAATCGTCCCAAAGCCGTGGCTGACGCATGATCCAGCGCGCCAGTGGGTTCGTCTGCGAGTAACAGTTGAGGCTTGTTGATGAGCGCACGCACAACAGCAACACGCTGGCGTTCACCCCCGCTCAACTCGCCAGGACGATGGTTGACTCGGTCCCCAAGGCCGACACGCTTGAGCAGTCGCGTGGCGTGGGCTTCGGTGGTTTCTGCGTCCTTCGGAGTCAGGAGTGCTCTAGGGAGTGCCAGCGCCGGCACCATTACATTTTCCCACACCGTGCATTGCGGCAGCAGGAAATGAGACTGGAAAACAAAACCGATCTGCCGGTTGCGGACTTCTGCGAGTTGCAGATCGTCAAGCGCAGCGAGATTCTTCCCGCCAAGCAGCACCTCTCCGCTTGAAGGGCGGTCAAGCGTACCGATGATTTGCAACAAAGTGCTCTTACCCGATCCGGATGGACCGACAATGGCAAGTGTTTCACCAGACGCCACGGACAGGGAGACTCCATTCAGTACCGAGACAGCGTTGCTCCCATCAACGGCAGCGTAACGCCGGATGACTTCCTTTATTTCGAGCAGCGGAACAACCATGGCGGATTGTTGCGGCAATAGCAGGGTGGGAAACAGTAAAAAATTTGGCCTGATCTTAAAATTGCACCGACAACTAATGACTCGACACAATATTGCTTATACCTTTCCTGAATTGTTTGACGTGCGTTAGGCGATGTGATTAACTGAGCGCGTCAGCAGGTATTATCTCGGGTTAATCCCGATTGCTCTTTGAAGAATTTTAGGTTTTCCGGTTGGGGCTTGGTACAAACCCCTCTCGGAGTTCTCCGAATACCTACTGGTGTACCAATTCGAAAATTCCCCGGGCTTTTCGGCCACCCCCTGGCTGTCTAGCCCGGTTTTTTTGTACAAATCAGAACCTCAATGGCGAGTTGAAAGACGCAGCAACTTCCAAATGCGTGTAAAACTCTCGACCGGGAATCCCATCACTTTCTTCAATTGATAATCCCGCTCCAAGACATTCGAGTTCTTTTGGCAACGCCGCATCTCAGACCACGGAAGGAATCCCCGCATCCACGCCCACAGACCGCTTACCGGCACGGGATAATCGCTGCCGTGAACCATTCGTGAGGCAAATGGTTCGATCAGGCATTCCGGAATGTGCCGACCTCGCAGTGGAACGTTGAATGCGCTGTTGTCGGCGTAAAGATTCGGAAAGCGCTCCAGCATTTCACACAGGACGTGAAAGTATTCCGGATCGGTCAACCCGCTTTTGGTACCGCAGTGCGCAGCGATCACCGTCACTCCAATTTCGAGTGGCAAAGTCAGAACGCGGGGGTCAGAAAACTCCGGACGCACAACCGGCAGCGTGTGTTCACCGCCAGTGTGAGCGAGGAGCGGCAGTTTTGCTTCAGCCATCCGCTCCCAGAATTTTGTGAGTCGCTTATCACTACAATTGATGTTTTGACAGTTTGGCAGGCACTTCATCATCGCTGCACCCGCTGCGATGCAACGATTAAGTTCCTCGATAGCATCCAACCGAGAAGGGTGAATTGAAATCGCCGGCAAGAACTCCCGATGTTCGCGTGCGAGCTTGAGCACATAATCGTTCGGAACGTAAAACGAACCCACGTTCTTCATCACGCGCCCGTGTTCATCATGCACGTCGTCCTGCGCCAGAATCACAGCTGCACCAAGTGAAGAACCCCGCACCTGCTCAAGCAATCGTTCGATATAAAGGCGGTCCAACTCACCTGTCATGGCGCTGCCGGGCAAACCAATCTGGCGCAGCATCAGCGCGGCGAGCGGACGATGCCAGCCCGTGACGCGCACCCAGCAGCCCGTGCCACCCGAGCCATTGCCGACGATGTGAACATGCATGTCAACGGGCTTGGTCATGTCGAGGTCGCTCATAAACAAATGGGAAGCAACATCACGCACCGTTTCCAGAAAAATCCGCCTCAGACTTGAATCAATTTCTTTTTACCGTTTTCGCTTCGCGTCGCGCAGGGTTTCCGTTAATCCTGTCGCGCGGATGAAACAGTTTGATTACCTCGTGTTGGGCAGTGGCATCGCCGGCCTTTCCTTTGCGCTCAAGGTCGCATCGCACGGGCGCGTCGCAATCGTTACCAAGAAGAACAGCGCCGAATCCAACACCAACTACGCTCAAGGCGGCATCGCATCCGTGACGAGCAAGGAGGATTCATTCGAGCTGCATGTGCGTGACACGCTTGAAGCGGGCGCGGGATTGTGTCGCGAGGGTGTAGTGCGCACCATTGTCGAGGAAGGGCCTGCGCGCATCGCTGAGTTGATCGAGCTGGGCATGAAGTTTTCGGAACGCGATGCACCGAGCACTGGTGGAGGCAAACAACTCGATCTTGGCAAGGAAGGCGGACACTCGAAGCGGCGCATACTTCACGCAAAAGATGTGACGGGGCGCGAAATCGAGCGAGCGCTGCTCGACGCAATTTCCCGCCAGCCGAATATTCAAGTATTCGAGAATCATCTGGCAATTGATCTCATCACGAGCCAGAAACTCGGATATGTGGGAACCAACCGCTGTCTTGGCGCGCATGTGTTCAACAAACAGAGCAGCCAGGTGGAGACATTCGCCGCCGGCACCACGCTGCTCGCCACGGGTGGTTGCGGAAAGGTTTACCTCTACACAACAAACCCCGACATTGCGACGGGCGATGGTGTTGCCATGGCGTATCGCGCGGGTGCCACCGTGGCGAACATGGAGTTTGTGCAATTTCATCCAACGTGCCTGTATCATCCGCTGGCGAAATCCTTTCTCGTAAGTGAGGCGGTTCGGGGCGAAGGCGGCGTGCTGGAGACACTCAACGGCGTGGAGTTCATGAACGAATACCACCCGTTAAAATCGTTGGCGCCGCGAGATGTGGTGGCACGCGCGATCGACCGCGAGATGAAAAAGAGCGGTGCGGATCATGTGTTGCTCGACATCACACACAAGCCCGCGCGATTTGTGATGCAGCGTTTTCCGAACATCTATCAAACCTGTATGCGCCACGGAATTGACATCACCAAGGAACCGATTCCTGTCGTGCCCGCCGCACACTATCAATGCGGCGGCGTTGTGACGACAGTGGACGGCGAGACGGAAATCGGCGGGCTTTACGCTGTCGGCGAAGTGGCCTGCACGGGATTGCATGGAGCGAACCGCCTGGCGAGCAATTCGCTTCTGGAGGCATTGGTCTGTGCGAACCGCGCAGCAGTCAGGCTGATTTCCAAACCCGCGTCAGTGGTGGACTTGAAAATTCCCGCATGGCAGTCCGGCAGCGCAAACAACCCCGACGAAATGGTCGTCGTATCGCACAACTGGGACGAGATCCGTCGCCTCATGTGGGATTATGTAGGTATCGTTCGAACGAACAAACGTCTTCAACGCGCACAATCACGCCTCGCGAACCTGCAGCAGGAGATACACGAGTACTATTGGAACTTCATCGTCACCTCCGACTTGCTTGAATTACGCAACATCGCAACTGTGGCGGAATTGATCGTACGTTGCGCGCTGATGCGTCCCGAGAGCCGCGGCCTGCACTACAATCTGGATTATCCTGACGCAAATCCTGATTGGGCCAGTCGCGACAGTGTTGTGCGCAGAGATGGGTAAGGTTCTCGAGTCTGGTCGGAAAGCACCCGGACATTGGCCTGAAGCTGGAGCGCTTCAAAGCCGACGGCCATTTCCCACTTGAAATCATCGGGGTGGAGACTCACGATGACATCAAATTCAACCCCAAATCCTTGAAAGGACAAACCATGAAGAACGTATTGATCTCAATCATCCGTGGTCCGCGCAACGGTTCCCTTTTGAAACTGGCGCTTCTCCCGCTTCCGTTGTTGTTGATCACCGGCTGCCCGTCGGGAAAACAAGCGGGCGACGGGGCTGTGACGAACAAACTTGTGATCAAAGGCTCGAACACCATCGGCGAGGAGCTTGCTCCAAGATTGATCGCGGAATTCAAGAAAGAGCATCCGAAAGTGACGATTGAACTGGAATCGAAGGCAACGAGCTACGGTCTGGCAAATTTGCGATACGGCTCCTGCGATATCGCAGCTGCATCCAGAACCCCTACCACTCTCGAAGTTCAGGAGAACGCGTCCCAAGGCGTTGAGTTGAACGAATACGTCATTGGTAGTTATGCGGTGGCCGTAATTGTGAATCCGGCGAATCCGATCAAGAACCTGACGAAGGAGCAGGTCCGCGATGTATTCACAGGCGTCATTACAAACTGGCAGGCAATTGGCGGTCCGGACAAACCAATCCGGCTTTGCATTCGTGATGCGATCTCAGGGACGCACCTAGGTTTTCAAGACATGGCTCTGGAAAATCGTCCCTATGGTTCTTCGCATGGCCTTTTCACCAATTACACCGCCATCGCGGAGGCAATTGCAAAAGATGCGGACTGCATCGGTTACACGGATATTAAATCAGCTACGAGCACAAGCGTCAGCGCCATCTCGATCAACGGAATCCACCCATCAACTGAAACCATCCACAAGGGTTCGTATCCTTACCATCGAGTTCTCCGGCTTTACACCGACAAAGCGAAGGAATCTTCCATGTCGCGAGATTTTGTTAAATTCGCCGAATCGGCGCGCGGCCAATCTATTGTTCAGGAGATGGGATTTGTCCAACATCCATGAATAAAAAAGAAAGGGCGGCCGAAGCCGCCCTGTGATAACTTAGCGAATCTCCTGAGATCAAGGATAGTGTAATCTGAAATATCCCTGGCTTGATGTTACAGGATTTGTGTGTGGGCTGCTTGCGCCCGTAATGTTGGTGAAGGTGCCGGACACCAACGGTGATGCTTGCAACGTAAACGCACTGTTGGTCCAACTCAAAACCAGATCACTTCCGAATAATTGGAATTGCAATGGCTCAGGAGCAGGTGCCGTTTGCGTCACCACTTCGGCAAAGGAGGTTGCCACCTTGAGTTTTCCAAGTTCAATCACACCGAAGCCTGAGTCTTGGCGCAGACCGTAGTGTCCAACAGGAGATGTTTGAAGGGAATCTGTTCCTGTAATGCTTGGACTGCTTTCGGAGACAGGGTTCACCCATAGAGCGGCTTCACCAATGCCAGAGGCGTACCGTGTAACTACAGCGTAGGTCACCCCAACTTCAAGATCTTGGGGGAACTGCGTCGAGACATTGCCGTTGTTTGCCACACCAACCCGGAATTTTCCAGCAGCCGCGTTGTTGGTTTCCGCAAAGACTTTTGCCCGGAACGTGCTTCCAGTCTGGCTGTCCTTGAAGTGAGCGAAGTAGCTGTTTGCACCTGCCTGGGTGGGCAGCGTCGTGCATTTCAATGTGAAACCGCTGTAGAATACGATGCCGTTGCTGCTCCCGTAGGGCGAATTCGTCAACTGCGCTGCCAGGTCTTCACCCAAGGCAGAGTTCATGTAGCAAACGCCGTTGGTGACCTGGAGTTCGTATGAGGTGCCGCTTGCATGCAACCATGGACTGCCATCTGCCTGGAACAGTCCATTGGGAAGCAGGAAAGATGAATAATTAAAATCGTCGGACAACAGCACGCCGAGCAAAGGAGTCACCGACAGCCGGAAAGTTGAACTATTTGTGTTGATACCGTCCGTTACGCTGACCGTAATTGTGGAGACGCCAATTTGGTCTGCGGCGGGAGTCAACGTGATGGTGCGGTCTGCACCGCTACCACCCAAAACGACGTTTCCAGGCGGCAACAACGTCGGATTCGACGCGGATGCAGACACATTTAAACTACCAGCACTTGTTTCAGCATCACTGACCGCAAAGTGAATGGCGGCGGTCGGCACATTCGAAATGGTGATTTGATTTGGAATGACTGAAATACTCGGGGCACCCACGGTCACCACAAACGATGACTGCGCGGTGTTGACTCCATCACTTACCGTCAGCGTGATCAGGGTTTGTCCCTGTTCGCCAGCCGCAGGAGTCACAGTAACGGTGCGGTTGGTGCCGTCACCGTCGTTGATGACGATACCAGTGAGAGGAACGAGCGTGGTATTCGTGGATGCTTTTGTAACAGTCAAAGTGGCGGGATCAGATTCCGGGTCACCGACTGTGAAAGGAAGCGCGCCGGTGTTGCCGGCTTGTGGAATGGCCTCGTTGGAAATGGAGCTTATTGTAGGCGCGGTGTTCGCTCCCGCTACATCGGCGAATTGGGTGCCGATTTTCAAATCGTCGATTACAATTGTGCCCTCCCCGGACGCCTGACGGAATCCATAATAGTTGATGTTACCAAGAGCCGGAGCATCATCAGCTGTCGCACCGCCGATGGCTTCGTCCAAGGTAGTAGGGTTTGTATCGACCCACAATGTGGAAACACCTGTCGCGAGTACATAACGGACAACGATGGCATACGTGGTGTTTGTTGTTAGAAGTGTTTGCACTTGCCCATTGGCCGGTCCAATCGGGGTGGCTGTTGCTGGGGTTATGTTACCAACCCCGAGATAGAAGGAGCCAGCCGGGGCTACACTTGAGGTAAGGATGTTTGTCGTGGCAGCCCACACACGAGCCTTGAATGCGGTGATTGCATCACCGTTGAAGTGAGCGAAGTAAGTACCCCCCTGAGTCGGCAACTGAGTGAAAGTCACTTTCATGCTTGCGTAGAGTGCCGTGATTGGACCATTGGAGGCGATTGTGTTTGCGAATTGGTGAGCGATGTCCTCAGACCGGGAGGTGCTTGCAACCAAGACTCCGCCTGTTGAAATCATGCTTCCAGCCGTGCCGCTGTTGTTGATCCAGACTCCTGCGGCGTTTGATACGACACCACCGTCTGCATACGTGAACGAATCGCTGAATAGTACTGTCGCGTTGACACGGACAATCATCATTGCCAGACCGAATATTGTTACCAATGTTGTTTTCATAGGTTTGCTTGCTACTTTGTTTTTTTCTCGAGGTTTCCAATAGATTAAATTCCTGTGTCAGGCGAAAACTACCTAAGTGTTCACTAATTTGGTGTGGTACTGGACGGATACCAATACAGTCTTCGTTCTGTCGACCACTCTTCTGTGGCCGAATTTGATTCGCTGCTCGTGCGAATGAACTCATTGGTTTTTGCGGCCCTAGAACTCCCATCCGCCATTGCGAAATTTCCGCGCTGATCGTGCCGCGCCACCGCATACTGCCCGGTGACATTAGATTGCGCCGGGGAGGTATTGTTGGATGAATTGGGGTCCACTTCCGCCATCAGGATCGTATCTGTCGGCCTGCGGATGTTGGTGAATTTCGTCTGGCCACCAGCTCCGCGGGTGGAGCGATTTACACATACCCGCCCATTTTCGCCGTACATAAAAAATGCCCGGGCAATTGTGGGTGGGTTCGCATAAGTGCTGTTCGGAGCGGGACAAGACGGGCACGAGAAAATGGTTCTGCTTCCCGGAAGCGGAGGCGTGGCGGATGTTCCGATATAAAGGTCGCGGAGTTTTTTCTGCCCGACCAGAACAGAGACTGAATTATACCAAGCCTCGGGGTCATTTCCGCTCGCGGTATCGGCGATTGATTGAATGGTGTTGCCTTCTTCCGGAACCTGGTCGCCGTAATCCTCGGCATACAACCGGAAACCCAGGGACCACTGCCTCATGTTGTTCAGGCAGGAAATCGTTTGCGCCCTGGCCTTTGCCTTGGACAAAGCTGGCAGTAACATCGCCGCGAGAATTGCTATGATCGCGATAACAACCAGAAGCTCAATCAGGGTGAATGCGATGAATCTATTGCTTCTGCTCGAAAGCCTCGGGGTGGGTATGGGCATAAAATGTTTTTACAACGCATCAATATCGAAGCGATTCTTCTTTGTTCGCTTCAACCTCAGGTTTGGTTTTCTACGTGGCAACTCTAGGTTGGTCATCCTCAAATGCAAGAGTTTAGTACATGAAAGTTATCAACATTTTTTAGGTCGGACGTGTCATCCGGCAAGGCCGTTTTGATGAGCGATATTCAGGTTTATCTGCTGTTTCTCTCATAGCTGTGCGACGCGGTTTGTCCCCTTCGATTCTTGTTACCCAAAACCCACCAGTTGCCACATGACTTCATCAGCATGGGCATTTGTGACCTTGTTTCCATCAGTCACTGCTCGCTACGCTTTGGACGTGGAATCTGGCTTTTCCAAATTACTCCGTCGCCTGTTTCGTTCGGTCTGGCTCGGGGCGACGTTGTCCTTCATCGCCCTGGATTTTTTGTTCCAAACATTGCGGCATGGCGGGTCGCCATCGTGGACGCTTCGAACCCGTTGGTTGCAACGCTCCGCCGCCGCCGTTCTCCGCGTGTTCGATGTAATTGTCCAGACATCAGGCGCGATTCCTCAGGCCGGGCTTCTGGCAAGCAATCACCTCAGCTATCTCGACATCATCACGATCGGCTCGCTGATGCCGACGGTATTCGTCTCCAAGGCGGAGGTGAAGAACTGGCCGGTGTTCGGCTGGTGCGCGCAACGCGGAGGCACGCTGTTCATTGATCGAACACGGCGATCGGATGTTTCCCGGATCAGTGCGGAGATTCGCGACGTATTGAACACCGGCCAGATCGTGGTGCTGTTTCCCGAAGGCACGAGTTCAAACGGTCACGAAGTGTTGCCGTTCAAATCGTCGCTGCTCGAACCCGTCTGCGGCAGTGAGCATCCGCTTTGCGTCGCGCATATCTCCTACGAGCTCGATCAAGGTTCGGTGGAAAACGACGTGTGTTACTGGGGCGACATGACATTCTTCCCTCACATGCTGCGCATGATGGCTCTGAAAAACATCCGCGCCAACATCCGCTTTGCACCAATCGTGAATCGCGCTTCCGACCGCAAGGAGCTTGCCCGTCAACTTCACGCGGAAGTTGTCCGGCTGAAAACTACGGCGCACGCCGATAAACCGTGAGCCGGTAGTTTTGCATCGCCAGAAACCCGGCCCGCCAATCCGTGCCGAACACGCATTCTCTCGCGGGCACAAGTTCCGCATCGGCCGCAACCCATTTGCCGCCAATGACCGCGACCGCTTCTTCAAGATGACGGGGATGGATGATGAGCACGCTGGTGTTCTGCTTTTCTGTGGCAGAGATGGCTGCGGGGTAGATGGGCGTGAATGTCCTCGCGCCGTGTCTCTTGGCCGCGTAGTAAGCTCCGAACTCACAATAGACCCAGTCATCAGCACGCGTGTTGTTACGGACGAATTGTTCGACGCGCGACGGATCGCGATCGCTCCAATCGCTAACTGCTGCCGCAAAATGGAGACCCACGCCGATCAAAACGGTCAAACCGAGCAACAGCCGTGCGAGTCCCCGTTGCCAGCCCGCCAACTGAATTGTCGCGAGTGTCGCGCAAACACAAATCGCCAGCGGCGCATAAGTCATCCAGCCGTAGTAAGTGGGAAACTTTCCAGAAATCAACAGCGCTCCGGTCAGCGACAAGGAGAAGACAAGTCCAAACCCGAGCGGCGATCTCCATTTGAATTCGCCCCGACGCCACTCAAC
>CAYSDO010000084.1:0-10770 GCA_964429665.1 uncultured Bifidobacterium sp.
GCCTGTGCAGACGTCATCAACCGCATGGGGACCATCGAGGCTGGCTCGACAGTGTCCGATTATCACATCAGTGAACAGCAGCGGAAGATTTCCGTCTCCGCCTCGCTGCTTCACCTGGAATGGCTCAACAAAAAATTCAACCTGATTGACTGCCCGGGCTATTCAGATTTCATCAGCGAAGGACTTGGTGCTCTTCGAGTGGGTGATTTTGCCCTGGTCGTTGTCAACGCCGTGCATGGCGTTGGCGTGGGAACGGACAACGTCTGGAAATACGCCACACAGTACGGGATTCCGAAAATGATCGTTGTCAACGCCTGCGACAAGGAAGGTGTGAATTTTGATTCCGTGCTCGCGCAGATCCGCGAACATTTTGGCGACCGCGTTTTCCCGTTGATGATCCCGGTCAATCCCGGCCCGGGTTTTAACGAAGTTCTCGACGTGTCGCGCAGCGAGATCGTTACGTACTCCGGGGACAAGAGCGGCAAGTTCACTGAAGCGACGGCCACCGGCGCGTGGGCGGAACGCGTTAAACAACTTCATCAGGAATTGATCGAACACGTCGCAGAATCCGATGACTCGCTAATGGAAAAGTTCTTTGCCAAAGGCAGCCTGAGCGAGGAGGAGATGCGGGCGGGAATTCACAAGGCGATCCAGGAGCAGGTGTTTGTTCCGTTGTTCGTCACTTCTGCAGAAAGCAACATAGGCGTGGCCCGGCTCATGGACATCATCGCCAAGTACGGTTCGTCGCCCGTGGACCGAAAGATAGTCAAGGCCCACGATGTCGAAGGGAGGGAATGTGATGTGGCACTCAACGGGAGCGAGCCGGTGTGCTACGTGTTCAAGACAATGAGCGAGGCGCAGTTTGGGGAATTATCCTTTCTGCGTGTGTATTCGGGGCAGTTGAAAATGGGCGGCGAGCTTTACAACACCGACCGGCGCATCACGGAAAAAATCGGACAGATTTATTCCCTTAACGGCAAGAATCGTGAGATGGTTCCAATTTTGTACGCGGGTGACATTGGCGCGGTGGTAAAACTCAAGGACACGCACACTGGCAACACGCTTTGCAACCCCAAGCATCCGGTGTCGCTGCCCAAGGTGGAGTATCCGAAGCCAAACATCCACGCTTCGCTAAAGAGCACAGGCAAGGGTGAAGAGGACAAGATTGCCTCCGGTCTTGCTGCGCTTCATCACGAAGACCCGACGTTCCTGCATCATGTGGACGGTGAGCTGCATCAGACCATTCTTTCTGCGCAGGGCGAGATTCATCTCGAAGTCATCGCCGAGCGCCTACGTCGTCGTTACAACGTCCATGTCGAACTTTCCGAGCCGCGGGTGAAATATCGCGAAACCATCCGGGGCAAGGGCGATTCAAAATATCGACACAAAAAACAGACGGGCGGTTCGGGGCAGTTTGCCGAAGTTTGGATGCGCATAGAGCCCAGGTCTCGCGACACCGGAGTAGAGTTCGAGGAGAATCTTGTCGGACAGAACGTGGACAGGAACTTTGTGCCGTCGGTGCAGAAGGGCGTCAACAAGGCCTGTGAGGAGGGAATCATTGCGGGATACCGCGTTGTGGATGTAAAAGTGGATTTCTATGACGGCAAGATGCATCCGGTGGATTCGAAGGACATCGCGTTTCAAATCGCAGGCTATTTCGCGTTCAAAGAGGCGTTTGCAGCGTCGCGCCCCTGTCTGTTGGAGCCGATTCACACGGTTGAGATCCGTATTCCAGAAGACTGCATGGGCAAGGTGATGGGCGATCTCTCAAGCCGGCGCGGAAAAATCCAGGGCATGGAAACCGACGGCAGTTTCCAGGTGATCAGGGCGAACGTTCCCGCCAAAGAGCTTTACCGTTACTCGAGCACGTTGCGTTCGCTCACGGGCGGGCGAGGCGTTCATACCGAGGAATTCAGCCACTACGAGGAAATGCCACGTGAGGCGGAATCCAAGCTCGTCGAAGAATACAAGAAGTACCGCGCCGAACCGAATCATCACGAATAATGTTTAGCGGGCAACGCCGCATCGTCCGCAGCCGGGGTGGTGAAAATCTTCACGGCAGGCCAGCGGGAATTGAGACGCATCACCAATTGTCTGACGTAGCCAATGGCGCAATCATTTTTGACGCCTCTGCTGAATTCCCCTACCGTCCCGTGCGTGGAAGCGAACTCAAAGTCAACGCATGGGTACGACGCGCGACAGCGCGCCGAATTTGTTCGAGAACAGATTCCGCAAGGCGGACTGTTTGCCGATCAGAACTGGCGTATCGCCACCGCTCCGTTTCAACTCCAGCCGCATCTGGCAACAGAGATCGAATCACTTGGTCGCGTGCTCTTGCAGTTCTATCGTGCGGTGAATCTGCTTTATCGAAGGAGCGTTGAAGGAAAACAACCGGATTGGATCGCGCACTGGCTCGATCTCGGGAAGCCTGCTGATCTCCTTGAACTGCAACGTTCCGCCGTATTCAAGAACGATGTGCCGCGTGTCATCCGTCCGGACGTCCTGCTGACAGAAGGCGGCCTGGCCATCACCGAACTCGACAGCGTGCCGGGAGGCATCGGACTCACGGCATGGCTGAATCGAACGTACTCCGAGTCACAAGTTCGAATTCCAGAGTCCAATGTCATTGGTGGCGCGGATGCAATGCTTCGCGGGTTCGAATCCATCTTCGGCGATGCAAAGCAGGTTCATATCGTTGTGTCGGACGAGGCAGCAACGTACCGGCCTGAAATGGACTGGCTCGCCGGACAACTCAATGGCGACGGAGGTTCAAGGTTCAAAGTTCAGAGCTCAAAGTTTGGCGACTTCGCCGACGGCGACGCGGTGTATCGTTTTTTTGAGTTGTTCGACCTCGTGAATGTTGCCAATGCAAAAAACATATTCGATCTCGCTGTTGGGAGGCGGGTGCAGGTTACGCCGCCGCCCAAACCTCTGTTCGAAGAGAAAATGCTGTTCGCACTCCTGTGGAACCGGAATCTTCAAAGTTTCTGGCGGCAGGAACTTGGTGAGGGTTTTCTGGCACGGCTGCAAAAGCTGATTCCCTACACATGGCTGGTTGATCCGGCGCCGATGCCGCCTCACGCGGCGATTCCCGGACTGAACCTTACCGACTGGCGACAACTCAAGCTGCTATCCCAGCGCGAAAGGGATTTGATTCTCAAGGTTTCTGGGTATTCAGAAAACGCGTGGGGTTCTCGTGGGGTATTTCTCGGCAGCGATATGTCTCAGGCGGATTGGTCTAAGGCTGTGGATGATACGCTGCGAACGTTTGAGCAATCGCCGAGCGTGTTGCAACGTTTTCAGAAACCTGCGCTCGTTGAGACCAATTGGTTTGATTTCGACAACAATGTAGTCGTTCTGATGAAAGGGCGGGCACGGCTTTGCCCCTATTATTTCGTTGCCGGCGATGGTGATGCCGCTCGCGCACAACTCGGCGGAGTGCTTGCGACGATTTGTCCTGCGGACAAAAAAATCATCCACGGCATGACTGACGCTGTTTTGGCGCCGTGCTCCACATGAACGTGCCAGACCAGACCACGCTTATCGGTTTTGTTCTGCTCGCGGGCAGTTCGTTGTTTGTCATTGTTGATCCGGTTGCCACCGTGCCCGCGTTTCTTGCGATGACGCCGCAGGAGACTCCGGAGCAACGCATACGTGTGGCGCGCCTCGCGTGCATGGTGATGACTGGTGTGCTGTTGGTGTTCGCGGTGGCAGGGCAGATCATTTTTCGTCTGCTCGGAATCACCATGCCGGCGTTTCAGATTGCTGCAAGCATTGTCCTGCTTGTGGTGGCGCTCGATATGTTGCGCGCGCAGCGTTCGCGCGTGCAGGAAACCAGCGAGGAAACCAGTGCCGGAGCGGAAAAAACTGATGTGGCGATTACTCCGCTGGCCGTGCCGATGCTTGCCGGTCCGGGTGCCATCTCAACGGTGATTGTGTTGCAAACACAGGCTCGTGGTGTAGCCCAGCACGTGGCGCTGTACGCGTGCATCCTGGTGGTGGCCATTGTCAGCTACATCATTTTTCGATTTAGCGCTCACGGGGCGAAGCGGCTCAGTCCCACCGCCATCAAGATAATTACGCGCATCATGGGATTGCTGCTGGCGGCGGTGGCCGTGCAGTTCTTGATCAATGGTCTCAAAGGAGTCCGCGCGGAATTCCTTCAGCCGTGAATTTTGATCTTCCGGTCAGATCGTCTGACTCAAAAAACCGCCGTCCACCACGATGTCCGCACCTGTGACAAAACTGCTCGCCTTGTGGCTCGCCAGAAAAATGGTCGCACCGATGAGTTCGCCTGCTTCGCCGAATCGTTTCATTGGTGTGTGACCGAAGATGGATTGGGCGCGCGGAGTGGGCGAACCATCTTCGTTGAAAAGCAGCCTTCGATTTTGTTCGCCAGGAAAGAATCCCGGAGTGATGGAATTCACGCGCACGCCTTGCGTTGCCCATTCGCGCGCGAGAAATTTTGTCAGGCTCAACACGGCCGCCTTCGCTGCCGAATACGTGACCACGCGCGAAAGCGGCAGGTGTGCCGACGCGCTCGCGATGTTGATGATGCTGCCTTTGCCGCGCTTGCACATGCCCGGACCGAACTCCTGGCACGGCAACAACACGCCGCCAGCGAGGTTCATGTCGAAGTTCGCCTGCCAGTCCACAAGCTGGATGGACTCGAACGGATGATCGGCAGTGACGGTGACTTTGGGATCATTTCCACCTGCGGCATTCAAAAGAATGGTTGGTGTGCCCAATGCCGCTTCAAGTTTTTCGTGCGCCTCGGCGAGACTGCAACGTGACACGGCGTCTGCTGCAAAGAACGCGGCCTTGCCGCCTTTCGCCTGGATGGATTTTACTCGCGCCTCGCCGCGTCCGGCGTTGCGACCGAGCACGGCGATCTTTGCGCCCGCCTCCGCCAGACCTTCCGCCAGCGCTCCACCAAGCACACCGGTCGCGCCAATCACCACTGCCACTTCGCCTGAGAGATCAAATAGTTTCATAAAATGCGGACAGGTTCGTCGCAGGGCGGAAAACCTCACCAACCGGATTTTGTTTTACTCGAACGTCTTTTCCAACTCCTTCATCCTTGGCCACACAGGCGAGGACGGCGGCGTGCGTTGCTTGACGGACGCAAAAATACTCTTGGCCTCTGCGGGATTTTCGCGTGCGAGGGCAACGCAGAATTCCAGTTCGATCCATGCCTTGCGAGGGTCTTGAATCTGGCTGCCGTAAACTTTCAACCAATCGCGCAGTGTCGTTGTGCCTTTTTCCTTTGCAGTGCGAAAGCTCGTTTCAAGTCCCGCTGGCAAGCCTGACAACGAATCACCATTCACAGCCACAGCCACGGGCTGCTTGTTGTTGCTATTTTGTACCTGCGCGTCGTGTTCGTCACGCACACCGGCCCAGTTCTGATAAAGCAACCAGGCCAGATAAAGAACAACGACGATGATGAATGCCCAGATGGTCTTAGTCATGATTCGTCCACGCGTTGAATGCGCGCACCCAGCGCGCGGAGTTTGCCGTCCATGTTTTCGTAACCACGATCCAGATGGTAGATGCGGTTGACCTGCGTTGTGCCTTTGGCCGCGAGTCCTGCAATCACCAGAGCCGCCGACGCCCGCAGATCGCTCGCCATCACGGGCGCGCCGCTCAACGGGCGACCGCCCTTCACGATTGCGCTCGGCCCCTCAATCTGGATGTCTGCACCAAGACGCGTTAGTTCGCTCACGTGCATGAATCGCGATTCAAAAATCCGTTCGGTGATGATGCTGATGCCCGGCGCGAGCGCCATCAATGCCATCATCTGTGCCTGCACGTCGGTGGGAAAACCGGAGTAGGGCAGGGTGGTCACGTCCGAGGATTTCAATTTCTTTCCTCGACGAACGATCATGTCCGCGCCGCGCCGTTCCACGACGACGCCCGCTTCCTCCAGCTTGTCAATCACCGCGTGCAGATGGTCGGCACGCGCGCCTTTGATCGTCACCTCGCCGTTCGACATGGCGGCGGCTATGGCAAACGTCGCGGCTTCAACACGGTCGGGAATGACGTGATGTTCCGCGCCGTGAAGTTCCTTCACGCCGGTGATCGTGATGGTCGGACTGCCCGCGCCGGAAATCTTCGCGCCCATTGCGTTCAGAAAATTCGCCACATCCACCACTTCCGGCTCGCACGCGGCGCTTTCAATGACCGTCACTCCTTCCGCGAGAGACGCGGCCATCATGATGTTCGCGGTACCGAGCACGGTTGAGCCCGCGCGTCCACCCAGGAACATTGCGCCACCGACAAGGCGTTTGGCTTCAGCCTCCACGTAACCGCTCTGGATGGTGAGCTTCGCGCCGAGTGCTTCAAAACCCTTCAGATGAAGATTGATTGGCCGTGCGCCTATGACGCAACCGCCCGGCAACGACACGCGCGCCTTCTTCAATCGTCCAAGCAGCGGGCCCATGATGCAGATCGAGCCGCGCATTTTGCGGACGAGGTCGTAATCGCCCTGGCCTTTGATCTTCTTTGCGTGCACGCGGACGGTGTCGCCCTCGATGCTGACCTTCGCGCCGAGCCACGTGAGAATCTGGCCCATGAACTTCACGTCGCTGAGATTCGGCACGCCGCGGATGACGCACGGCTCGGCTGTGAGCAACGTTGCCGCCATGATCGGCAGCACGGCGTTCTTCGCGCCGCTGATCTGAACCTCGCCGTGCAATGGCACGCCGCCTTTGATGAGAAAACTGTCCATGTAATAATAAAAAGTTAAACCACGGATGAACACCGATGGACGCTGATCAGAAATGGTCGTGCGAATTACAAAGCCCAGAATCCGTGTCCATCCGTGGTTAAAATTCTTCAACGCCGCGCAATCAGAAATCTAGGGCGGCGAGTGTAGTCCTCGCGCACCGACTCGACAACCCACTTTTGCGATTCAAAGATTCTTTTTATTTCGTCCGCCTGACCATCCCCGAACTCCAGCATCACCTTGCCATCAGGTTTTAGGAAATTGCCCGCCTGTGCCGCGAGCATCCGGTAAAAGTCCAGCCCGTCCACGCCACCGTCCAGCGCGCCGCGCGGATCGAAATCCCGCACCTCAGGTTGCAACGTGGCAATCTCCGCGCCCGGGATATACGGCGGATTGCTGATGATGAGATCAAACAGGTGGGGCGAGAGTCCTCGCGAGCCGTCGGCGTTCGGCTCGTCGGTAGCCGCGCTCCACCTTGCCAGCGCGTTGAAACCATCGCCATGCACGAACTCAATTCGCTCGGCCACACCGTTGCGTTCGGCATTCTGCTTCGCGACGGCGAGGGCCTTCGCCGAAATATCCAGCGCCACGACGCGCGTCGCCGGACATTTCGTCGCGATGGCAATTGCAATGCACCCGCTGCCCGTGCCGAAGTCCAAGGCAGTTGATGGTTGATGGTTGATAGTTGATAGAAATTGCCAGCCGGACTCCGCCAGCAACTCCGTTTCCGGTCTCGGCACGAGGACGTGACGGTTCACGGCCATTTCAAATCCACAGAACGAAGTCGAGCCGGTGATGTGCTGGAGCGGTTCGCGCTGTCCACGACGCTTGACCAGTTCGCGGATGGAATCGAGTTCGGTGTCGGACAGCTTGCGCTCGAAGTTCAGGTAAAGCTTCATGCGCGGCAGTTTGAGAACGTGCGCCAGCAGCAATTCCGTTTGCAGCCGCGCAGAGTCCACGCCCTTCTTCGCGAGAAAATCCGAGCTCTTCTGAATAACCTCAAGCACCGTCACGCGCGGAGTGTAGGTGCGCGAGTGTTGGCTTCAAAAGGGAAAACGTGAATTGCGAACCGGGTGGCGAAACAAATGTGCTGCGGTCAATGAAACTCAAGAGAATTTGCAGCCTATCTCCATATTAGGCCGCTTGTGAATCAATCTGTCCATACCTTCCACTCTCGTCCGTCCCAAGACTGGCGAAAGAGATTCCACTCTCCTGTGTGAACGCACACCATAAAATCTACGCCGGGCTGTCCCCAAGAACGCTGCCACTGCGGCTGAGTATCGTAAAGGTAAACCGAAAACCCCGGCCACGCATTCGTTGCGTAGGCGTCCACTTCCTCACGGCTCGGCAGCCTCTGATGCTCGCTGTGAAACTGACGCACCCAATCCGTGGCTCGTCTCACTACAGTCTGATACGCCTTCGCATTGCTGTCGCTCTCGGTAACTCTAGAAAGCGACTCGGAAATCCACAATCGCCCACCCGGAATGAACCACAGGCAGACACACGCGGCGATCAGCCCAAGAAACACAAATGACAAGACGCGTGTCATGCAGCCTAACAGTTAGTTAGCTGCAAACGTTGCAGCCTATCTTGGTTCATGGGTTCGACGGTATTATTGGCCTAAAAAGTTGTCGAGCATCATTTTGTTTCCAAAATGAACTCTGAACTTTGTCCGACAAAGGCTGCAAATTCTCTGATCTTCACTTGACCGGGTGGTCACCTTTTCCTTTCGGCCTTTCAGGCCTTGGAATTATTTTGAACCGCGTTCCCAGGGCCTTCAGCCCCAAGACCGGAGCGCGGTTGTGTCTGAAAGACCAGCCGCAGCGGGTTGATAGGTTCTGCGGCGATCAATTTGTTCCAACGCGCCTGTTTTGCCACGACGCTGCGGCTGGTGCTGTCGCACACAGCCGCGCTCCATTCACTCCCCACTTTCTCATTGCTTTATCTGATGCGCGGCCAAAGTTTATCAATTGTCAGCCGCAGAGGGTTTGGGATTAGTCTCGCCACAACGAAAATGAACGACGCGGATAAACGGGAACTCGCAAATCTCAAGCAACGCCAGCAGGCGCTGGATCACCTGGTGCAAAAGCTTGCCGAAGACATCCAACGCGTGGAGATGCGTATGGCCTTGGATGCGCTGAAAGCCAGTGAGGCCGGGAGCCAGTCATCCCAAACCGCACCTACTCCCGCCATCGCGCCATTACCAGTCACGGAATCCAGTCTGCCAGAAATTCCTCCCGTCATCGAACCGGAGACTGAATTCGTGACTGCCAAAACTGATTTTGTCGCGTCAGAGCCTGAGATCGCGTCGCAACCGGCGGAGTTCGTTCCGAGCTTTGTTTTTCAGGATGCGCAGAAGGTTACGCCTGTGCCTGCGAAAATTCCGGTTGTTCCGCCGCCGCTGCCGCCATCATTGCCGCCGCCGCGAGTCGTGGCCGAACCGAAGTCACCAGAGCCCAAGGCCTCGTTCGAGATGCGCCTCGGCACTTACTGGCTGGTACGCATCGGCGCGGTGTTGATTCTCACGGGATTGGTTTTCTTCGGCAACCTCGCGTATCAGAACATGGGTGCGGCTGGAAAAGTTTCGCTGCTCTATCTGGCCGGCGGATTGTTGCTGGGCGCGGGCGCGTGGTGGCAACGCAAGGCAGCGAATGAATCACTCCGCAACTACGCGCAGGTGCTCTTCTCCGGCGGACTTGCGGCGGTGTATTTCACGACCTACGCGGCTCATCACGTTCCGGCGCTGCGGATCATCGAGAGCGCGCTGCTTGATGGCGCGCTGCTGCTGGGTTGGGCGGCTTTCATCGCTTGGATTGCGCATCGTTGGAAGTCGGAGCTGATGGCGTTGTTCGGCACGGGGCTAGCGTATTACACGTCCGTCATCACGCCTGTGGGCGGGTTCACGCTCTACTCGAATCTTGTACTGACGCTCGCGGCGGTGTTCTTCCTCGTGCGCAATCGCTGGGCGGGATTGTCGTGGGCCAGTTTGGTTGCCACGTACGCGAGCTACGGTTACTGGCGGTTCTTTCATGGCGGCGAAGGCTGGCGCTGGGCCACGGCGGACGAAGGACTCGGTTTCGGCGCATCTTTCCTGTTCGGCTACTGGATCATCTTCACCGTCGCCGTATTTTTGTCGAAGCACGAAAACATCGCAGGCGGACGACGTGCCGCGTTTGCCACGTTCAACAACGGCGCGCTGTTCTCGCTGTTCGTGCTGACGATGCTCAAAGTGGACACGGGCCGGTTCTGGCAGTTTGCGATCGGCTTCGGCGCAGCGTTGCTCGTGCTGGCAGAAGTCGCGCGCCGCTTTTTGAAGGATGAATCGGTCACCAAGAACACTTATCTCACCCAGGGCCTCGTGCTGGTGACGGTGGGAATTGTTTCCAAATATGCTGGAATGCAACTCGCGCTCGTGCTCGCTGCGGAGAGCGTGATCCTGTTCATCCTCGGCACACTGCGGAGGAACATCTTTCTCCAGACCGGCGCATACATTTCCGGCGCCATGTCCGTGGGGTGGGGAATTGACAGCCTGCGCCGGGATGATGTCCACGGCCTCTGGCTTGGCGTGACACTCGGCGCGTTGATGGCGCTCAATGCCTGCTGGTCGCACTGGCGGATGTTGTGGGCGGACAAGCGCGAACTGCGACCCGTGCCCGCCTACTTCACGCTGCTCGCGCTGCTGATCTGGGCGGTGACGACGTGGTTCAACACCAGCGTCGGCAATTTCCCGCTGGCGTTGGCTGTCGAAGCTGTTGTGCTTACGGTCACGATCTATTTTCTCCGTGTGCGCGAAATCGCCGTGCTGGGGCAGGGGTTGTTAATGCTCGCGCATCTGGCGTGGCTTGGGAATTTTGCCGACACGTCGAATCCGCCTCTGTGGTGGAATCCGCTGACGTTGCTCGCGCTCACGCTCGCGCTGAGTCACTGGTGGCAACGGCAGAAGGCGATTGAATTGCGCGCCGCGGCGGGTGTTGTGTTTCAATTCATCTACGCCGCGATGCTCGTGGCGCTCACTCTGGTCTGGCTTGGACCAAAGAATCTGCCCG
>CAYSDO010000084.1:10780-13350 GCA_964429665.1 uncultured Bifidobacterium sp.
AATGGATCGCGGTGACGAGCGCGCTTGCGGTGGGGGTGACGGTTTACGGTGTGGCCACGCGGGCCTGGCCGTTGGCGGCATGCGCGCAGGTGTTTTTGTTCGTGAGTTGCGGTGAATTCGCGCTGCGGGTTTCGTCTGTGGCAAAGCCGGAGTGGTATTTTCCTCTTGCACCAATCGCAGCTCTCGCGGGGCTGTCATTCGCAACGTGGAAATGGTTCGCGGCAAGGCCGGAGAGCGACCCGAAAGTGCGCGCGCCGTTGCTGCAACTGGCAATGCTCTATCGCTGGGTTTCGCTGGTGCTCACGTTGTGGTGGGTGAACCGGTACATCCCGGAACGCGAGCGTGTGTGGGTGCTGGCGTTGATGGGCGTGTGCGCGTTCGTGTTCGCCGGCTGGCGGCGAAACCGCGAGGCGCTGTTGTTCAGCACGGCGCTGACGGTGACGGCGCTGGCGACGTTGTGGATGTTGCCGCCGCACGAGATGATTGTTTACTGGCCGAATTTCCTATTTGTGCTCGCGCTGCTGGCGCAGCAACAAGCGATGCGCAAACTCGTCGCGCGATACGAACTGCCGGTCGCCGTGCAGAGCGCCATGATTGTGATCGGGTGCGTGACGATGTGGCGACTGGTGTCGGACTGGGTGACGATGAGCGCGAGCGGATTCTATCTCACGGCGGCGTGGTCGGGGCTGGCGTTTGTGGTGATTGGCTGTGGCGTGGTGCTGCGGGAAAAGGTTTATCGCTGGATGGGGCTGGGAATCCTGGCGGCTTCCGTGGGGCGCGTGGTGGTCTTTGACGTTTGGAAACTGGAAGCGGCGTATCGGATGTTGAGCTTCCTGGTGCTGGGCTTCGTGCTCGTCGCGCTGGGATTCATCTACAACAAGTACCAGGATAAAATCCGACAGTGGTTGTGAGGGTGATGCAGGAAAGTTTCTTTTCCACACATAAAATTCTGTCGAGATTCCTTTTGGCTTGGGACTAAGGCCGGGTGTGTCCGTGGGTGCATAACCTACCGGTTTCGCGTCCATTTATGTCCATTCGTGGTTGGTCTTCAAAACAGCTTCTGGAAGAAATAAGTTGCCACGGTCACGGTTCGGGGCTTACAAGTCTGCCGCGTCACATGGGCAAGACCCTCATCATCGCCGAGAAACCGTCCGTCGCCAGCGACATCAGCAAGGCGCTCGGAAAGTTTCAGAAGCAGGCCGATTACTTCGAGAACGAGGAATACGTCGTCTCGTCGGCGGTCGGCCATTTGCTCACCATCGTGCCGCCGGAGGGCGTGGAGGCGGCGCGCGGCAAGTGGACTTTCAAATGTCTGCCGGTCATTCCGCCGCACTTCGATCTTCAGCCGATTGAAAAGAGCGAGGCGCGGCTCAAGGTGCTGGCAAAGCTCATCAAGCGGAAAGACGTGGACAAGCTCATCAATGCCTGTGACGCCGGGCGCGAGGGCGAATTGATCTTCCGCAACATCGTTCGTTACACGAAAGCGAAGCAGCCGATCCAGCGGCTCTGGTTGCAATCTATGACGCCCGCCGCCATCCGCGAAGGTTTCGCGGCATTGCGCACGGATGAATCCATGCAGCCGTTGTCGGACGCGGCGACGAGCCGTAGCGAAGCCGACTGGCTGGTGGGCATCAACGGCACGCGGGCGATGACGGCGTTTAACTCGAAGCTCGGCGGGTTTTTCAAAACCACCGTGGGCCGGGTGCAGACGCCGACGCTGGCGATTCTCGTGGAGCGCGAGGCGAAGATTCGCGGGTTCAAGCCGCGCGACTACTGGGAAATTCTCGGCACGTTCGACGCGGCGGCGGGTCAGTACGCGGGGCGTTGGTTTGATGAGAAGTTCGACAAACAACGTGCTGTCGGCGTCTCGCCGGCAGATCAAACTAAAATTGGTTCTGCCACCGGGACGGATGGCAGCACGATTGACGCGGAACATCTCAAAGCCGAGCGCGTTTGGGACAAGGACAAGGCGGAATCCATCCGCGCTAAATGCCTCGGCAAGCCCGGCGTCGTCACCGAGGAAAGCAAGCCGACGTCGTCGCTGTCGCCATTGCTGTATGATTTGACGAGCTTACAGCGCGACGCGAACTCGCGGTTTGGTTTCAGCGCGAAGAACACGCTGGGCTTGGCGCAGGCGCTTTACGAGCGGCACAAGGTTCTCACATATCCGAGAACTGATTCGCGTGCGTTGCCGGAGGATTACATCGGCACGGTGAAGACGACGCTCCAGATGTTTTCCGGCGGCCCGGCGGCCGCTGGCACGGCATTCGTAACACGTTACTCAACATTCGCTGAAACAATTTTGAAGAGTGATTGGGTTCGCCCGAACAAGCGCATTTTTAACAACGCCAAGGTTTCGGATCACTTTGCGATCATTCCTACGACGCAAGCACCGAAGGGCTTGAGCGAGCCCGAGCAGAAGCTTTACGACATGGTGACGAAGCGATTCCTCGCCATCTTTTATCCGGCGGCGGAATTTCTGGAAACGACGCGCATCACGCGGGTCGAGGGCGAGCCGTTCAAGAGCGCGGGCAAAGTTCTGGTTCAACCCGGCTGGCTCACGGTGTATG
>CAYSDO010000085.1:0-13312 GCA_964429665.1 uncultured Bifidobacterium sp.
TTCAAAATCCCCAATAAAAACAAGGCCCCGCTCTTACTCTTGTTTCTTACGAGGCTGCTGTGTTATATTCGTGCTCACTCTGGCAAATAAAAATCGGCCTCCAATGGCGTGCGCTTTTGGTAAACTCTTCGCAACCGCGCCCCTCGGCTGGACACTGCTCGCGCGAAAGCCTCGCGCGGCCTGCCGGCAGCAAAGTCGGCATCCTTGGCCTTGAAATCATCTGTTGCGCACCAGTAGGTGTTGATGAGCAAATCGGGTGACATTTCGTCATGGACGATGATGAGTGACTCCAACACCGCCTCCAACGGAGACGGCGTGTTCGCTTGCATGCGCCACCAATTGCAAAGTGAACGCTCCACCTCGTCGTTACGAGCCATATTCAGGAAGCTCTCGCCCTCCTCACCGGCTGGCAGCTTGCCGACGGCTTTGTAACGTGCGGCTAACTCATCACGCGTCGCCCCGCCCCGCTCGGTCATCCACGCCTGATAGCGGAAGAAGTCGTCCACGTTGGATGCGGCGAAACCGCTGACTGTGGACTCGGTCATGCCTTTGGCCGGGCGCTCGGCCAAAAAGCTTGACCACAGCTCTTGCGGTGATGCGCCAACGCGCCGCTGCCGGACTAACCAATCAGGGCACGGTGGCTCGAACGGCACTGGCATGTTGGAACACTCGAAGGCACTCCCGTCTGTGAAATGCGAAATGAACGACACAAAGACTCGGTCGCCACTCTTGGGAATACTCGCGGAAGCACGATGCTCCGGTGCGGCAAATCCAGCCATGACCGCTTTGTCGTTGCCCTTAACTGCCAGAACCCCTGCGAGCTGAAATCCTATGTGAACCAAATCCTGGACGACCTGCTGCACGGCGGGTGCATCTAGCCAAGAGGCGTCAGTGGTAGCAACCAATTCGACCCTCAACGGTGGAGTCTTGGAGCGAACCTGCCGAACGTGGTTTCTGAATTCAGCGGTTGCCCCTTCGGCGCGCTTCTTAAACATTCCCTCGATGAGCTTTAGCATGGTGTGGTGTCCGGTTGTGGGTTGCGCGTGGCAGCCTAAAATTCTGATTGAGCAACGAATTTGTCATTCAGCACGGCTATCACAATGCGTTTGTATGGCAGGCGTCCTAGCGTGTCAACCCGGGTTTCTGGGTGGCGTGCCGCTTCGGACTTTCGCTCCTGCAACAATTCGCTAATGTCCCGTCATGTCTGACGCACAACCCATCTGTCGCCACTTCGCGAGCGACAACTACTCCGGCATCTGTCCCGAGGCCTGGGCCGCAATGGCTGAAGCCAATTCCAGTCACGAGGTGAGTTACGGCGACGACACCTGGACACAGCGTGCTTCGGATCTCATCCGCGAGATCTTCGAGAAGGATTGCGAGGTGTTCTTCGTCTTCAACGGCACTGCGGCGAACTCGCTCGCGCTTTCATCCCTCTGCCAGTCCTATCACAGCTTTCTGTGTCACGAGATCGCGCACATTGAAACATCCGAGTGTGGAGCGCCGGAATTCTTTGCCAACGGCAGCAAGATTCTTCTGTTGCGCGGAGAGAACGGGAAGATTGATCCCAAGGACATTGATCGCGCAGTCAACAAGCGAAAGGATATTCATTATCCGAAACCGCGCGCCCTCAGCATCACGCAGGCAACCGAGGTGGGCACGGTCTATTCTCTCGATGAACTGCGCACGCTCACGGCGGAGGCAAGGCGCTGTGGATTGCGGGTGCAGATGGATGGCGCGCGTTTCGCAAACGCAGTTGCCGCGCTTGGCATTTCTCCGGCGGAAGCCACCTGGAAATCTGGCGTGGATGTGTTGTGTTTCGGCGGGACGAAGAACGGGATCGCAGTCGGCGAGGCGGTGGTGTTCTTTGATCACGAACTGGCCAGGGAGTTTGATTACCGGTGCAAGCAGGGCGGGCAGCTTGCATCCAAGATGCGGTTCCTCTCTGCGCCGTGGACAGGGATGTTAAAGGATGGTGCCTGGCTCAGGCACGCGCGGCATGCCAACACAATGGCGAGGCGCTTGGAAAGCGGGCTTCGTCTGCTGCCACAGATCAAGATCGCGTATTCGGTGGATACCAATTCAGTGTTCGCGAAAATTCCGTCGCCGGCGGTGGAAGCGATGCATACGCGCGGTTGGAAGTTTTATACGCACGTTGGCGGCTGGCAGGAGGCACGGCTCATGTGCAGTTGGGATACCACACCAGGGGACGTGGACAGCTTCCTTGCTGATCTTAAAAATGATCTCACGCTCCTGGCGTGAAACAGCATTTACGCCGTCGCGGTCTGTGGTCCGCCCGTGAACAAATCCTTGATCCATTTCCAGGCGCGACGCAGCCCGGCCTCGCGCACGCCGGTCAGCCCGTAAACCTTGACAAGTTCCTCCTCGTGTCCGCGATAGCGGGGCGGGAGCAGAACGATGTTTTCGGAGTCGTCGCCTTCCACTCTCTGGAGCGATTGCCAGAAGACAGCATTGCCGACTGCGTATTTTCCTTCAGGCAGCGTTACTGTTCGCGGTGGCAGTACCAGCCACGGGCGATACGTGAGGACGAAGTTGCCCTTGTCATCGCGCTTCAGTTTTCCGTAGGTGCGCGCGGGAACTTTGTTGACCTTGCGCCAGAGGAACAATTTGTTTTCTGTCGCGTCCGGTGTGAAGCGTTTGCGGCGGAACGTGAGTGTATCCCAGACGAACACCATGCCAAAGTGGGAGAGCCGGAACGACCAGCCCGCGATGAAATAGGAGATCAGCACGATGATCAACGCCCATGCTGCGCCAAACCACGGGTTCATCCAAGCCGAGCCCGCCACAGTGCCGAGGATGGCGAGCCGGAACGATTTAAGCGCCGCGTCCACCGTGGTGAACGGACTGAGCAGGATCAGGATGTTGATGGCGTTTGACGCGAGGAACACGATGAAGAACGCAATCATCGAAACCGGCACGATGATGACGTTGTAAAGCCAGCTAAAATCCGCTGCTGCGAAGCCCATCGAACTGAGCAGCGCTTCGGGCGGTGCGGTGTCGTGCATGATGGCGGCGACGAACGGGACGAACGCTCCCGTCGCAACAAGCCCGCTGATCTTGTGCTCGATGGTTTCCACGACATCGAGAGGTTTCTTCAAAGCGGTGGGCAGCGCGGTGCCGGCCGAATCCTTGGCAAAACACAATGCAACCAAAACCAACGCGGGGACAAAAAACCACGGCTGCGCGAACCACGGCAGACTGGCGCGTTTCTCCTTCTCCGTGCGTGTGTACATCACCGCGCCGTAGGCGCTCGTTCCCAACAACGGCGATATGGCGACGCCCGTAAGCGTGGAAATGGACTCGGCAAAATGTTTTCCGGGCTGCGCGTATCCGGATTTTGCCGGAGCAGATTGTGTTTCTGCCGGGGCTTGCGCGAGGCTGAAAGAGAGACAGAGTGCCATCAAAACAGTTGCTTTCGTTCTCATGTGCATAGATTGACGCATTGGCGCCCGGTGTAAAGCGGGTTTGTAATCTTGAAAAGTCTCCGATCGAATCCGAAGGAATACGGACTTGTCCCAGTTGAGTTTTTTGAATTGCGGTCGGACTAAATCGAAAAATATTCCACTGATTTTTTGACAAACCTACCCGGCGAAAATAACGTCACACTACCAAACCTCGCCGTAGATGCGGCGGTGGCAGTCAAGCAGACGTTGTAACTGTAAAGTTGTTGGAGTTGTATTTGTTGTGAGAGTTGTATCGTTGTTAACCGGATTGTTGTTGGCAGGACGTGCCATCGCAGCCACCTACACGGGAAGTCTTGATTACACGCCGCCCGCCCCGGCAGGAACCGCCGATGACATTTTTGCCGGTGGCCTCAAGTGGTCTTCCAAAAATATCACCATCTCCTGGGACGTGACCGATACGGACACCACCCATGCTTCACATCCCTGGCGTTATACTTACACCTTCGATGTGCATGGAGCCAAAGCGCCCATCGGCCACATCATCATAGAGACTTCTCCTGGTGTCGGCACGGGCGACATCATACTCAATTGCGGGGCCAATCTGCTTTCCACCGGACTCCAAACCGTAGGTTTGAACACTGTGGGAATGAGGGAGGACATGTATGGATTGGATTTTCAGCCGTTGACCTCGGACGCGACTTACATGACGTGGAGTTTTTACGCGGATCGTCCACCAGTCTGGGGTGACTTTTACGCCCGTGCCAGCGGGAGCGGCACGGCCAATTACGCCTACAACTTTAACAACACTGGCGGGACGCTCTCCGGATTTCTAAATCCCGACGGTAACCCTTCCGTGCGCGACGATGTTGATCCCACCGATGATCCAGCATCAGGCAACTGCGAGTACGGCTACTTCGCCCACATACTCCGCCCCGACACCGTCATCGCAAATGTTCCAGAGCCGGGCGCGGCCACGTTGTTGCTCGCAGGAACAGTGGTGCTGTTGAAGCGCGTGCGCCGCAAGCTCACAGCGTGAGTTGCGCTTTCGCGTCAGAACAAACATCTTCATTTCTGACATCTTTCCGTCGCTGGCTGTGTGTCTCCTGCCAGTGAGGTGGATTCGATCCGGGTTCAAACCCTCGGTCCAATTTGCGCGAGTGGAGTCTCCGGAGAAACACCAAGTCAGCGTTCGACTGCAACCTGCCTTTGGCCTATTCTCCGACTGTAGTTATGAATCCCGCCCCCGCTATCGAACAGAGGCCGCAATCAACCACGTTGCTTCGCGTGGAAGGCATGAATTGCAACAATTGTGCCCGCAAGATCACGGATGCTGTTCAATCCGTCGCGGGTGTCACTGCCGTCATGACCGATGTGGAAGGGCGCTCCGTTACGGTGAAATGGAAGGAAAATTTGCCGGAGCAGCCGACACAGGTAATCGAAGCCATGCGGAGCGCGGGTTACAAGGCGACGTTGATTGAGCCTACGTTAAAGTTGCCAGAGCAACCAGCGCTCAATTGGCAGTTGAATCTTTGGCTTGGATCAGTGGTCACCGCTTCGCTCATGGTTGGCGAATGGGTTTTCGACCTCGGCATGGCGCAGTGGTTTCAATGGACCGCTTTCGCGCTGGCGTCAGTGGTTCAATTTGTTTGCGGTGCTCAATTCTATCGCGGCGCATGGCGGCAACTCAGGGTCGGGAGTTCCAACATGGACACACTCGTCGCCATCGGCTCGACGACGGCGTTCGGTTACAGTGCATGGGCGCTGCTGGTGGAACATGGAGGACATGTTTACTTCATGGAGTCGTCGGCGATCATCACTCTCATCAGCGTTGGCCATTGGCTTGAAGCCCGAGTAAGCGCCCATGCTTCAGGAGCTCTGAAAGCCCTGATGCAACTTGCACCGAGGACGGCCAGGTTGGTTTCCAGTCCAGGCACTCAAGCGGAACAATCGGAACGTGAGGTTCCCATCGCGGATCTGAAGCCAGGTGATCTCATCGCCCTGCGTCCTGGTGATCATGTTCCAACGGATGGCGAAGTGGTGAATGGGAATTCCGTTGTCAACGAAGCCATGCTCACCGGTGAATCTTTGCCCGTGGACAAAAGCTCCGGCGCAAAAGTCTTTGCGGGCACCGTGAACATGAACGGACGGCTGCTGATCCGCGTAACGACGACAGGAGAGTCAACGGTGCTGGCGCATATCGTCGCCGCCGTGCAACGCGCACAGAACAGCCGCGCAAACATCCAACGTATTGGCGACCGGGTTAGCAACGTATTCGTGCCGGTCGTGGTTTGTTTCGCGCTGGCGACGGGGCTTTGGTGGGGAATTTTTCCGGACTCGGCGCGGCACGTTCACGAAATGTTATCCAGTTTCCTTTGGCAGGCACATCCGCCCGCTGGGACGGCAGCAGGATTCATCATTGCAGCGGCGATGCTCATTGTCGCGTGTCCGTGTGCGATGGGCTTGGCCACACCCGCTGCCGTGATGGCTGCCGCCAACGCCGCCGCGCGACGCGGAATCCTGATTCGTGACGGCGTGGCTTTGGAAAAAGCCGGCAAAGTCACCGCAGTCGTCTTCGACAAGACAGGCACGTTGACCACCGGAGAACTCTCCATTGAGGCACAGTGGACGAGAGACGATGCAACATCGTCAGTTCAAAAAGCGAAGCAGCTCGCGGCTTCCCTTGCGCGACACTCGACCCACCCCATCAGCAAGATTATGGCATCACTCCCCGGCCAGATCATTGAATTGAAGAATTGGCGGGAAGTTGCTGGAGCGGGAGTCGAGGCCAGCAAAGAGGAATCAACCGGTCGTGCCCGACTGGGCTCGCTGAGGTGGCTGCGCGATTGCGGCGCGGATTTGAGTGCGGGAGAAAAGTTTGTCGCCGACCAGTCAGCCACCGGCGGAACCGTCGTGGGTTTGACGATGGAGAACGAGTTGCTGGCGTTGTTTGTGGTGAAGGACAAACTGAAACCGCGCGTACCTGCCGTGGTGGCCCAGCTTCAGCATCAAGGCTTGAACACCTTCCTGCTTTCCGGCGACACAACGCAGACTGCGACAGCGATCGCGCGGCAATGTGGCATCCCGATTGAAAATGTATTTGCCGAAGTGCGCCCCGAACAGAAGGCCGAGTTCATCCAACAACTTCAGTCTCGCGGTGAGCGCGTGGCGTTCGTGGGTGACGGTATCAACGACGCACCGGCACTTACTCAGGCAGACCTCGGGGTCGCAGTGAGTCGTGCAACGGACGTGGCGCGCGAATCGGCAGACATGATACTCCTACGCGCGGATATTGAAGCTGTGCCCGAAGCGTTGGGGTTGGCGCGAGCCGCGTTGCGGACGATCAAGCAGAATTTGTTCTGGGCGTTCTTTTACAACGCGCTGGGTGTGCCGTTGGCTGCGCTCGGCTTTATGAGTCCTGTGCTTTGTGCTGCTGCAATGGGGATTTCGGATTTGATTGTCATCGGCAACGCACTTCGTTTGACCCGTTGGAAACCGAAACACCTTTGAAGCAGACCGAGACTTTTACCCGCATCCGCACCCTGAGTGGATGTTCGGTTGGTGGACAGAACACGAAATCGCTCCGAGAGTTAACCGCCTGCAACGATCTTGACAATTTCCAAGCGATCCCCCGCATTGACCTGGCGTTTTGAAAACTCCGATGGCGCGACGGCTTCACCATTGTGTTCGACTACAACGCTGCGTGGAAGGAGTCTTTGAGCAAGCAGGAATTCTTCAACCGTGCACGGCAGTCTGGCTTCGATGGACTGACCATTGGCGGTGATGGCACTCATTTTGAAGCCACAAACACCGCACACACGGGCGAACCGACTTCAATTTTCTGGCCAGTTGGTTTCAATTTTCCCGTTCGAGGGTCCAACGCGAACACGACGACTGAATCCGAATTCTGATTTTCGGCGAGCAGCCACCGTCCGGTCGGATCAATTGCGAAGTGGCGTGGCCAGCGGCCTTGGGTGGATTCATGCTGAACTGCTTTAAGTGCGCCTGTTTTTTTGTCGACGCTAAAAACGGCAATGCTGTCGTGTCCGCGATTAGAGCCGTAAACAAATCTGCCCGATGGATGCATGGCGATTTCGGCACAATAATTTGAACTGACTCCCGGGTAATCCTTCGGCAGTGTTGAAATATTTTGCGTTTCAAACATCGCTCCCCGCCCAGAATCAAATTTGAACGTGGTGATCGTGGATCCCATCTCGTTGATCACATAGACAAATTTTCCATCCGGGGAGAATGTCAAATGGCGCGGTCCGGCGCCGTGTGCAATTGACCCGAACGCTGGATCATTTGTTGTAAGCGTTGCCGTGGCAGTGTTGAGCCGATAAACGAGAACTTTGTCCAGGCCCAGGTCCGGGACGAGTGCGAAACGATTGTCCGGAGAGAGGTTGATTGCGTGGGCGTGGGGGCCGGTCTGACGCTGCGGGTCCACGCTCGATCCAGCGTGTTGAATGACGCTGATAGGTTCACCGAGACTTCCATCGGCGCGGATTGGCAACGAAGCAATGCCGCCCGAGCCGTAATTCGCAACAAGCAGGCTTGTTCCGGTTGCGTCAACTGATAAGTGACACGAGCCGCCACCGCCAGTGGAACTTTGATTTAGTGCACTGAGCCGGCCGGAATTTGCATCAACAGAGTACGCCAGCACAGCCTCGCGGCTTTTGCCATCAACGCTGGTTGTTTCTCCCACGGCGTAAAGAAAATGTTTTGCAGGATGAACCGTCAGGAAGTTCGGATTTTTGACTTCGACTGCCAGTTCAGGTGGCGTTAGCTTTCCTGAGGAGCTGTCAAACCGCGAAACGTAAATGCCTTTGCTCTTTGCCCCGGTGTAGGTTCCGAAATATACGTGATACTCTGCGGCTGCGGCATTAAGACAGAGCGCCAACCCCGTACAGATAACGGCGATTTGATTCATGCCACTAGAAAACAGGAATCGCATCGCAAGGCAAGCGCAAGTCTTGTTGCGTGGTTCTTCAAACTGAAAGCTCAATGCCTACCGGGCAATGGTCGCTTCCCTTAACCGAGGGGCGGATGAATGAGCGCTTCAAGCTGGGTCTCAATGCGGCGCTGATCAGGAAGTAATCAATCCGCCAGCCAACATTCCGGGCGCGGGCGTTGCTCATCTGACTCCACCAGGTGTAGTGTCCGCCGCCTGTTTCGAATTCGCGGAATGTGTCAATGAACCCCGCATTGACCACCGCATCAAATCCTGCGCGCTCCTCGGGAGTAAAACCGTGATTCTTCACGTTTGCCTTGGGGTTGGTCAAATCAATCTCCTTGTGGGCTACGTTCAAATCACCGCACCAGACGATTGGCTTCTTCTTTTCAAGCTTCTTTAGGTATTTTAGGAAGTCCCTGTCCCACAGCTGTCGATAGGGCAGCCGTGTCAGATCGCGCTTGGAATTTGGCACATAGACATTTACCAGGAAGAAGGTTTCATATTCGGCGGTAAGCACTCTTCCTTCCTTGTCGTGCTCATGGATGCCGATGTGTGGGTTGACATTAATGGGGCGTTGTTTGGTAAAGATCGCCGTGCCGGAATAACCCTTCTTTTCTGCGCTATTCCAGAAAGTAGTGTATTTGCCGGGCCAAAGTTGCTCGACCTGATCTGGTGTGCACTTGGTTTCCTGCAGGCAAAGAATGTCTGGCTTCTCTGAATCCAGAAACTCCAGAAAATTCTTCTTCAACACCGCTCGCAGGCCGTTTACGTTCCAAGATATTAGTTTCACGCGCCGAGTCTAAATAGACCTTTGCGCCAGCGCGAATCTTTAGAAGCTGCCGACATGGCAATAATTGATGGGTCTTTGCAAGCGGATGGAGAGCGTGCGCTGCTGATCCCACCGATGCTGGCGGCAGCATCAGCATTTGAATACGGAAACTCAAACAACCAATCCGGTTGCAGATGCGTTATTGTCGCGCAGTGCGACGGCGCATGACGACTGCCCGCAATGTTTCCATTGTGGAACGCTGTGTCGCGGGCAGATTTTTGGGCGCGATGAGAAGGCATTTTGCTGCCGTGGCTGCCTTACAGTCTTCGAACTTCTTTCGGAAAATGGCCTGACCGACTTTTATAAACTCAGCGAAACGGCCGGAGTGCGGATTTCCGGGGATACAAATGAGGATCAGTTCAGGTTTCTTGACGAGGCGATGGTGCGCGAGCGGTTGGTGGATTTCTCGGATTCACGGATTACCCGGGCCACATTTCACATTCCGGCGATCCATTGCATTGCCTGCGTTTGGTTGCTGGAAAACCTCTTTCGTCTCAAGCCGGGCATCGGGCAGACGCAGGTGAATTTCCCGCGCAAAGAAGTCGCGCTCGCCTTTGATCCGGCGCAGGTCAAACTCAGCGAAGTTGTCGCGTTGCTTGCGTCTCTTGGTTACGAACCTGAGTTGAAATTGTCTGCCTTGGATGCCAGGCCTCACAACCGCGCATCACGACGGCTGTGGATTCAACTGGGCCTCGCGGGTTTCGCGTTCGGCAACATCATGTTGTTCAGCATCTCGGCGTATCTGGGGCTGGACGCGTTCGCGGGGCCGGGCTTCCGCAAACTGGTCGGGGCGATCAGTCTGCTGCTGGCGTTGCCGGTGGTGACTTACAGCGCACTGGATTACTGGCGCGCGGCGTGGACGAGTCTCCGGCAACAACTGTTGAACATTGACGTGCCGATCGCGGCGGGCATCGCGGCGATTTTTCTCCAGAGCAGCTATGAGGTGGTCACGGGGCGCGGCGACGGTTATTTCGATTCGTTGTGCGGCTTGATTTTCTTCCTGCTTTGCGGACGGTTGTTTCAACAAAAAACCTACGACCGGCTGGCATTTGATCGGGACTACAAATCGTTCTTTCCCCTGTCCGTAACCCGGAAAAATCGAAATACTGAAGCTGCGGCATCGCTTTCGGAACTTGTGGTTGGCGATCAGCTGGTGATCCGCAATGGCGAACTGATTCCTGCAGACGCCAAGCTCCTCTGTGGCCCCGCGTTGATTGATTACAGCTTTGTCACGGGCGAATCCGAGCCGGTGGAAAAGAAGCCGGACGATTATCTCTATGCCGGCGGACGGCAGACGGGCGGCGCGATTGAAGTCGAGATGGTCAAGGCGGTGTCGCAAAGTTACCTGACTTCGCTGTGGAATCAGGACGCGTTCCGCAAGGAGAAGCGCGAGCGGCTCAATCAGATCACCAACACCTACAGCCAGCGGTTCACGAAGCTGGTCATCGCGGTGGCGGTCGGGGCGGCGGTGTTTTGGGCGTTCGTGAATCCGGCGGTGTCGCTGAAGGCGTTCACGTCGGTGTTGATCGTGGCGTGTCCGTGCGCGCTGGCGCTGGCGGCGCCGTTCGCGCTGGGTACGGCGCAACGCGTTCTTTCCCGGCGGAATGTTTTTCTCAAGAACCCGTATGTGCTCGAAACCTTGGCGAAGGTGGACGCCGTGGTGTTCGACAAGACCGGCACGCTCACGGCGGCGGGCGCGGGAAGTGTGCGGTGGTGCGGGGCTTCAGAATTCTCATTAGCACCGGGCTTCAGCCCGGTGGGTGGCGGGGATTGGCGAGGTGAGCCGTTTCAACGGCTTTCGGTGCGCGCGGGTGGAGAAACCGTTGAAACGGTTTCCGACTCTTTTCCTGCCGATGACACCCGGCTGAAGCCGGGTGCTAATGAGAGGAGCACAAGCGACGGCGACCTGTCCGAAGCCGAGGAGCGCTGGCTGTTTTCCATGACGCGACATTCGACGCATCCGTTGCCGGTGCGGATCGGCGAGGCGATCAAGCGCGATTATTTTCCCGAGCCGGTGCGGTCATTCTTGGAAACGCCGGGGTGCGGTATGGAAGGCAGCGTGGCGGGACACGAAATCTGGATGGGCTCGGCGGCGTGGTTGGTGGGGCGCGGGGTGGCGATAGAATCGTCCTCGTCGTCGTCCTTGTCCTCGAATTTTCCGGATCGTTCGAGGACGAGGACGAGCGCAGGCAGCGTGGTTCATGTGGCGATGGATGGGAAATATCGCGGCGGCTTCGTGCTGGCGAGCGCGCTGCGGCCCGAGACGGAGCGGTTGATGGCGGGGCTGAATCGCGATGGCGAGGTGGCGCTGTTGAGCGGCGACAACGAAAAGGAGCGCGGTCGCTTTGAAGGCATGTTCGGGCCGGGGGCGCAGTTGAAATTCAATCAAAGTCCGCTGGACAAACTGGCGTTCATCAAGCAGCGGCAGGAGTCGGGCAAGACGGTGATGATGGTGGGCGACGGCTTGAACGACGCGGGCGCGCTGCGGCAGGCGGACGTGGGCGTGGCGGTGGTGGAGAACGTGAGCGCGTTCTCGCCCGCGAGCGACGTGATCCTGGCGGCGGGCATGGTGACGCGGGCGGCGGAGGTGTTGCGCTACGCGAAGCAATCGTTGCGCGTGGTGCGGACGGCGTTCTGGATTTCGGCGGCCTACAACGTGGTGGGCGTGGCGATTGCGGCGGGCGGGAAACTGTCGCCGGTGGTGTGCGCGATCTTGATGCCGGTGAGTTCGGTGACGGTGGTGGCGTTTGCGAGCGGGGCGGCGACTTGGTTCGGGCGACGAACCTTCGGCAAAACGGAGGCGTGCCCATGATTGTCATCTTGCTGCTGATCCCGTTGAGCATCGTGATTGCGGTCGGATTTCTCGCCGCGTTCATCTGGGCGGTGCGCTCGGGGCAATACGAGGACACTTGCACGCCTTCAATGCGGTTATTGCTCGAAGAGAAGCGACAGGCGGAGGCGAAAGAAGTTTTGACCAATGCCAAGCCCGAAGCGGTCGCAGATCCCGGGGATGTAGCAAGGAATGGGTGAAAAAGGACAATGTCTGTGTGGTCGGAAAATCAAATTACCATTCCAATTACCGGGTATGAATTCACTCAAATTGAAAACACTGACTCCATTGGTTGCCGCCTTTGCCGCGGGAATATCCATTCAAACCACCTCATTGTTCGCACAAGACACCGATTGGAAGGCGGGACTGATAGCCCCGGTCGCCAACCCGATTTACTTTGAAGACGCACGCATTACCAGCGAGGCGAGACCCATCTTTATGCAGCACTGGTTGCCGGACACGTTTAAATACAGTGGTGGGAGCGCTCCGCTTGGAGGTGAAGTCCGTCTTTACGCACTGCAACTGCGCTATGCACTGACGGAAAAGCTGGGGTTGATCGCCACCAAGGATGGTTACATTGAATTCCGACCGGACAATACGCTGTCTCACGCCTACGGCTGGGCTGATTTGGCGGCAGGTTTCAAGTATGCATTGGTGGATGATGCGGAGAAGCAAGTGCTTATCACTCCTGGCCTCACCATCACAATTCCCACAGGCGACAATGATGTGCTGCAAGGCAGCGGAGGTGGTGAATGGAACGTGTTTGCGTCCGCAGTAAAAGGGTGGGACGACTTCCACGTCACGGGGAATCTGGGTTTCCGCATTCCAAACAATTGGGACAGGCAGACAGCCCAGGCGCACTACAGCCTGCAATTGGATTATCGCGTGTGCAATTACTTCATCCCGTTCTTCGTCGCAAACGGTTACACAATCCTGAGCGAGGGGAACGACAAGTTGCTGGGCGCCGTGCCGCTCAATACGGAAATGTACGATCTCATCAATTTTGGCAGCTCACATGCCAAGGGAACCACTCAAGTCACGCTCGGCGGCGGTTTTCGCTCGAAACTTACCAAGAAGGTTGACGCCGGTGTCGCCTACGAAGCGGGCGTGGCCGATCCTGTAGGAATTTTCAACAGCCGCCTGACAGTTGACATGATCTGGCGGTTCTGAAGAATGAACGCGCGGGGCTGAAAGTATTTCAGTCCCGCGCGGTATTCAGCACAGCACAAAAACAACTCAAGAGAATGAACGTAGAAACCTTCAAATACGACAACCGCATC
>CAYSDO010000086.1:0-13140 GCA_964429665.1 uncultured Bifidobacterium sp.
GATGAAGATTGGTTGCATAAGGCCACCCGCGAGCTTTCAAAATACTGGAAGCACAAGCGCCTGCGGCAGCGTGACGGTGGCTGCACCATAGCCGGGAAGGAGATCCAAGAACCGGCGGAGAATTCAGAGGTGATTGCGGGAGGAATGACGCATGAGAAATGATCAACACCAGTTCTTGATGGTGCATGGGAAATTGCCGGCGCGGTTGAATGCGGAGCAGACGGCGTGGGTGCTCAACTGTCAGCCCCATGACATTCCCGTGCTGGTAAGCGCCCGGCTATTGAAGCCGCTCGGAAACCCACCCGCCAGCGGGGTTAAATTCTTCGCTACCGCCGACGTGCTAGAACTTACTCAGGATCGTGCCTGGCTGAACAAAGTCACGGCTACGCTCTATGCCCGGTGGCAGCGACAGAACGCAAATCGGAAAAATGGTCAGTCAAGTGTGAGTCAAGCTATTGGCCAACCTGGTGGCGGGCAGTAGGAACTTGGGCTGCGACCGATAATGAGAATGTTCCGAGCCGCCAGCAAAGCTCGGAACGTTGCTGGCGTGGCGGGTGAATCAGGGCCGGTCGGTCGCCGGGGCTACCGCAGGGTTTGAGCAGTTTTGGATGTGACCGATAAGGCGTTTGTTTTGATTCCAAATCACCTTCGAGCAGGAGCGCCTACGCTGGCCCTTTGGCGTGCAGGCGGTGTTGCTCGTTTGTTGCAGACCGCTGCGGGTATGCGCCGCACTCGCGCCGGGCCTGCGCCCCAAAATCCGGCGCGTCCATCGTCCTGCTCAAAGCCTCATTGGAATTGCCCGCCGACGGTGGAGCGGGCGGAACATTGCGGTGACGTTCAACACTAATGGCGGCGGTTCGGTCGGTCGCTGGGGTGTGCTCACCTTGAGTGCGAAGTGGCGGCCAAAGTCATTTTCGCCAAGTAACGCTGCACACTGCCGGCGGTGATTCGTAGTGTCTTTTCGTCGAGTTTCAGGCCGGTGATCTTGCGGGTTTTTATCAGGTCGAGGACAAAGGTGTCATCCACGCTCAGAAGTTCAGCAACCTTGGAAACGGTGTAGAGGGGTTGCACGCCAGCTTGGTCTTCGACGAGACTCAACTTTTTATCAATGTGCAACTCCATCAGGTGAACCAGATGGCTGCGGTCTTTCAGCCAGGCGAGTTCGATAGGAGAATTCCCGGACGCATCAGGGATGTCAGGATCAGCGCCGTGAGCCAACAGGAGCTTCACCATCTTGGCCGAACCTTTGAGCACGGCTTCGTGAAGGGCTGTGTCGCCACCGACCATCCCATGTTGGGCTTGGCGGCTTTCATCGGGCCGGTTTGGGTCAGCGCCGAACTCAAGGAGCAGCGTGACCATTTCAGCGGAGTCGCGCCAAACAGCCATAGCCAATGGGGTGTTGTAGTAAGGAAGGGCTTCCTCCTGGTGGACATCCGCGCCAGCGTTGAGGAGTTGGCGCGCACGCGCGAGGTGGTCGCAAGCAATCGCCTGATGCAAGTTGCATTTGCCTCCCCGGTCAATCAGGAGCGAGGCCAGTTCCGTGTGGTCGTGAATGAGCGCACAGTAAACGGGCGCAGAACTGCCGACGTGGCCGCGCGTGACATTCGCACTGTGGGCGAGCAGCCATTCAACGATCTCGGTGTGACCCGCTTCGGCGGCGTGACAGAGGGGAGTGCGGTCGCAATCGTCCAACGCGTCAATCTCAGCTCCCTGTTTGGCCAGTTTGGAAATGAGTTCGATGGGTGCGCCCGAAGCGGCGGCCACGTGAAGTGGTGTGGTGTGCCAACGCTGAGGCAACTTCACGTCGGCTTTCTTCTTGATCAAGTAGGCGGCAATAGGCCAGTGGCGATTGTGGAGGGCAATGCAAAGCGGAGTTTCGCCGTCGAAAATCTCCTGAATGTTCTCCCCGGCTGCGACGTGCGATTTAACGGCCACCAAATCACCGGCGGCAGCAGCCGCATGAAGCGACAACTTTGCGGCCGAGTGACCGCCCTTTTTGGAGAGGAGATTGGTGATCTGGCGGTGGTTGTGTTTCATGGCAATATCAAAAGGGGTTTGCCACAAGTCAGTGACGGCGTTGACCGCCGCTCCGGCTGCGAGAATGGCGGAGGCGACGTCCGGATTGCCGCACTTGGCGGCGACGTGGAGCGGCGTCCAACCGTGGTAGAACACGACTTTCTCTTTGGGTGAAGCCTGCAAGATTTCTGCTACCTGTTTGGCGTTGCCTGTTTTGATGGCCTGGCGAAGTTGTTTGGAGTTAATCATACGCCAACAATTTATCACAGCGGCAACTATGGGAGCGGCTGTGTGCGATGCGGGCGATAAGAGCCGGGCCGGAAGCCAACGCTCCGTTGAAACGGCAATTAGCGATAGCGAGCGGAGAGTTTGCCGGAGCGGGTCAGGATGCCTGTGGCGATCAATGACTGGACAAGCTCCTGATGGGACAAGCGGCGGACGCGCTGAACCGTGCGGCGCATGGCGGCGACGATGGCCTCCGGCGTCGACGGCATGGACGGGCAAATTGGTTTGGCAGCGTTGCGTTTCGTGCGGTCAGTGTGGTCTGGCCGGCCAGAGCGTCAACCGGAATTCTTTCGGCGCGGAAAGCAAGGGCTGGGCGACAGCCTGGGTTTTGTTTATTCTCCGAGGACATGACAGCTGATTGGAGCAACTGGTTGGAGCGGCTTTACAATCTGCGCCGCGACAAGCGCGGTTCGCATGAGCGACCGCACAAGCCGGCTCTCTTGCTCAGCGTCATTGACCTGCTGGATCGCGGCGTCATCGCCGGCAATCAAGTGCCGTTAAGCGAGGAGTTGGTGGCAACGTTCAAACGATACTTCGCAGTGGTGCGTAAGGCGGATGACCAGCCAACCATTCAGAATCCGTTTTTCCATTTATGCGGCGACAAGTTCTGGCAGCTCGTGCCCGCGCCGGGTGAGTCCCCCATCTACCGGGAGGGCGCAACGTCCGGTGCGCCGAGCGTGGCGGAGTTGCGTCGGCGCACTGCTGGTGGCCGATTCGATGACGGCTTCTGGCAGTTGATGAGCGAGCCGGTGGGGCGGCATCAACTCCGGGAAGCGATCATTGCCCGATACTTTCCCGAGAGCCGGGAAAAGCTCGCAGCGGTGGCTGCAACACACCTCATCCGTCCTACGGACACCTTCTCCCCATCCGATGCGGAGAAGGCTTTACGGGAGGAAATGCCGCCGGGCCGCGATGGCGCGTTCCGCAGGACCATCCTGGAGATTTACGATTATCGTTGTGCCGCGTGTGGCGTGCGTGTGCTGCTTGACCAAGCGGTTTCGCTCGTGGAGGCGGCGCACTTGATCCCGTTCAATGTGAGCCGAAACGACAAGCCAACGAACGGGATGGCGCTGTGTCCAAATCACCATTGGGCCATGGACCGATATCTGATTGCGCCCGTGCCGGACGGCAAAAAGCGCGCGGGCATCTGGCAAGTGAACGAGAAGCGATTGGATGACCGGATTGAGGGCCAGCGCGATCTGGTGGCGATTGCGGGCAAATCGGTGATTCCGCCGAGCGAAGAGAAGTTTTATCCGGCGATTGAAAGCCTGCGGTGGCGCGAGGAACATCTGATTGCAAACTACTCATGACAGCGAGGTCTCCATTGAGTCCCCATGCTGAGGCAGGCAAAGAAGTCACCTTGCCGGCGTTCGGAGAGATTGAACCAAAGCGCGTGCTGGCGGTGGATGAAATGTTTGCGGTGGTAAGCGACAAGTTTCCAGTGTCGCCGGGTCACACGCTCATCATTCCACGCCGGGCGCTGACGCGATTTCAGGAACTGAATGCGGCAGAACGACTGCGCCTACTGGAGTGGGTGGATTGGGCGCAGAACCGTTTGCTCGTGATGCTGACGCCTCCGCCCGACGCTTTCAATCTGGGCGTGAACGATGGAAAGGCGGCAGGACAGACCATGCCACAATTTCATTTTCACGTGATTCCGCGGCACGATGGCGACGTGGCTGATCCTCGGGGCGGCGTGCGGTGGGTCATTCCCGGCAAAGCAAAGTATTGGTGAGGTGACGCTGCGACCAAAGGCGGATTATTTCGCCCGGCACCGGACTTTTCATGAAATGCGGTAAGTGCAACAGAAAGATATAAATATATGGCTGCATCCAAGTTCATCAGACTAAAAACTGAACCGTTCCGCGTTGAGTTTGCAGGGTCGTTTGAGATTGAAGACGCCGGGCTCTACGAGTTCTTCAAACAATATCCAGCGGCGGAATACGACAAGGCTTTTGAGAAGGCGCTACGCCTTGGCGCCTACGCCTGGGAAGAGGAACGAATTGCGACATTTCTGGGCCGGGCCGAAAACGAACTGGATGCCGGTCTGGAACGTCTCAAGGTCATATACAAAATGGCTCACTTGCGGGACAAGTCCCCGGGCAAATCTGGCAACGCCGAAAAGAGCGCGTACGGCCAAAACTTGACGGCGTTGGTGAATCGCGCGGCACAAGTTGCCATAGGGAAACGCTGATTTAATCGGCGTTTCCTTAAATCTCGCTCTCCCATTAAGATCAGGAGCGTGCGTCCAGCCATTTCAGCGCGCCATCGAGATCGACAAACCCGCCCTCAAGCTGGGCTTCAAAGGCCTGATCGAGCAATGTGCCAAACTGCACACCCGGTTGCATGCCCCGCGCAATCAGATGGCGACCTTGCAAGAGCGGCTTCGGGGCTGAGTCACGCAGGCGCAATTCTTCCGCCTTGGCACGCAACTCGGTCACGCCCTCGTGAATCACCCGTGGTTTGGGCGGCCGGCCGAAATGATCCGCTGTCATCACCAGGCAGAGTTCGGCAATCCGAACGAACGTCCAACAACGGGTAGATGGCGGAGGAGGAAGAGTCAATTGTTACGGCATGACTTAGAGAGGGGAAGGTGCTCGTAACAAGCCACGTCGAATCTGATTCGATCTGAATCGTCAGCAGTTTTGTAACAAAACACCTGACAAGTGCAAAATGGATGTAAAGGAGTCGAGCATGAAGCGGCGCGTCGGTTTTGGCTGAATCAAAAGTTCCATGACTAGGAAACGGTACGGAAACTTTGGCCACATTTTGTAGATGTGATCGACAGTGCCCCCCTGTCGTTTTCTTGCCTTCAGCGTTTCACTTGCCTTCTCCAAGTTCAATGTGTTGCAGATCATGCAACATGTCCGCAGTGGTTCTGTAACGGCGTTCGAGATCAGGTTGACACGCCTTGAGAATAACGGCATTCAATCGCATGAAGTCAGCCTGACCACCTGCCTCCATCAAGGCGGTTGAAAGATCCGGAAATGATCCAGGCTCGCTTCCCGTGCTGATGACATACAGCAACATTCCGAGGGCGTAAATGTCCGCTTGCGGGGTGCCTGGTTTTTCGGGTGGGGGTGGCATGTAACCTAGCGTCCCGACCAGTGTGTGAACTTGATCAACCGGTCGAATGTCAGCAACCAAACCAATGTCGGCCAGTTTAGGCCGGCCATTCACAAAGATGACGTTGGAAGGTTTGATATCCCGATGTGTGAGTCCCTGCTGATGCAAAAAATTCAACGCATCAGCGAGTACGGTTACAATGCGCACGCAATCCTTCGGAGGCAATCGCCGCTCAAAGGCTTGCTTGCGCAAGTTTTCAAGATCCTTGGGCTTGTAGAGTTTCGGTTGCTTTTCCCAGCCCGAAGTTTGGGCGTCGCCAAGCTCCATTACGTAATAGAAATAGCCTTCCTCTTTCATCTTGCTGACGAGATCAATTCGCAATAGTCCAGGATGCTTTTCAGAAACAGGCTTGTAACGTTGCAAACCTTTGAACTCAGCTTCATAGGGCCCACGATTTCCACCGAAGCTTGATTCATAAACCGCCTTTAGTGCCTGCCACTGACCAATGGCGTTGCGGGCGATCCACACCTTGCCGAAGCCGCCCTTGCCGATTTCCGGCGTGATGACTTCGTACTCGGGAGCGTCAGGTAATTGCTCTTCGGGAAAACTCAAACGGATTGTCATATCCGGCGAGGACTTCTTTGCTTCCGAGGGCTGAGTCGCCTTCGTTGTCATGGGCGACAACAACGCCCAAGCCAGCGCGCATGGAAGTTGTCCACCCACAATGATCAACCAAGGAAACCAATAGTTGGTGGAATAACTCAGGCCAACTGCAGCAATTGCAAGTATCAGTATCAAACCGAGGGCGATACCGACGGCAACGCCCCTGAGGAACAAGCACAACCCACCGCCGATCAAAGCCCCAGCCACTATTAGAAGGAGCATCTCGACCGAGGCTGGGAAGCGGTGCAACCAATCGTTGTTTACCAGGTTGAGATATTGCGTGGCCAGTATCTCCACTCCTCCAACTGCGCCATCTTTTTCCCAGCGGGTATAAGGGGTCTTGAATTTATCTTTTTCCAGCGCATCCGGATCAGCACTCAATGGTTTTGCGCCAATGAATACCACGCGGTTCCGAAAATAGTCGGGTAATTTTTCCAAAGCGATACGATAACTCAGCCGATCCAGCCCGCCATTTTCGCCATAATAGCGAATCCACATTCGGTCGGTGAAGTCATCCAATTTTGCCCCCATCATCTTCGCGGCTACCGATGGTAGATCGGGATTGTTCTCGTCTGTGGCGGGCGGGAAAAATGTCCGTATGGGTTCGCCTTCAGGAAATAATTTGGCGATACCCCAATTCGTTGCCGCCGCCAAAAAACGCGGATGAGGAGTTATTGCATCGCCAGCGTTGGCCCTATCAATGCTGATTTCAGCGAAATCACCGGCCAGCAGCACGCGTCCATTCCGGCGCATGGCTGCGGCGAGCGCCTCGTCCTCCTCTCGATTTCGTTCCTTTAGAAACCTGACATCAAAAACGACCAAAGCTGCCTTCGCTTCCGACAGATGGTTCAACAACTTTGTATGCAAGGGGCGGCTCCAAGCCAATCGCTCCGTGCTGAGCGCTTGGGCTGAGGATTCATCCATCTGCACCACGACCACTTTGTTTGTTACCTCACGCGCGCCAAAACGGAAGATATAATCATAGCTGGTGTCAATCCACGCTTGCGCACCGGTTACTTGTCGCAAGAGCAGGCCGCAAGTAATGGCCAGCGCCGCGCCAATGGCGGGCCGGAAGTATTTGTGGTTTCTGACGCCTCTGAGAGTCACAGGTGATTTCTGATGCAAACCGTGAATCAACGCTAAGGTTTGAGTTGAGACTAAACCAGTTTTTTCCAGCAACCTGCTTACGGCAACCAGACCGCACGATAGAACGCTGCTGGCAGGTTGTTTGTCGGCGGCAGAGGCAATATCAAATTGAATCCGGAGGAAAGCGCATTCGTGCGCAAGGCCAGCCATGTTCCAGAGCTGAGGTTCGTCCGGTATTCGATTCGATATTTCGTGTTGGTCGTGCCCGTGAAACCAAGGCCAGCAGGACTCATTACCATCGTTGGTGGCAGAACAAGATAGGAGGCGTCAATCACTGTGACCTGTCCAAGAGCCACAATTACGGATCGGTTGGGCGGCGAATCCCAACCGCCCGGGTTTGCAAACTCAATGGTGTTGGTTGCCTGTTTATCGAAAGATTTCGTGTTGCCAGAGACAGAGGAAAATCCGTTTGTATCTCCCAGTATCCTCCATCCTCCACCCGCTTGGAGAGCGGCGACCGGACCGATGTTCACTGTCAGATATCCCTTACTACCGCCACCACCGGTCGAGACGATCCGGATGACTCCACCGCCGGTAAAGTTCGTCCCATCGTCGCCCAGGATGGCTGATGATTGTGCAAGGTTCAAAAGATTCACAACATCCGAGTCTATTGCCCGCACAGCCGAGGCGCTTGAGACAGTTCCAAGATATACGGCGGCGGGATAATAAATTCCATTGGTTCCAAGCGCGTAAACCGGGCCACCGCTGTTTCCTGGAAAACTCAGGAAGCCAGATGACTGATAAACCCGATTGGACTGCAAGTTGAAGGAATAATTGGTCAAGGGGACCGAGTGCATCCTCCCTTTCACAATGTTGGTGTATCCAAATGACGTTCCGTCGAGCGGATAGCCCACCAGCATTTTGGGCTGGTTGCTGGTCAGCCACTCATTGGTAGGTGCGTCTGAGGCAAGATAGCCGCCAAATCCACCTCGGGCGGCAGGTGAGAGGAAATAGATCGCAGCGACATCAAAGTTACGCGACTGCGGAGATGAAATACCCGGCCCAAGCGACCCAAGCGGCGGCAGGTCATTGGTACGCGCCGCTGCATATCCTGAAAGAACGTACCAACCGCGCGCATCCATCGGTTTGGGATCGTTTTCGCCCGCTTCCTGTTGAAAGAACCATGAAATCTGGCCGACGTAAGAAAGCGTCACGTCGTTAAAGACAACATGTGCGGCAGTAAGAACAACATTGGACAACGCAGCAACGCCACTCCCGAATCCGACATCTGATTGCAACTGCCCGTTGAAAACGTACGGAAGCCGGGGCGAATTGGTCACGCTCGAACCAATGTAATCAAGACTCGGTAATGGATTCGGAAGCGCCACCTGGGGTGGAAGCGCGGCAGGCAGTTCGTAATAGGCAGAGATCACGCTTTCTTGATTCGCAAATACGAGGACCTCACGAGCTGAAGGCGCTGCCAGACCGGTGACAGGTTTGAATTCAACAATCTGTATTCCCGGCACTTGATTTCCGGCAGATGAACCCGGCTCACGCCACGCGGTTTCACCCAACACACGCCAACCAGCATTTGTAATCACCACCGGATTGTTCGGGCCAATCTGGACGGTCAATACTCCCAGACCTCCTGACCCCACAGCAGTGTAATGATTGGTCAATTCCGTCGGTGGCGCATTGGACAATACAAGCTGAGGAGCCGCATCCAAAATTTGATAGCCGGCGATTTGACGGAATTCCACGTTATAGCTGTCCTGCGCCAAATTCGTAACCAATTGACCACTGGGCCTCCACGCCAATTCCCAGGGAAACCGCCAGAAACCGCCGGAAACCGGAGGCGTCGGCGATTGAACTGTGATGCGCAGACTGCCGCTGCGATCCGGCGATGCTCCGGGAAATCGCTGCACCAACAGCGAATTTGATGAAAATAGCAAATCGTTATAGCGAATCGCCACGGTTGCGCTGGAGGGATTAGTCAACGAACTGCTGCCTCCCGTGGGATTGCTCAATTGGACCTGGAATGTTTTGTCTGCAGCCAACAAAAACTTGTCGGATATGCCTATTGAAATAGTCTTGTTTGTCTCGCCGTAGGCAAACGCGACCGTGCCGTTCGTTGAAACATAATCGTTGGCGCTCCCGTTACCGCCGATGGCCGTGCCATTGAGTGTGCTGAAATCAACCGTGCCTGGAACGCCATTGTTCAGGACATTCAATATGACTGTCCCGGCATTTTCATTCACCGCGTAACTCGAAGCGCCAAAAGAGAACAACGGAGGCAGCAGACCAAAGCTAGCCGTTATAATCTTGCTGGAATTTATCGTGATGGTGACAGGATTTTGCGCACTCGCCAAGTCGCCGCTCCAGCCAAGGAAAAATTCGCCCGGCAAAGGCACTGCGGTCAGTGTCACCGCAGTTCCGTTCGTGTAGAAGCTTGTGTTTGGGTTTCGCGTCACACTACCGTTTCCATTCTTGAGCACCGCCAGTGAAAAATTGTTGGTCGGCAGATTCGCGAACAACGCTATGAAGGACGGATTGGCATTCGTCATTGTCCAATCCATCGGGTTGCTCGTCAGATTCGTCGCCGTTGAACCCGACAGTCCCCAACGAACAAAGTATTTCCCCAGGGCCGGCAGGGCTGTCAACCGCGGCGTTGAGACAAACGGGTAAAGAGGGTCAAGCGGCGTGTTGCTCACGATGCCAAATGCCGTACCGCCCAGAGCCGTGATCGAAAGTGGAGTTCCGAAGACTGCGGTGACATCCTTGTCGCTATCCATGACGAATGTGTTGGTGGGATTCGTCCCAGAAATGCTTCCCGCCCAGTTCATGAACGTCCAGCCCGGCTCGCTCGTCGCCACGGCAGTCACCATGGTGTTGCTCAAATAATTCGGCCCCGGCGGCGACAATGTGAAATCACCCCCACCCGGCGTGGAGTTCGTGAGAAAGAAAGTCGGCACGAGAATCAACTGCGCCGGCTCGCCGAACACCTGTTCCGTGAGCGATTCGTCGTAGGCAATGGCCCGAATCTCAGCGGGTGGGGATATTTCAAACGGCCCGGTGTACCAGTTGGCCGTAAAATCCGGTGGTGAACCGTCCGTTGTGTAAAAAACAAATCCGTTTTGAAACGGGCTGTCAATGGTCACGGCCACAGGATCAAGCGAGACAAAGCTGTACTGTCCCGAAGCCTGGAAAGTCTGGTTGACCGTAATGACCGGCTGCCCATCGGGCAGTTCTGGAACGACAAGAACCTGGTTCAGCAAAAGGTTGGTGTAGATCGTCTCCAGCCCGGACGACCACTCAACCCGAACCGAAGAAATGTTGGTGGCGTCGCCGAGACCAAACGTCAACGGCAGTTCGCTCTGGCTTGCAAAACCGTTCCCACCCGAGACCTCCTGCAACTGCCAGAACGACACGCCGTCAATGTTGGCCAGCACCTTCACCTTTGCGCCGATGGCTGCCTTGTTCGACGGGCGACCGGACAATTTGACTCGCAACCAACCCGCCCCGCTGCCGAGATTTTGAAAAAGCAGGTTCGTACCACTGCGATTTGCGACAAGCAGATCGGGTGTGCCATTACGATCCATGTCCGCCCACACACTACCCGCATACGCTCCGAGCGATGACGCTGTTGGGCCATTCGTCATCACGTTGAAAACACCTTCGGGATTGTTGTGAAACAGACGGCCGGCGTCATTCGTTGACCCACTGCTAACAAATAAATCCAGTCGCCCGTCCTGATCGAAATCTCCCCATGCGCAAGACGCCGCCACGAACCCGGGCACGTTGAAGGTAGTGATCTGCACTTGGGTAAATGTGAAATCGTGATTGTTGCGGTACAATGCACCGAGGTGATTGCTGCTGGCGACAAACAGATCAAGCCAGCCGTCATTGTCGTAATCCGCCCACGAAACACTGGAGGCTGTTGTATCATTCGCGAGCCCTGTGCCAATGACTTCGAGAAACTGGTTTGTGCCGAAATTGCGATACAGATGAACACCACCGGTGCCTGCACAAACCAAATCCGGGCGACCGTCATTGTCGAAATCCCCGAAGGCCACCGCCTGTGCGCCACCAGAAAGCAGGTTGCTGGAGACACTCAAACTCGTGAATGAAGTGTCGCCGTTGTTGCGATACAACTCAATTCGCGGTCCTGTCCTGCTCGCAATGGCGAAATCCACAAACCCATCGCCGTCCACGTCCGCCCACGCAACTCCAACCGAATTGCTTTGTGCGCTCGGCACGTTCGTCACGCCGAGCAAGGCGAAGTTTGTGCCGCCGAGATTACGATAGAGCAGATTGCGGTCGGAAACCGCCCTGTCTGCCGTGGTCACAAGCAAGTCCAGCCAGCCATCATTGTCGTAGTCGGCCCAAGCAGCAGATTGGCCGTTCGTGGCGGTCAACGACGGAGGCAGATTGGTGCGGTTCATCGCGCCGTGCTTGTCGTTGAGAAATAACGCCCCGCCTTGATTTGGCGAAGTTTGAAAAATGTCCGGGTAGCCATCCCCATTGTAGTCGGCCACAGCCAATCCGTTCGCGCTGCCAGGGGTGTGAGTGAAATCACCACCCGCGATGTTCGTTGCCAGCGAAGAAGTGACCACCTGCAACGAACCCGCCCACGAGTTCAGCGTGCCGACGTCACAGCCACCAAGGAAACCCTCGGCCTGCACTTGCAATAAATGATTGCCGGAAGAAACCGGCCCGAGCAAAAACCAACCCGACACCGCGCCCGCAGCCAACCGTGCCGACACCGCGCGCTCCGTACCATCCACCCAGAAATGCACACGCACATCCGCGCAGGCGGAAGGATGGGTTGTGTATTGCACCGTGAGAATCGAAGCCGTCGCCACGGACAAATCAAATGTGTTTGAGCACGTCTGCCCCGGGCCAGGACATGCGATGGCGGGAATGGCAAAACTGTTGGTGTTGGTATTGGTCAACACCGTGATTGCCGTCGCGAGTGTGAAGTCGGTTTTGCGATCTAGCGTAACGCCGTTCCATTGGACCGCACTCCACACGCCGCTGACGTCGCGAACGCGAACACCGAGTTGATGAACGCCGAGCGGCAGATACGGCACGGGCAGGTTGAGTGTCGGTGTCGAATTTGGTCCTGGCGTGTAAGTTTCGCTCGGCGCGAAGGTCACAGCCGTTCCGAAATTGGTGCCGGGATCTGAATCCCAGAAGTATTCAGCGGCGATCAAAAATTTGTTGGTTTCGGCGGGCGGCCATGCCGTTACGGCGGCGATGATGGCATCGGTGTCTTTGACGTCCACGGCCGCAAATGCACTCGGCCCCCAACGTCCACCGGCATCGCGAACACGGAATCCCAAACGATGCAGTCCGGGTGAAAGCTGCGAGGCGTCGGCGTTGAACGGGGGCGAAGAGGCATCACCATAAACCAGCGTTTCACCTGCCGGGAACGTGATGGCCACGCCGAGTCCTTCGCCGGGATCCGCGTCCCAATAATATTCCCCTGCGCTAAGCCACAAATTCGTTTCCACCGGCGGCCAAACGCTGACGTCGGCAATGATGGCGTTCAAATCCTTCACCTCGACCGGCAACCACGCAATGTCACCCCAGCGACCGTCCGTATCTTTGACCCGGAAACCCAGCCGGTGTGAACCTCCCGAGAGCGACGAGATATTCACGCTGAATGGCGGTGTCACGGAATCGCCCAGCACCACCGCCTGACCGGCCGGAAAACTCACCACCGCGGCGTTGCCCTGCCCCGGATCGGCGTCCCAAAAATATTCTCCCGCCATCAGCGGCGGTCCATCAGGCGGTGGAAGAATTTCCCAGGAAAGCAACGCTGCGGGCGAACTGGTGATCGAGCCCTACGCCTACCACCCCGAATGCCAGTGCTTCGTGCGCCACGCGACCTACACGGGGATGAAGGGTTTCGAACGCGACCGCATCGACTCGGTCAAGCTGTACGACTCGGCCGGCAACACCATGGACAAGTTCCGCCCGGCCCAGATCGCCAAGATCGTCCACTCGCGCAACGTGACCAAG
>CAYSDO010000087.1:0-12911 GCA_964429665.1 uncultured Bifidobacterium sp.
GCCGGTCATGCAATGATCCCAGCGCAGCTCGGCGCGGCTGATGACGTTCTTCCAAAGGTCATACTGGGCTGTGGCAGTAAGGGCGTAGATTTTGGTGCGATTCCGCCCCATGTTGTTCGGAATGACGTAGTCGAAGGTATGATCTTCGACATACTCGCCACGAAGGTGCAGGCTCAACTTCTCAGTGGCCTGATACGAAGCATAAAGCGCCGCCGTCCAGACCGTGCCGCCGTCTCCGCCCCAGTTGGCGAGTTCGAGATAATCCCAAGCAGCACCAACTTTCAAACCGGTGACAGGCGTGGCCAGTGTTCCACCAACATACCAACTGGTACTGTTGTCTTCGTAATCGTAGCCGGCGTCGTTGTCATCCATGCCGACAACCGTGCCGCCGTAAAAAGAGGAGCCAGCCGCCCAGCCCCAGCTTTCCGGAGCCGTGAATGCAAGAGAACCCATCCAAGTTTTGTGGGATTCTGCCTTACCGTCCTCACCGTGAGCGCGCGCATTGATATGCGGACCCTTGGTGTTGGCGATGCCTGCGGACGCTGAGAACATGTCGTTGAAACGGTAGGTTCCGAGCAAACCTGTATGGGTCGTGGGCTCAATGGAGTAACCATAGGAACGCGAATAGTTGGGGTTGTTCCCCGACTCATGCGTTTCGTACCCGATGATCGTGTCAAAAACTCCGATCTTCCAGTCAATGCCATTGCCAATCGGCGTACGAAGTGCGACGTAGGCTTGACGTATGGCAAGATCTGAGGATTGGTCTCCATCCGTCGTGTGGGTGATGGCACTTGTCGCAAGCGAAGTAGCATCCGGTCCGAACCAGAGATCAACGCGGTAGCCAGAAGCCCATTCGGATTCGTCAAGTGCCTTGGCGATGGTCAACTGAACGACGTTCAGGTTGAAACCGTCAGCTTTACCTGCCCCGCCGTAGCTGTAAGCTGGGTAATATCCTTCGTTGCCGTTTCGATTCTGTGTGCCGGGATTCCATTGAATTGATGTATCAACGTAGCCGCTGATGGTTGTGGATGCCATCGCCGCCTGGATGGAGTTCATCTTTTCTTCCGCCTGTGCGATGGAAGAGAGACTCACTACACCCACTGCGGCCAAACCCAACGTCCATTTATTAAACTTCATTTTGGTTCCTCCGATGTGTGTTTTGTTTTGTTCTTGTACTAATTTCGTACATTGCACTGTGGGGTAAAACCGGTTCACCCCGGCACCAATGTGGTGCATTTGCGTGATAGATAAAAAAAAGCCGGGACATAGGCAACAACTATTTTCATTTTCATCGGTCTCGATTTACCGGCCAAATGCCCGTTGCAAATCAGATTTGCATCAATATGCCTGGGCAAAACCGCTGTGGATCGTACACAGACTGCACAAAGTTGGGGCAAATGGCTGGTCGCATCCGGGTGATCCGGCCCGTTCGTGTGGAGAGGGGTAGCTTTATATCATGTCCGTCACAGCTCATGGAATGGCTGCTGCTTTCCGAAAGGCGTCACGCGGGCGCGTGATAAACAAATTGATTGTCTCAGTCTTGAAAAGAAACGCCGCAGCGAGTATCAACACACACTAGTTATGCCGTCATTTGTCTATGTCGCACGCGAAACTGGAACGGGCCGCGAAATTCGTAGCTCGGTCGAGGCCGTAACCGAGCAGGCGGCTGTCGCCGCACTTCTCAACCGCAATCTTCTTGTTGTTTCCATCCAGGAGAAAATCGGCAAGAAAGGCCGCACTGGTGGCGGCAAGGTTGCGCTTGCCGACCTCGTCATTTTTACGCGGCAACTGGCCACGATGATTGATGCGGGTCTTGCCATGGTTCAATGCCTTCAGGCGCTGGCAGACCAGACCCAGAACAAGGTGATGCGCGATGTCATCAAAGACATCTGCACCCGTGTAGAAGGTGGCGACAGTTTTTCCGAGGCGTTGCAAAAACATCCCCAGGCGTTCAATCGTCTTTACGTGGCGATGGTCGGTGCAGGTGAAAAAGGCGGTTTGCTGGCAGAAATCCTGGCGCGTCTTGCGGTCTATCTCGAAAACACCGCACGACTTCGTAAGAAGGTAAAGTCCGCCATGATGTATCCAACGGTGGTAACTGTGGTGGCAATTACTATCACGATATTTCTGCTCGTGAAGGTGATTCCCGTTTTTGGCGAAATCTATACCGGGTTCGGTGCTAAGCTTCCCGGCCCAACTCAGTTTCTCATCAATCTGAGCAATTTCGTCAAGAGCTACTTCCTGCTGTTGCTTCTTGCTGGGGGTGGCGGAGTGTATGGTTGGCTTTATTGGATCAAAACAAAGAAAGGACTGGAATTCTGGGATTCCAAACGTATCAAGCTTCCTGTCTTTGGCGTCATCGCCCACAAGATTTGTCTCGCACGCTTTACACGCACGCTTGCCTCGCTGATACGCAGCGGCGTGCCTATCCTCGAAGTCCTTAACATCGTCTCCCAGACCGTCGGCAACGTCGTTATGGAAAAGGCCATCAAGGTTGCCTCTTCAGACATCGAGCGCGGTGAAAGCATCTCCGTCGCCCTCGGAAAGCATCCCGTCTTCCCGAACATGATCATCCGCATGATCACTGCTGGTGAACAGACGGGCAAAATTGACAACATGCTCGAGCGCATCTCCGACTTCCTTGACGAGGAAATAGAAACCACCCTTGCTGGTCTCACATCGCTCATCGAGCCCATTTTGATCGTGTTCCTTGGCGTGGTCATCGGTGGCATGGTGATTTGTATGTTCCTGCCGATTTTCAAGATGGCAGAAATCGTCAATCCAAAGAAATAGCCTCGCGCAATTAGCGCCAATAGACAGCCCCGGGCGACGTTCCGGGGCTGTTTTATTTTTCCGTTAGTGTTTTCGTTTGGAGATTCCCGCTTTGCGATCAGCACAAGGCGTGGTAAAAGAGTTCGGAAATGCAGCCAGAGCGGTCAAATTTGCCATCTATTCCGCTTCGTGTCCGTACCGGAAGTGGCAGGAATGGCTTCACACTCATCGAACTCCTTGTGGTGATCGCCGTCATTGCAATTCTGGCGGCGTTGCTCCTGCCCGCATTATCCACCGCCAAAGAAAAGGCATATCGCGCCCAGAGCATGAGCAACCTCAGGCAGCTGGGGCTGGCCTGGCATCTTTATGCCGACGATCACAATGGTCAATTGGTCGCGAATGGCTACGGTACGGCGGCTTCCGTCGGCGAGACGCGGCTTTGGGTGCTTGGGGCGACGCATAAATTCATCGCTGGTGAATTCGACAGCTTCACCAACGTGGATTATCTCATTAATCCGAAATACGCCGCCTTTGCCGATTACATCAAAGCACCGGGTGTTTACAAGTGCCCTGCCGACCGCAGTACCTTTGCAGGTCAACCCAAGGTTCGCACCTACGCCTTAAACAGTTATTTGAATTGGGTTGTGCCGGAAGGTGGTGGTGATTTTTTTCAGAGCACAACGCACGTCAATTTTCGAAAAATATCTGATGTCTCTGGGGCCAGACCGGCCGATCTGTTGCAGTTTGTTGAAGCGGCTCCAAACTGGGTCTGCCATTCCGCCTTCGGGATCGCCATGACATTGACTTACTATCAATTTCCAGCAATTGACCACGCGAATGGCGGTGTGCTGTCGTTTGCGGATGGACATGCTGAGCACAAACGCTGGCGTGACGCATACACGCGCGAGATGGCTGCCAGCGCGTTCGTTACCCACCTGAACTTTACTTTCGAGTCCTACGGGGACTTGAATTGGCTGCGCGACCACGCCACCGTTAAAAAATGAAACTCCCTGCACGGCGAGACAGCTTCCCCATCGTCCTGACCATTGCTGGTTCAGACAGCGGTGGCGGCGCGGGCATTCAGGCTGATCTGAAAACATTTACTGCTCTCGGCTGCCATGGCACAACTGCCATCACGTGCATCACGGCACAAAGTCCCAAAGGTGTTTTTGGCATCCAGTCGGTTCGCCCCGACATCGTGCGCAAACAAATCGAAGCTGTCTTTACCGAACTCCCGTCACGCGCTGTGAAGACTGGCATGTTGTTTTCAACCGAGATCATCAACGCGGTTGCCGACTTTTTCTCGAGAGAAAAACGTCCTACGCTCGTTGTTGATCCTGTGATGGTGGCGACGAGTGGCGCGGAGTTGTTGAAACCGTCAGCGATACGCGCGTTGAAAGAACGATTGCTCCCCCTCGCCGCGCTCGTCACACCGAACCTCGATGAAGCCCAACTGCTCGTCGGACGGAAACTCCGCTCGTTGGAGGATTTGATGGATGCAGCGGAGGAGATCCGCGCGACGTTCGGTTGCGCGGCCTTGGTCAAGGGCGGGCATTTGCGACTCGGTAACGACGCCGTGGACGTTTTGTTCGACGGCAAATGCTTCACGGTGCTGAAAGCGAGACGGATAAGCGGCGTTTCCACGCACGGTACTGGCTGCACATATTCAGCCGCGATTGCCGCGCATCTGGCGCGCGGAGAAAAACTCACGGATGCTGTCGCGCTCGCCAAACGATTCATCACGCGCGCGATTGCCGGAAGTTATCTCGCCGGAAAGCATCCCGTCCTGAACCATCAGGAAGCAGGTTGAGAAATTGTTTTTGAGAATTTGTTTGAATGAAACACCTACTATGGACTCCAATTGATGTAACGAAAGAAACAATTATGAAAAAACTCATCGCACCCGCAGTCATTGCCGCCAGTTTGTTTGCTTCTACCCTGATCGTTTCTGCCGAGGAAAAGAAGGAATCCGCCAAGCCTTACCCGCTCGACAAGTGCATCGTCTCCGATGAAAAACTCGGCGAGATGGGCAAGCCGTTCGTCTTCGTCCACGAGGGACAGGAGATCAAACTCTGCTGCAAATCCTGCCAGAAGGATTTCAAGAAAGACCCGGCCAAGTATCTCAAAAAACTCGCTGGTGCTGGAAAAGCTGGCAACAAATCGGACAAAAAGTGACACACCAAAGCCAAACGCCGGTTGGCGCTTGGTGGCACGACTTGTGATAGATTAAAACCATGAAACGGGCAGCCGCCATCATTCTGAGCCTGACGCTGATTTGGCTTCAGGTGGTGGCGTCTGCTCAAACGACTTCCTCCCCCACGCCGGTCCCGTGCGGATGTTGCACTGCCAGGAAAGCCTGCTGTTGTGTAGAGCAATCCGCACCGGATTCAAATCCCCTTCCGGCTGCGACGATTTCCATCAGCACATCCATTAATTTCACCGCTTTGATTCCCAGGTTGGTCGCGTGGACACTTCCTGAGAACGCCCCGGCGATTGTTGTCGCCTCCGATCTTTCTTCTTCGTCTCTTGCAATCCCGCTGTTCCAGCGAGACTGCGCCCTGCTGATCTGAGTCTTCCCGTCTGAACGCCCGCAGTGTGTACCGCGCAGGTGCATTGCGTCCCGTCTTTGTCGTTCTGCGCAGGAAGAAATCTTGATCAGCATGAAAACAAAAATACGTTGCAGTCTCACATGGCTCGTGGCGGTGAATCTGGCGCTCGGAGCGCCGGTCTCCGACCCGGCGCGTCCTGAACCCGTGCCGCAACGAGCCGGGCCGGAGGCCGGGGCTTCGCCATTACAGGTCACGCCCACCCTGGTGAATCAGTTCGCCGGGGAAATGGCGACGAATCACCCATCGCTCCTCGCTGCCCGCGCCCGCACCAACGCTGCTGACGCCAACATCAAATCCGTCCGCACCTGGGAAGACCCGATGGCGCGCGTCGGTGTGATGGCCGCCGAACGCGCGATGCGCGAGGACAACGGGGACGTGTTCTACAGCTTGGAACAAAAACTTCCGCTCTTCGGCAAACCCGGCGCGATGCGTAAGATGGCTTCCGCCGAACTCGCCGTCGAAGTCGCCGCTGAAGATGTTCAATTTCAAACCCTCCGTAGCGATCTTGCCAAAGCATTGTTTCGCGCCGCGCTCGCCGATGAGACCCTCGCCATCGCAGAGCAAGACCTCGCCTGGCTCGACATGACCACCAAAGTTGTTGAGGAAGGTTATCGCTCTGGCTCGGCGCGGCTCATTGATGTTTTGACACTGCAAAACGAACAGAGCAAGCGCATCGAACAACTCAAGACCGACCGCGATAAACGCGCCCAAGCCGTGCTTGCCGTGAATCGGTTTTTGACTCGCGATCTCGCCGCCACTTGGCCGACTCTGCAATTGCCGCCCGTGGCGGACGTCGTTGTTCACAGCGACCGCCTCGCCAGTTTCGCGCTCCGCTACGAACCGCGCTTGCGAAAGATGCGCGAAGAAATCCGCGCCTCCGAAGCCGCCGTGAACATTGCGCGCAAGGAACGCTGGCCGGATGTCAGCATCGGGTTTGAGAACCGGAATTACTCGCGCAACGGTGACCTGCGGCAGACCGAGTTCATGGTCGGCTTCAGCATCCCGCTCGGCAATTCCCCAAAGTATCGCGCCGCCGTCCGCCGCGAGGAAGAAAAACGCAAAGCCGCCGAGTTCGAGGCCCAAAACGCTGCCCAAGCCGTCCGCGAGGAAGTCCACGGCCTCGTCGTGAAGATTTCCGCCGCGCGGCGCGAAGCGGTGCTCTATCGCGACCAGATCAATCCCCGCAGCGAACAGGCCCTCGCCAGCGCCAAGGCGATGTTTGAATCCGGCGGCGCGCTCCGCGACGTGCTCGACGCGCGCCGCATGTGGCTGGAAGGAAAATTGATGTATGCCCGCGCCGTCGCCGAGCAATATGAAATGCTGTCCGAACTCGTCCTCTGCTGCGGCCTTGGTGATCTCGAAGCGTTGCAAATGCTCAGCACCGACTCTGATTCCAAAACTGAAACCACGAAACCTTGAACTCTTGAAACCTATGAAATTTATCGCCCGTCATCTCAACCTCATCGGATTGTTGCTGCTCGCCTCGTTTGTCAGCGCGGCAGCGGCACTTTATTTCCAAGTGCCGGAACGAATTCAAACCGCCCGCGCCACCACTGCGCCCGCCGCCCGCTACGCTTGCCCGATGCATCCGAAAATCACCAGCGCGACGCCTGTAGATTGTTCCGAGTGCGGCATGAAGCTGGTTGCGCTCGATGGCACCAAACCGGAAGCGATCGCAGCGCCCAAGAGCGGTTGTTGTTCTGAGAAACCGGTTGTCGAGGAAGCTTCCGCCGCGATGGCCTGTCCGCATCTGGCTGCGCAAGCCGCGCAGGCGACGCCCACCGATTCTTGCTGCCCGAAGCCCGCGAAACCTTGATCCGCCATGAATACAAAAAACATTTTCCCAACGGTCGCCAAATGGGGCGCATGTGTCCCATTGGTCGTATTGGCTTTGCTGGTCGGCTGCGGCAAATCGAAATCCGCCGACACCAAGTCCGAGCGCAAGGTGCTTTACTACCAGAGCGCCATGCACCCGTGGATCAAGTCCGACAAGCCCGGGCGTTGCACGATCTGCGGCATGGAACTCACGCCCGTCTATGAAGGCGAGGCTGGCCTCGCTGCAGGCGGCGACATGATTTCGCTCTCCGCGTCGTCCATTCGCGTGCTAAACGTCCAGACGACGGAAGTCAAAACGCAGGCGCTGACCAAGACGTTGCCGGTGGCGGGTACGATTGACGACGACGACGCAAAGCATCGCGTGTTGTCCGCTTACATTCCGGGCCGCATTGAGAAGTTGCACGTCAGCTACGTGGGCGCGGAAGTGAAAGCCGGCGAACCCCTCGCCGAGTTTTACAGCCCGATGCTGCTCCAGACCGAACGCGAGTATCGGGCGATTGCCAGTTCGACAAACTCAGACTTGCGCGCTGCCGTCGCCTCGCGCCTGCGGCAGGCAGGTCTAACACCGGAACAAATTGAAGCGTTGCCGGCTAAACCAGTGGACGCAATCACCTCGCAAATCCTCGCGCCCATCAGCGGCACGGTGACGGAGAAGAAAATCTACGCCGGGCAATATGTGCAAGAAGGCGAGAAGCTGTTCGAGATCGCGGACTTCGCAACGATGTGGTTTCAGTTCCGCACTTACGAACAGGACCTGCCGTGGATTCACGCCGGCCAAAAAGTGGACGTCACCACGCCGTCGCTGCCGGGCAAAACTGTTACGGGCACGATCAAGTTCATTGATCCGAATCTGGATGAAGCGACGCGCGCCACGAAAGTCCGCGTTGAACTGGAGAACCCAATGGTGGATGGCCGCCGCCTCTTCGCGCATCGCGTTTATGCGGATGGCGTCGTGCATCTGGATGTGCCCGAAGTGCTCGCTGTGCCGCGTAGCGCGATCATCCAGACCGGGCCAGAAGCCGTGGCGTTCGTGGATCAAGGCGGGGGCGGTTATGCGCGCCGCGTCTTGCAACTCGGTCGCCGGGGCGATGCGCTGGTGGAGATCCTCGGCGGTCTCAGCGCCGGTGACAAGGTGGTGATGAATGGCAATCTGCTTATTGATGGCCAAGCCGAGATGAACCGCTCCTTCGCCACGCACGCGCCGCACAGTGAAACAACGAATCAGACCGCCACTCTGCCGGCGCTCACGGAAGTTCAACTCAAGGCAGTCACGGATTTCCTGAAACTGGCGGATGCATTGGCCGCAACGCTCGCAGACGACGACGTGAAAGAGTTCAATGCGCTGGCCGCCAAAACTCACAGCGCGACTCCGGCATTGATGGCCGCCTTCGAAAGCACGAACGTGTGGCAGGCGCTGGTTCAACCGATCGAAAAGGTCGGACACCTGGGCGCAGCGGATAATCTGCAAACCGCGCGCAAGGCCTTCTACCAGTTCAGCACCGCGATCGTTCCGCTCGCGCAAGCCGCGCGGAAAGGAAACAAGGAGTTCGCCAGCGTGAAAGTATTCCGCTGTCCGATGACGAAGGACGCCTTCCCCGGCGCGCCGAATCGCGCGGATTGGATGCAATTGCAACCCGACGTGCGCAATCCGTGGTTCGGCAAAGAGATGCTGGATTGCGGGTCGGAGGTGAAGCCGTGAAAGCGCCGCGAATTGTCCCGAAGGGACAAAACATGGATAGCCGTGGGCGACAGCCCACGGACATGCGACAAAACACCTTCGACCCCTACGGGGTCGCACCATTTTCCCACCTCGCACCGTGGGTTGTCACCCACGGCTATTCATGTTTGGCCGCTTCGCGGCCCAGCCAAGTTGGAGGTTTGTCATGATTCAACGCATCATCGAATGGAGTCTGAAGAACCGCTTCCTCGTGCTGTGCGGGGCGCTGATGATCATCGCGCTGGGCGTGCGCGCAGTGTTCCGCACGCCAGTGGATGCGATTCCCGACCTCACGGAAAATCAGGTGCTCGTCTATGCCGATTGGATGGGCCGCAGCCCGCAGGAGGTCGAAGATCAGGTGACGTTCCCGCTCACGACCGGCCTGCAAGGGCTCGCTGGCGTGAAGGACGTGCGCGCGACTTCGATGTTCGGGTTCTCCCTCCTTACGATCATCTTCGAGGAGGGTGTCGACACTTACTTCGCCCGGACGCGTGTGTTGGAGCGGTTGAATTATCTGCAAGCGAACATGCCCGAAGGCGTGAAGCCGCAGCTCGGTCCGGACGCGACGGGGCTCGGTTGGGTGTATCAATACTACCTCGCCGTCGATCCTGCGAAAGCGCCCGGCGGCGGTTACGACCTTGGCAAACTCCGCGCCGTGCAGGACTGGCATGTGCGTTATCAACTCGCCAGCGTGCAAGGCGTGGCGGAAGTCGCGAGCATCGGCGGCTTCGTGAAGCAGTATCAGATCGAACTCAGCTCCACGAAGATGCGCGCAGCGAACGTGTCGCTCGGCGAAGTCATGGGCGCGGTGCAGAACGCGAATCTCAATGTCGGCGGCAAAGTCATCGAGGAGAACGGCGCGGAGTTCGTGCTGCGCGGCATCGGGTTGGTGGCGCAACCGGAGGACTTGGAACTCATCGCGGTGAAAGCCGTGGACGGCACGCCGATTTACCTGAAAGACATCGCGACGGTGCAGATCGGCGGCGATTTCCGACGCGGCACGCTCGACGTGAATGGCGCGGAAGCCGTCGGCGGCACGGTGGTGATGCGCACGGGCGAGAATGCCAAAGCCGTCATTGAGCGGGTGAAGGCGCGCATCGCGGAGATCGAGCCGAGTTTGCCGCCGGGCATTTCCATCAAACCCTTCTACGATCGCAGCACGCTGATTGACCGCACGATTGACACGCTCAAGCACGCGCTCGTCGAGGAGATCATCCTCGTCACGCTGGCGCACATCATCTTCCTCTGGCACTTCCGCAGCATCCTTATCGTTACGCTGCCGTTGCCGATCTCGATCCTCATCTCGTTCCTGCTGATGAAGGAATTCGGCATCACGAGCAACATCATGTCGCTCACGGGCATCGCCATCGCCATCGGCGTGCTGGTGGATGCGGCGATTGTGGTGACGGAAAATGTCATCCGACATTGCGAGCGAGCCGAAGAGGAGAAGAAGCGTCCGCTGACGCCCGCCGAAACGTGGGACGTCACGCTCGCCGCGTGCAAACAAGTCGGACGCCCGATCTTCTTCGCGATGGCGATCATCATCCTCGCGTTTGTGCCGGTATTCGCGCTGACGGGGCAGGAAGGCAAATTGTTCCATCCGCTCGCGTGGACGAAGACGTTCGCGATGGTCGGCTCGACGTTGCTCGCCGTGACGGTCGTGCCGGTGTTGTGCAGCTTGCTCGTGCGTGGGCCGTTTCACGCCGAGGACCGCAACATCATCATGCGCGTGCTGCTGAAGATTTACGATCCGGTGCTGAACTGGGCGTTGCGGCATCGCAAGACGGTCATCGGCGCGGCGGCGATGTTGCTGGCGACGGCGCTATTGATCGCGTTCGGTTTGCCGCGCGCGTGGACGGCGAATCTGCGCAACGCCGGTTGGACGCGAACGGCGGATTTGGTTCAAGGCTTCGGCAAGGAGTTCATGCCGCCGTTGAACGAAGGCAGCTTGCTTTACATGCCGGTGTTGTTGCCGAAGACGAGTCTCACGGAAATCCAGCGCGTAATGGCGTGGCAGGATCAAGTGATGGCCGGCGTGCCGGAGATCGAGACGGTCGCGGGCAAGCTGGGTCGCTTCGAGACGCCCACCGATCCCGCGCCCACCGAGATGTTGGAGACGACGATCACGTTGAAGCCCGAATGGATTTCCACGAATCGCACCGTGCTGGGTCTCATCAAGCTGCCGCGCGTGGTGCGCAACCCTGCTTGGCGCGAGGGCATGACCGTCGAGAAACTCAAGGCCGAGCTGACCGAAAAGATGAAGGTCGTGCCGGGCTACGTGCCAGCGTTTCTGCAGCCGATCGAGAATCGCATCTTGATGCTTTACACCGGCATTCGGGCGCAGGTTGGCGTGAAGATTTACGGCGATAACATTGATGCGATTCAGCAAAAGGCGTTCGAGGTCGAAGCGGTGGTGAAACAGATTCCCGGGGCGGCTGGGGTGTCGCCGTCGCGCGTGCAGGGCAAGCCGTATCTGAACGTGAAAGTGGATCGTCGCGCCATGGCGCGTTACGGACTGAGCGCGCGCGATGTGCTGGACGCGGTCGAGGTGGCCATCGGCGGCAAGAACGTGAGCGTGACCATCGAGGGGCGCGAGCGGTATCCAATTCAAGTGCGCCTCGAGCGCGGCGAACGAGACGACATTGAGAAGATTGGCCGCATCCTTATCGCGACGAAGTCTGGAATGAGTGGCGGTGCAGCGGCGAGTTCCAGCGGCGCGGCGGCGGGTGGTGGCATGGGCCAGGGGGAGAGTAAGATTAAGAATGAGATTAAGATTAAGAACGAGGGGGCTTACATCCCGCTCGCAATGGTGGCGACGATTACTCGCGAAGTGGGTGCGAATGAGATTGCCAGCGAGAACGGGCGGTTGCGGGCTTACGTGCAGGCCAATGTGCAGGACCGCGATCTCGGCGGCTTCGTGAATGAAGTGGAATCGGCGCTCAAGCGGATGAACTGGGGCAGCATGACTTACAAGATGACCGGCGAATATGAGAACCAACGCCGCTTCACGCAGACGATGCAGGTCGTGTTCCCGGCGGTGATGCTGATCATTTTCGTGATGCTCTATATGGTGTATCACAGCGCGGCGGAGGCGGCGCATGTGTTGCTGGCCGTGCCGTTCGCGCTGAGCGGCGGCGTGTTCCTGCAAAAAATTCTCGGCTACAATTTCAATGGCGCGGTGTGGGTCGGCTACATCGCGCTCTTCGGCACAGCGGTGCAGACCGGCGTCGTGATGGTGGTGTATCTCGAAGAGACGTTGAAGAAGCGGATGGAAGAACGCGGCGCGTTGTTCAACTCAGCCGATTTGATCCAAGCCGTGAAAGACGGCGCACGCCTGCGGTTGCGACCGAAAGTGATGACCGTGGCGACCATCGTGGCGAGCTTGTTGCCGATTATGTGGAGTCACCGGCAAGGTGCGGAAGTGATGAAGCCGCTCGCGACGCCGGTCATCGGTGGCATGTTGAGCAGCTTGATTCACATCCTCATCGTGACGCCGGTGATCTTCGCGTGGTTGCGCGAGCGGGAATTGAAGAAAGCGACAAGTCGTAAAGGTGACAAGTAGAGTTCAGCGCACGAAGTCTTACCGATGACCGTATATGTCAATTACACTTCGGGTCAACGAGTCCTTGTGGAAGCCGAAATCGCGCGACCTCCATTGCGCCGCGCGTACCTGGAATTAAAGCTGCAATTCCGGTTTCTACCTCTTTGAAATAGAAAAATAACACCACACGACCTTCCACCGAAGCGTTGCCGTGATAGAATCTTTGCCCGTTCAACAGGAAAATTTTTGACTCCTCGAATTTCACGTTCCGATTTATCGCAGATGAGACAACCTTGGTCAGCACTGTCAGCAGAGCAGGGGATTCCTCCCGCTCGGACAACATGATAAACTGTTCGTCACCGCAGAACTCTTCGAGAAAATAATGCACGGCAGTTTCATAATCCGTCGGGTGCAACATCCGCTCGCGCAGTATGCC
>CAYSDO010000088.1:0-12829 GCA_964429665.1 uncultured Bifidobacterium sp.
GGTGTCAGATTCCTTGGGGGGTGTGACGATGCTGGACTGGCCGGGACGGCGGCGATCGAGGTCGGGCTGGATGTCCGCCTCGGAAAGTTTGATCTGCGGTGGACACCCGTCCACCACCACTCCAACTCCTCCGCCATGCGACTCGCCCCAGGTGGTGATGCGGAACAAATGCCCAAACGTGTTTGCCATATGTGGATTCTGGGGGAAAAGCGCCGGGTGGTCAAACACGTTGGGTTGACATGGCAAGCGAAGCAAAATCTGCGCGATTGTTTTGACTGCGACTCGCAGCTTCAAACTGCATTCGGCAGCAATTCAATGTGGGGGTTTTTACTTGTTGCCCATCGGTATGAACTCTATTTTTGTATGACATGCAATTTGAACGAAGGCCAAGAGACGTATTTGTGTCCGCGTTTTTCACCTCCAAACTCCAAAGCGGCCCTATCTGCAAATAAATTATGGGATGGCGAGCCAAGAGTGCCCAATTCAAATTCCTTTCCATGCTCCCCGGAGGAACGGCACTGTACAACTACACGCAGGAAAAGATCACCAAATCCACGCTGGCATCCCTGACGCGTGTGGATCAAAAAATTAAGGTCGGACTGGAACTTTGGGATTGGGCGCGAAAAAACAACTGCTCGGGTAAATTGGTCGATGGCAATCTGCTTGACCTCGGCGCAGGCTGGCATCCGACCATTCCACTATTGTGGTACGCATTTGGGAACAACTGCCAGACGCTCATCGACGTGTTGCCAAACATGGACGCCCTCAAGGCGACAGACACCATCAACCTGTTTCGTAAAATCGCAGCCGATCCCAAGTTTCCTGCGCGCAATTCAGTGAAGCGGCTGCCCGAGGCTAAGCCGACCCAAAGCGCTCTCGCTAGCGATGTGCTGTCACCACTGGGCATTGAATACCACGCGCCATACGGCGACCTGTTGCAACGCCAACTCGGCCATTACGACATGGTGATATGCACTCAAGTTCTCCAGCACATTCCAAAACCCGTTCAACTCGCCATCTTCAAGGAATTATTCGCGGCGATGAAACCAGGCGGACTTTTTCACGCTACTGTTCACTTTGTGGGACAATTCCGCAGCCCCGGCCTCAATAGGGGTCAATATGAACATCTGAGCTTCTCGCCAACAACCTGGGAAAACTGGATCAACTCGTCATTGATGGGATTCAACCGGCTCAAAGGGCCCGACTACCGTGAAACACTTGAACAAGCTGGCTTCATAATTCGAGAATTCAAACTGACATTGCCCACGCCGGAAGACTTGGCCGAACTGAAACGCACCCCCGTTCATTCTTCCTTCAGTCATTACTCGGAAACGGAACTGGCCGCCCGGGGCGTGTTCTTTGTAGCGGAGAAGCCGTGATTCACTTCCTAACCTATCACAAAGTTTCCGGAGCTCGGCAAAGCGACGCAGACTTTTACACGGTCACTTGTGACCAGTTCACGCAGCACCTTCAATCTCTGACATCCGCGGGATTCACACCGTTGCCGCCAGACCATCTCGTTGATCACAAAAGAACTTCAGAAAAGCAATTCACCCTGAGCTTCGATGACGGAACAGTGGACCATTTCGAAATCGTCCTGCCAGTTCTCACGCAATTCAACCTCCGTGGCTTTTTTTTTGTGCCGACAGTCAAGCTCAACCGCCAAGGCTATCTGACTGATCGCCATATCCGCCAGATTTCTGAAGCAGGCCATGTCATCGGATGTCACAGTCACGATCACAAGCGGCTCGATACCCTAGACGAAACCGAGTTGCGACATCAACTGCGCACTTCGTGTCAAATACTCCAACAAATCACTGGCAAACCAGTCTGGGCTTTCGCGCCACCTGGCGGATTCAGTAATTCAACAGTTCAGCGCATCGCGCTTGAGACTGGGCTGAAGATGATCCGCACCATGCGCTGGGGATTCAATCGCAAGATCGACTTCAGATCACTCGAAACCATCCCGATCAATCGCCATACCAACGGGCGGCAGTTCCAGAAGATTCTTGAAGGAAAGCAGCCGCACCTCCTTTACTTTGGCAAGCAAGCCGCTAAAGCTCTCGTGCCCGCGCGGGCCTATGAACGGCTGCGCGGGTGGATTTTTAAGCTCAAACGCAAGACCTGACATTCATGGAAGACCATTCGCATCTCATCATCGGCGCGGGACTCACCGGCCTCTCCTGCGCCTACCATCTCGGACAGGATTACCTGCTGGTCGAGCGCGAAGACGAGCCCGGCGGCATCGTCCGCACGCGCAATCGCCACAACGGATTTCTCTGTGACGGCACCGGCCACTGGTTGCACCTGCGCAATGCCGGAATCAAAGACCTGGTCAACAAAGTTCTCACCGGCCAGCTTGTCGAACACGAACGCAGAGCCGTCGTCCACATGCGCGGCACATTCACTCCATACCCGTTTCAAGCAAACACATTTGGCCTGCCAAACGAAGTCGGGATGGAATGCCTGCTCGGTCTGCTCAAGACACGTCACCCCGAAGACTTCGGCCTCACCGCGCCCACCACGCCACCAAAACATTTCCGTGAATGCGTTGAACGATTGTTTGGCGAAGGCATCTGCAAGCACTTCATGGTTCCCTACAACGAAAAGTTGATGGGCGTGAAACTCGAGGAAATTTCAGCCACCTACGCGGATCGTTTCATTCCACGACCCTCGCTCGAAGACGTGGTGAAGGGTGCGTTTGGTTTCTCCCGCGAATCACTCGGCTACAACGCGAAGTTTGTCTATCCGCGCGTAGGAGGCATCAGCGCACTGCCAAAGGCCCTGGCTAAAGCCATCCCCACGCCGCCGTTCTACAATACCACCGTCACTTCCATCAACCTCGGCGGCAAAACCGCCACGCTCTCCACCGGCAAACAACTTCGCTTCAAAAATCTGATCAACACCATGGCTCTGACGACGCTGGTGCGATTGATATCCGACGCGCCGCCGGAAATTCGCGCCGCCGCCGCCAAACTGCGCGCCACCACCGTTCACTATTACGATATCGGCGTGCGTGGGAAAGGCGACATCGCGAGCAACTATCATTGGATTTATTTTCCCGAACCTGAATTTGTTTTCTACCGCGCCGGATCCTATTCAGCAGTTCACGCATCCTCTGCGCCAAAAGGCTGTCGCAGTTACTATGTAGAACTTTCCGGCGGCGACGCCATCGAACTTCTCAAGCAACCGGACAAACTGAAGCCGCGCGTCATAGCCGACCTCAAACGAGCCAAGGTTCTGTCGAATGATGACGAGATTCTTTTCATGGAACTGTGCAACATCCCTAACGCATACGTCATCTTCGACGAACACTACGATCCATGCCGGAAACAAATCCTTGATTATCTCACGGCGAACGGCGCGTTCAGCGGCGGGCGCTGGGGCGGCTGGAATTACGGAGGCATGGAAGACGCGCTGCTCGAAGGCAAACAGGCAGCAGAACAAGCAACGTACCGGTCAACATGAAGCCGCCACAATTCGTCTCGGAGAAATTCCTGTATTCGAAGAGATCCTCGCTCGCTTTAATTGTGATCATCTGGGTTCTGGTGCGGCTTTACCCGATATTCCACACCGAACCGTTGATGTGCACTGAAGTGTGGAATGCTCATAAACTTCTCGACTATGGATTTTTTGAACGGCACGGAGCCAGAATGAATCCGGGGTGGTGGAGTGGCCATCTCCCCAATCCCGAAGCTTACAACTATACACACTATCCACTTCCGATGTTATGGGCTTACACGTTTGTGTATTGGTTGGCGGGTGGGTGGGGAGTGATGTTTTTGGTGCTGGCACTCAAACTGATCGGCTGCATTCTCGTCTTTAAGATCCTGGATCATCATTTTCAACGTTTTGCCGCGTGGTTCGCCACGGTGCTGTTCGCAATAGCTCCGTGTTCGATCATCTTGGATTGCGAGACAGACCTTGTTGCAACAGGAGCGCTGCTTTGGCCCGTGGCAGCGTGGTTTCTATTGATGAAAAACCGCTCTAACGGCGTGTCTGCCGTGGCTTCCTGGGTGGCGTTCATGTTGACGTTTGTTGGCGGCCAGATTTCCTGGTTCACTCTCACGTTGGTGCCAGCATTGATGGTGATGGCGGTTCCGCCTGCGAAATCTCTGCGGGAGACAATAGCAGGATACCTCCGAGATCGTGTGGCGCGCGCGCTTTTATTCGGAGCTCTGGCGAGTTTCGCATTCTTCCTTCTGCAAGTGGTCATCTACGAACCAGATTTTTTGGCGCTAATTGAACACCTCCGTCTTAAGATGGGCGGCGAGCAATCTGCGCGGATAAGCCGTTTGTCGCTTTTCACGTTGCTGCCACTGCGAACGGTGATTTTTGCCGGTTTGGCGCTCATTGTCGGAGGCGTATATGGCCTGCTCGTATCCCGCACCAATCGCGCCACACTTCGAACAGTTGCGATTGTTTACCTGCCTTCGTTCTTGTTGGCGGCCATCGTAATTCCACATTATTTTTACATGGAGAATATCGTTTATGGCAGCTTGCTCTTCCCTCTCGCCGTATTGACCGCAGCAGTGCTTGAAAAGCAAAAGCGATGGCTGGTTTTGCTTCTAACCGTCCTCGCGCTGCCCGGCGTGGCTTATACTCACCTTGGATTCTCCGTACCCACTATTTCAGCGACATCACGGCTCATAGGACGATTCATGGCAGTTCACACTGCCAACACCGATGTAATAGTCACCAATGTAGAAATGGGTCACCCACCCTATAAGCCTAGCGATGTACAGGCTGGCAAAGCGACCAGCATCGTTGCTGATCGCCTGATTTTCTACGGAGTAAAATCGTCTGAGAGGCTCGAACAATTGCCCGGGCTGCTGAAACGATCCGACTACAATTTGATTTTCATCCGAAGTCCCGAATTACCCCTCTCAGAGGAACTCTCGAAAAGAATTGAACGGGATGGCCAAAGATTGGCTGTAGAAACGCTCAAACTTCCAACGGGCGAACTTACTCTTGCCGAACATCTCCGTGCTTACATCTGGCACGAGGTCATGCACAAGGGCAAGAGACTCACACCCGACCCGCTCTCCGATTCGACGACAATCACATTTGAGGTGTATCGGCTGCCACCAGTTCCAGTGCGGTCATCACCCAAGGAGATGTGATGCGAAACATCTCCAAAACCACCCCAAAAGAGAACTGATGCCAGAAAAACGATTTTGTGTTGTAGGCGCAGGCTTTTCCGGTGCAGTCGTCGCACGGGAACTTGCGTTGCACACCGGCCGCAAGATCGTCGTGTTCGACGAGCGCGACCACGTTGCGGGCATCTGCCACAGCGCGCAGGACGAATCTAATGGGGTCCTCGTACGAACCTCACGTAGCGCACTCTCACTTCGGGTAGCCGGAGTCATTGCCGAAGCGCTGGACTTCGCGGCGGATTTCCTCAAGAGTCTTGCCTCGAAATCCAAATCGCTGCGGCGATTCACGTCGGCGCTCGTGGAGCAAATCCGACAACATCGTGTATGAGCGACGCAAACGCGCCGAAAATCCTGATGATTTCCTATGCCTGCGACCCGGACGGGACCGGCGAACACTGGCTCGGCTGGGGCTGGGCGGAACAGGCGGCAAACAAATATCGCGTTCACCTCATCACCACGGTTAACGCACAGGCTGCCGTCGAACGGCAGTCCAAAACGTGCGGCATCCTACCTTACTTCGTACCGCTGTCCGGGCGAGTTCGCAAATGGACCTCACGATTTGGAAGATTGGGCGCGTGGGTTCGCAAAATAAACTGGGCGTACCGGGCGTACCGGCTCGCAACAGACCTGCACCAGAAGGAAAAGTTTTGCCTCACACACCAGACGACATTTCACACTTTCCGGATTCCGTTTCTTGCCACGCGACTGGGGATTCCATCGGTTTGGGGACCAATCGCGGGCGGCGAACACATTCCGTTTGGATTTTACAAATTTATCGGGCCGCTCTTTCTCCCGGAATCCCTGCGGCGCGTGTTCAATACTCTCTGGCTTCGCCTTCCCATGGTTCAGGAATCCTTGCGACGCGCGAACATCATCTTCGCCTCCAACCGCACGACGATGGAATATTTGGGTGAATCAGTGCGGAGCAAATGCGTCGTTGTCCCTCCCAATGCGATGCGAGCCGAGGACGCGATCCGTTCGCTCCAGCCCCACGTTCGAAAAAATGACGGTACATTTCGTCTGTTGTATGTCGGCAACTGCTTCGCCACCCGCGCCATGCCACTCGCCTTTGCGGCGCTCGCCAGGGCAAAGATTTCAGACTGCCGACTCGATATACTCGGCACCGGAACCGGTCTTGATTTCTGGCAAAGTCAGGCGCGAAAATACAAGGTTGCCGACCAGATCGTTTTTCACGGGCAGAAACCACACAAGGAACTCGCTGCATTTTACGAGAACGCCGATGTGCTGGTTTTCCCTGCATTGCGGGACAGCGGCGGCTCCGCTTTGCTCGAAGCCATGTCGAAAGGACTGCCAGTGATCTGCCTCGACTGGGGCGGTCCGACTGAAATGGTGGACGAAAACTCCGGCGTGAAAATTCCCATCACCACTCCGGATGAAACCATCCAGCGATTTGCCGATGCGTTGACCCGTCTGCATAAGTATCCCACACTGCGGGTCGAGCTCGGCGTCCGCGCCGCAAAACGCGCCCGGGAATTGTTCAGCTGGGACGCCAAACGCAGGCTGCTCGAAAGCACCTACGACAAATTGCTCGCCGAAAAATGAGCACGCGCCGGGAACTTCTCACGCATTTGTTTCGTCTCCTGGACGAACGGCAAATCCCATGGTGTGTCCTCCGCAACTTCGACAACCTATTCGATGACCCATCCTCAGATGTTGACCTGCTCACCAAACCTGCACGCGTTGCTGCGGTGATCGAGTGCTGCACTGAGGCCGCAAAACTCGCTGACCAGGTGCTTGTTCAGCACACGCGCTTTGTAAATCACTCGCTCGTATTCTGGAACCGTGCGGAATGTATCACCCGGATTGATATAGATACTGAAAATCGCTGGCGGCGTTTCCATCTGCTCACTGCCGAGCAAGTGTTGAACTCACGGGTACGTTTCAGCAACGCCGACGGCACATCCTTCTTTGTTCCTGACATCAAACACGAAGCCGTCGTCATCCTCACGCAAGCCATGTGGCAGGGCAAACTCAGCGACCGTTACGCCCAGCGCCTTCTGGATATTCGCTCCCAGGCGGATGACCACGAACAACTTTGCGACGTATTCCAACAGGCATTTGGCGTCCGGGGAAATCTCCTCGCAAGTGTGGACGACCCGTATCTGGTCAACTCTCTCCAACGGGCTGCACGACGGGATTGTTTTTTGCGCCCTCGGAAAATTGGCCACTCGATTCGCTACATATTCAAAGACATCACCCGGTTTCTTTCTCGAAAACGCGCACTACCAGGTCTGCGTGTGAAACTTATCGGGATGCCGGCGGACACTGGGAGGAATCTAGCCAAACGACTCGCGATTCTATTTCCGTTGAAAAAAAATCTCATTGTGGATGGTCGCGCCTCGGCTGCTTTCTGTCGGCACACCTTGTTCAAAGGAGGCATGATGGTGGAGTCACTTCCAGTGGCCGACAAACCCGCATCTCTGTTGGCCGGCGGCTGGCCACAACCAGATCGAGGATTTGCAGTGGTACGGAATAATACCCACACACATCTCATCCACGTCGGGACGGGTTTCATGGCATCCGCACAAACGGTGGACGGGATGGCGAACTTCATTTGCAATATACTCGCGCGATTGCACGAGGGAAAAGCCGCGCGTTGGAATGGCGCGTTAGCCGTGCTGCTCGGTTTGGATGGTTCAGGCAAAACCACACTTGCCAGGAATCTCATCGAATCAGCGGCGCAAACAAAGCGCGTCTTTGGCGTGCGTTACTATCACTGGCTTCCGCCGCTCAATGAGCGATTTGAATTCCCACTTCCTGAACCTGGCAACCAACCACGCAAGACGGAGCAGGCTGCCAGCTTGGTTCAAGCATTTCTCTCTGCGGCGCGGCTTGTCCGGAATGTGTTGCGCGCACAACTCGCGTGGCGGTTTCATTTGAAGCTGAATCGCAAACGAGGATATCTCGTGCTTGTGGATCGTTATTTCTACAACTATCACCTTGATCCAGCGTCCGTGCGATACCACGGCCCACGCTGGCTGTTGGTCTTGGCCGAAAAGTTCTTCCCGAAGCCCGATATCGTGATCAGATTGAATGCACCAGCGGAGATTCTTCTTGCACGCAAACAAGAACTGAGCGAGGAACAAATCCGTGAGCAGACAAGGACTCTTTCAAGCCTCACCTTCGGGAACACTCAGGTAATTGATGCCGACGCCACCGAGCCAGCAGACGTCGTCGCTCGGAAAGTCATCGACAAGCTGGCGCATGTTTTGTCACAAAGGGCGTGATGCAGAATCCCTGGCAACCACTTTTTGCATCCGGCGAAACTCCCGAAACATCAAACGCGGTCAGATTTCGGGTGCTCAATCGCGGTGGACAACCATTTCTATTTCTGCCTTCGTCAAATGCCGCAGCCGCACGCGCACTCGACCTTTATCCAGCGCAAAGCACAAAGGCACGCATTGCGCGTACCCTGCTAAAAGTCGCACTGCGCGCAGGTTTCGCCTTGGGCACAAAATCGCTCAACGCAACCATCCCAGAGACCAGTGCGTTTGCGAAATTCCTATCCAAGGTAGCGGGCATGGCTGGCGACAGAGTGCCTCAATTCGCTGTTCTCGCAGGAAATCCGAAAGCTCCAGGACGACGGTTTGTTTTTCTGTTGTTTGATAATGCTGGCAACCCTGTGGCCGTAGTGAAAGCTGGGCATCAAGATGAAGCTCGTTTGCTCATTCAGCGTGAAGCTTCAGTGTTGAGCAAAGCGAGTGCGGCTTCAGCCGCAGTCCCGCGATTGCGCCGCACATTTTCCTCCACGCAAGTGGAGGCATTCGCCACCGATTTCATTGCAGGCGGATCACCGACTGGAAATTCAACGCATGGACTGGGGAAACTTTTTTCCTCCTGGTTGAATCCTTCAGGCAAGGTTTGCTTGCGCGAGCTTGATACATGGAAAAAGCTCGTCGCTGCAACGCATGACGAAAAGTTGCTCCCGGTCATCACATCTCTCGGCGAGGTCGATGTTGTTTCAACGCTCATGCACGGCGATCTGGCGCCATGGAATGTGAAAATTGAAGGAGCTCGCTGGACAGTTCTGGATTGGGAACGCGGTGAACTTGCGGGCGTTCCCATGTGGGACTGGCTGCACTTCATCATCCAGCCCGCAGTTCTTGTCGAGAGAGAGAACGCAGGGCAAATTCTGGCGCGGCTTGATGCGCTTTTCGATTCCCTAGAATTTACCAATTACGCACAACAGGCCAATATTTCTGGCCTTGAACGCGTGCTCACTCTGGCTTATTTGATCTACTGCATACGCGTCACCCGACAGACGGAAGGATTGGAAATAATCTCAACCTTGAAGAACATGGCCGCAGAAAAATGGACCGGCGATATCACGATTCGACATCAGCCTGGCACTCACAAAGCTTCGTAATAACCGTCCTCATCTTCATCCAACTTGATGACTTCACTGAAATCCTTGCCGCTGGATTTGAGAATGCTCGCAATTGCCGGCGATGCCCAACGCTGCTCCTGCCCCTTTTTGACCGGCGCGGGTTTGACCCGGTAATATCCTGCCGGATCCACTTCCAGTATTGTGCGCTCCGCCATCCGGACGAGTACAGGCTTGGCCCAGTCAGGTTCACGCTGAAAGCGCTTCTTCCCGCCCGCCCGACGACAGACCTCATGTGAGGACACAAACTGCCCTTTACACCCTTTGAGGTAGTAGAAGATTTCGCGCTCGTCTGAATCCATCATAAGCAATCACCAATCTTGATGCCCAAAGACAAGCAAACTGTGGGCCTACCGCGTTTAATCGGCATATAATTGCCGTTACAGCATCCCATCTGGAACACACTCGAGCCTTTAGTGTCGTGTCGCTATGCAACGTGTTTCACATTTTGACACGACAAGTGGAAATCACTCAGACCAACTGCGGCTGAATCTTTTCTGGATCAACCCCCATATCCTTCATCGCCCGTGCAACAACGCCGCGTTCGATTTCGCCTTTTTGAGCGAGCGCGAAGAGCGTGCCAATGACGGTACTTTCGACATCCACTTGGAAGAATCGACGCAAACGCGACCGTGTATCACTGCGGCCAAAACCATCCGTGCCCAATGTGAACAACCCACCGGGAACCCACGGCGCAATCTGATCCGGCACGGTGCGGATATTGTCCGACACGGCGACGAATGCACCCTTTTCCTGCGCAAGCAGACTCTCAAGGTAGGATTTCTTCGGCGTCTCAGTCGGATGCAGCATGTTCCAGCGCTGACAGCGGATTGCGTCTGAGCGGAGCAGTTTGTAGCTCGTCGCACTCCACACGTCGGCTGACACGCCGTATTCTTCCGCGAGAATCTCTTGTGCTTTGAGTGCGGATTGAATGATCGGGCCGCTCCCGAGAATGTGGGCTTTGACCTTCTTTCGATCTGGCCCCGCCTTGAACTTGTAAAGCCCCTTCAAGATGCCGCCTTCAATGCCTTCGGGCATCGGCGGCATCAGATGATTCTCGTTGTACAGCGCGATGTAGTAATAAATCTCCTCACCTTCGACATACATGCGACGCAAACCATCCGCGACGATGGTAGCGATCTCGTAAGCAAATGCCGGATCGTATGCCAGCACCGTGGGAATTGTGCTCGCGAACAACAAGCTGTGGCCGTCCTGATGTTGCAAGCCTTCGCCATTGAGCGTGGTGCGACCTGATGTTGCGCCACAGAGAAAGCCCTTCGCTTTGATGTCACCAGCCAACCACATCAAATCGCCAATGCGCTGTGGGCCGAACATCGAGTAGTAAGTATAGAACGGCACCATCTCCACACCATGCGTGGCGTATGCCGTGCCCGCTGCGATGAACGACGACATTGAACCCGCCTCGGTGATGCCCTCTTCAAGAATTTGCCCGTCCTTGGCCTCGTGATAATAGAGCAACGATTTCATGTCCACTGGCTCATAAAGCTGGCCTTTGCTTGAATAGATTCCTATCTCGCGGAACAACGAGTCCATCCCGAACGTGCGTGCTTCATCGGGAATGATCGGCACAATGTTTTTGCCGATGCCCCTGTGCCGCAGTAAAACGGTAAGCAATCTGACGAACGCCATCGTGGTTGAAACTTCGCTCGTTCCAGAACCTTTGAAGAATTCCTTGAAGAACTCCAGCTTCGGCACATCCAGCTTTGGCGCGGTGACATGGCGCGCAGGCAGAAAACCTCCCAATGTCTTGCGACGTTCCAGCAGATACTTGATCTCCGGACTGTCAGCAGATGGCCGATAGAACGGCATGTCCGCGATCACGTCGTCGCTCATCGGAATATCAAAGCGCTGGCGGAATTCGCGAAGTTCCTTCTCGTTCATCTTTTTCTGCTGATGCGAAATGTTGCGGCCTTCGCCTGCTTCACCAAGGCCATAACCTTTTACTGTTTTCGCAAGGATGACGGTGGGTTGGCCTTTGTGTTCTGTCGCAGCTTTGTAGGCTGCGTAAATTTTACGGGTGTCATGACCACCTCGCAGCAGCTTACGAATCTGGTCGTCAGTGAGGTGATGCACGAGCTTGAGCAACTCGGGGTATTTTCCGAAGAAATGTTTGCGCGTGTAACTGCCCGGTTCCACGACGTATTTTTGATAGTCGCCATCCACAGCTTCTTCCATGCGCTTGAGGAGCAATCCACTCTTGTCCCGGGCAAGCAGGTCATCCCAATCCGTGCCCCAGATTACTTTGATGACATTCCAGCCCGCGCCGCGAAATGCTGCCTCGAGTTCCTGGATGATCTTGCCGTTGCCGCGAACGGGACCGTCCAGCCGCTGCAGGTTGCAGTTCACAACCCAAATCAGATTGTCGAGATTCTCACGCGATGCGAGTGTGATGGCGCCGAGCGTTTCCGGCTCGTCGCTTTCGCCGTCACCGATGAACGCCCAGACTTTCGGGTCCTGCTCGCCGATGAATTTGCGCGCTTGCAGGTAGCGATTAAATCGCGCCTGGTAGATGGACATGATCGGGCCGAGTCCCATCGAGACCGTCGGGAACTGCCAGAAATCCGGCATCAGATAAGGATGCGGATACGACGAAAGCCCGCCGCCGTCCGCGAGTTCCTGTCGGAAATTAAGAAGGTGCTTTTCCGTGATGCGGCCTTCAAGAAATGCACGCGCATAAACACCAGGCGCCGCGTGACCTTGGAAGTAAACCGCATCTCCTGGAAAACTATCCGTGCGGCCTCGAAAGAAATGATTGAACGCAACCTCATAGAGCGTCGCCGACGACGCGTAACTCGCTATGTGACCACCAACGTTTGTCGTCGAGTTCGCCTTGACCACCATTGCCATCGCGTTCCAGCGCATCAGGCTCTTGAGACGGACTTCGGTCTGCCAATCGCCGGGATACGAGGGCTGTGACTCCACCGGGATGGTGTTCACGTAAGGCGTATTGAAACCGCGTGGCAATTCATGCTGCTGGGCGCGCAGTTTGTCCGCGAGTTGTTCCAGCAATTCCGCCGTGCGGTCTGGTCCTTGAGTTTCCAGTGCCAGCTCCACCACCGATTGCATGGAATTGGAGAGTTTGCTGCCATTCCCGCGGCTGACGGCAGAGGCCGGCCTTGAACCGAGGACTTCTTTTTTGGATTTGATTGTGGTACTCACTTCAAAAATGTTTTGCTGGACGAAATCAAAAGGCTGTTTGCGCCCGACGACAAGAGCAACAGATTAAACTCAAAATGCAACCTGGACA
>CAYSDO010000089.1:0-12766 GCA_964429665.1 uncultured Bifidobacterium sp.
ACGCGGAAGACAAAGGAACCGGTTGGCAGGCTGTTGAACTCGCGTTTTGCGTCGGTGAGCAATTGGGGCGGTCGTTGGTCGCTCTGGACGATTTGATCCACGTTGATATGTCCCCATCCGCCGGTGGCATCATCCACAATCTGAATCACGGCATTCATGCCTGCGAACTCGCTCACGTCCCAAGCTTCCGCTGCGAGGGTTTCACTCCCGCCAGCCTGGTCGTTCGGGCCGGTGGCGCTGCGGACAATCCTGCCGGCAATGAGCAGGTTCATGCAGGTTCTCTGCAAATCCTTTCCGCCTCCAATCAGGAAGCGGATGTATTTTCTCTCAATCTTGAACTCGGGAGATGTCAGCGTTCCAATGGTACCGTCACCTTTGAAGAACGAGTTGACGAGTCCCTTGCCGCGAAACCCGTCCACGTGCATTTGTCCCGGCAGGGTACCACGCGCCGGCCCAGGCCCGAAAGCTTCGCCGGCCACTTTCCAATCGCCATAGTTCGTCCCCTCAAAGTCGGCGATTAAAACATCATCGGCTGCCAGCAGTCCCGGCACGGCGAGCAGCGTCAGGATGAAAGTCAGGCATCCAACATTCCTGGGAATTGACAGCCGACCGCGCGGCGATGGGAACGGAACGAGCCTGGCAATGGTTTCATTTTTCATGGGCGGGCACTGATTGAATTCAAGCCCGCAAGCATCCGGCTGTCAATATCCGACGGGTCTTGATACCAATAGGCGATCCGACTCCCGCCGGGACTCCAACTGTGAAAGTAAAACATTTTCTCAAATTTGGCCCACGAGGCCGAGCCGTCCACATAGACCTGATTCCCGCCCTGCGGAAGGCCGTTTGCACCACGATGCGGCGGCATGTTTTCATAGGCTGTGTCCCGGCCACCGCCCCATTTGCCATCAATCTTCATGACCGCATCCGCAGCAACGCACCACGCCGGTTTTGATCCCGCCAGCTTGACCGGACTGCGCGATGGAAATGTTCCAAGCGAATTGTTCCACTCCTTGATTCCTCCAAAGTATTGGAAGCCGATGACGAACTGTGGGTACTCCGCCTCATACGTGGGAAACTTTGGCCGGTTCGGACAGGTCCAGATCGAGTTTGCGTTGGTGAGGATGTTCAATCCCAAGCTGCCCCAGAGAGCACGCTCCGGCGGATCAAGACAGACCTGAACCTGGGCCTGCCGCGCCACCACCAGCTTGTCATTATTGTCGCCCGCATAGAGAAAACATCCAATGCCAAGCTGCTTCAGGTTGTTAAGGCATTGGATTCGCTTGGCACGCTCCTTGGCCCTTCCCAACGCCGGCAGCAGCATCGCAGCCAGGATGGCAATGATGGCGATGACCACCAGCAGTTCAATCAAAGTGAACGCACGCCGCGTTCCCACGCAGAATGCCTCAGTCCCTGATCTCATGTTGGTGCATCGCAATGTTCGTGATGAAAGCAGATGCTTTCGTCTGGGTGATGAAGTCATGCTATTGGGTCGATCACAGCATGCCAACACATCATTTCATTTCCTGGATGGGTAAGTCCTGGGGCAAGCCCGTTTCCCTGTCAATACATCTGGAAGCAGGCTCTCTAGTTCAGCGCGTGTATGGTGTTGTGAGTCTGCCGCGTGATGGGCGTACCATCTGCCGCGCGTATTGAGACTTTGATCTCCATGCACCAGGTGGGTTGAATCTCCGGGATGTCGAGCATAACGGTTTTGCCATCTGGCAAAAGTCGCGCGCTTTTGACTGCTAGAGTTTTTTCGGCCGAGTTTGGCGAACCGTATTTCTCCGCCCGAGTCAGCCCCCATGTCCTCACAGAAAAATTGTGCGCTTCCTGCACACTCCCGACATCAAGGGCTTCCGTGAATGTCAATTGGACGCCCTGGGTCGTCGCGTGAATTCCGACCGGCATGTAAATTGACTTGCCCGTGTAACGCGCCCGGAAGAATCCACCATCGGCTGTGCGGTTTCCTGCCCAGCCAAAAAGTCCGCAAGTATAGAGCTGTCCGTCCTGGGGATGAAACCGCCCGCGCATCGTGCCGGTCGGAAAAAGCGGTAGTGGCAGGGCCACCACACCGCCTTGCAACCCCCCGCCTGCTGCCTCGTTGGGGATCAGGAAAATCTGGCCCGTGCCGTACGACAGGTTGAGCAACGATCCCTGTAACACGCCCCAGCGACCCTTGGGGATGCGGACAATTTCCGCAGGCGAACGATCCATCGGCGGCACGATCCACACCATGGGTTGTTCCATTGCGTCATCCGCCGCGCTTTCGGGGTGATCGTACGCCCACATGTAGCCGTAGAATTTTCCCGGGCGCAGTTTTTCGATCCGGTTACCCGGCGTCCAATGACCTTCCTGATCTGTGACGATGCATGCGTCGTCTTCATCCACGCACATCCCATTGATCGCGCGGAAGCCGTGAGCCACGATTTCGGTCTTGCGCCCGTCCGGGCTTACCTTCAGCACCGTGCCGTGCTGCGGCACCACCGCCTTGCGTCCATGGCACGCGCATTTGGCGTAATAAAAATTCCCGACCGAGTCGGTCTGCAGGCCGGTGGCGAATTCATGGAAGTGTTCTGTGACCTGGTGATCGTTGTTGAAATTTTGGAGGTAATCAACGGCGCCGTCACTGTTGCAATCGTAAAGACGCACGATTTGATCGCGACAGCCCACGTAGATACGATCGTCCACAATTTTCAATCCGAGCGGCTGAAACAATCCGGAGGCGATGCGTTGCCAGCTTAACCTGCCCAGGTTCGCGTCAATGCCCGTCACGCGCCACACATCACCGTTCCAGGTGCAAACGGCTGCGGATTTTCCATCCTTGAAAAAATCAAAACCGCTTAGGCGCATCCACGAGCGGCTGGGCATCTGGTCTTCCGACGGCACAGTAAGTTCGTCCACGGCAAACGCCCCGTCGGCGTTTCCCATTCTTGCGTGCGTTTCAATGGGCGACGAAGGCGGTGACGCCAGTTTCTTGAGCGCAAACAGATCCACGGCAGGTTTCGAGGTGACGGCAAAGCCGTAAACAATGTTCGGATCCACTCCCGGCCCGGGATCGCCCAAAAGAACTTTCACCTTACAAGGCGTGCTTGCCGCCGGAATGCGCAGCAGACTCATCCCCTTTTCACGTATGATCGTGGCCGGACTTTGTCCCACCACAAATGCCGGGATCGATTCTGGCGCAAGCCGCGCAAGCAGGTCGTGGCTGGATTTGCTGACGTTCAAGGTGCGGGAAAACACGGCAACCCCGCTGCTCGTTTCCAGCCCCGCCAGTTCCAGCACCTCGGCATCGCCAACCGTGTACGACACGATGGCTTCGTCTCCATTCCGCCACAGGCCCTGATAGTGCGCCCAGGACCGTGGCAACGGACCATAGGATTTTTGATCTTTTCCCAAAAGCCGTGGATCTTCAAAACTCCCGGTTTCAGGATTGGCCCAGCCCGGTCCGACGGGATTGATAAAAGCCTTGTGGCCAAGGATGCTCGCGTGGGTTTCATGCGAGCCATCCAATGCAATCCCTTTCCAGTCAATAAATTTGTCGCCTGTCCAACCCGCCGCCCAGCGAAGCGTATCGTGGTCAAACACCATCCATGCGCGTCCTCGGGAAACGCCGCCCGGGCCCTTGTCCAGTCGCATCGCAATACCCTTGTAGGCAAAATTGTTGGTGTCCACCTGATAGGTCCAGAATAGAGACCGACCAAAATCCATCCGCAGATATTTTGGCCCACGCTCGTAATCGAGCATCTCCGCCGACTTCTGAAAACCCCCGGTCGTTGCCTTGGGCAGTGTCGCAAGATATTCAGGCGTGACGTCAAAATACTGCGTTGGGTTTAGGGGCTTGAGGAACGTCTCGCGCAGAAAATGAATGACATCGTAACGCTGTTCCGGTGTCATCCACAGCTGCGGCGGCATCTGGTTCGTTCCTGCACCAATGGTTTTGTAAATGCTGAACGGATCGCTGCCATTCTTGAAGGTCTCCTTCCAGAAGGCACGGGATGTCGGGAGTGTTCCAGCCTTTTCCGGAGTGCCGTGACAGGTGATGCAAACCGCCGTGTAGAGCTTTTCTCCTCGCGCCAGACTTTCCGCATCCCATTTCTCGATAAGTGCCGCGTGAGCTACGCCTGCCTCTGCACTTTGCTCCAATGCCAGAATCCCCGGCACAACCAGCACAGCCAGGAGGAGGAAAACCAGTTTGTAGTGCCGCGCTTTGATCATTTGGCTGCTGTTCCCAACCAGCGTACCGCATTCTCAATCACTCGAAGCGGCTCCGTCTGTTTGTAAACCGGATAAATTTCGTGACCGGGGCGGAAATAGAAGACACGCCCTTTGCCGACCTGCCAGATGCAACCACTGCGGAAGTGTTCGCCCTTGTCCCAGCGCTCCTCAAAGACGACTGCTTCCGGAGGAGGAACATGGAAAGGCTCGTCATACATCTCTGTCTGCGCGACATCCCATTTCAGAGGCAACCCCGCAGCGATCGGGTGTTGTGGAAGCACTGTGGTGACATGTGACGGCGCACCGTCGGGCCGGTAGGCGGGAAACACGCAGAGCGGCAGTGAGAGTCGCCACACTTCACCAACATGCTCGACCGATGGCGTGATTGGGTCACCGCGTTGTGGCGCCTTGTAGAGGATGGTTTCATTGCGGTATTCCCATTTTGCAGTCGCCCGCTCGTTTGCCGGCAACTGGCCAAGCGCATCTGATTTCGCACGGTCTTGCATGAGTCGGACAAACGGCTTCGACCAGTGCGCCGAGTGCAGTGCTATCAAACCAAGCCTGCCATCCCGGACGCGGGAGGCAACCCGCTCCGCATTCGCGTCCGTGAGTGCGTTGTTTCGGATGTGCCCCCACCAGACGATGACATCTGTTGAGTCGAGCAGAGCCTGGTCAACCCCCTGCTCCGGTGAATCAAGGTTCGTGCTCTTTACTTTGATCCCGGGTTGCGCGCTAAGATGCGTTGCGATGGTTTCACCAAGGAATTTTTCACCATAGGCCTGCTTTTGCTGGGGCTGCTGTTCGTCCCAAACCAGAACGCGAACCGGCTTTGGCTCCGCCCCTGTAAGCGGAAGCACCGCGCACAGCGTTAGCGCGGTGAAAACAATTGAAATGTGTTTCATATGATTGAGGAATAAACCAAGAACGTATGCGGCAACCCGGCTGATAGAGGTGAGATCGATCTTGTGTCCACAGCCGGAGGCAGCTGACCAATTGCTACCAACTGACCTGGAGACCACACACTCATCGGCAAACAAACTCAACAAACTCGACTGCGCCGGGACCAACCGATACTTCGAGTTCATTCGGGTTTTCGTGCATTCGATTCGCGCGCAATTCCGTCGCGCTCTTGCAGGGTAGTTTGAATCTCAAACGCACGCGTGCGATGGCGTTCGGATCAACAACCGCTGGTTGGTCCTTCTTCTTGATCACGCCTGCGTTGTTGATGAGTTCAATGATCCAGCCACGCGAGGTCCGGTTCACTTGATACTGGATCGCGTCGCCGGAGATTTCTATTGGCAGACTGTCCTGAGCCAGCCGCGCGAGTCGGCCATTGGAAATGGCAGCAGGCCGTCCGGTGATGCTGTTGGTCCAGGATTCGAGCACTTCCACATCCCCTTGCTGGGCCAGGCGCTGAAACTCTGCACCTAACACCGTGCGATGACGGGCGGACATCAACACGCGGCTGCCGCGACGAAGAGACTTTTCCAGTTCACCAAGGAAAGCGGGATCAAACTCAATGTCGCCTGCCAACAGGATGACGGGATACGTTGGCAGCACTTCAGGCGGCACGGCGGTAGTAAGCACGTCGAAAATCTCGCCGTAGGGTGTGGGCCGCAGGTAACTCAATTCTGGGTTGGCCGGGAAAGGATTGGTGTGAATGTGATCGCTCCCAGGAAACAATTGTTGATCGAACAAATCCCGCAACTCGCGATCGCCCTCGGTAGGCTTGAGAATTCCCCAGGGCTTGTCCATGTAGCCGTTGTAACCCGCCAGATGATCAACCACCACAGCCACCGGTATGAAAGGCACGCCGCGCTCGTGCGTCTGCATGAACGTGAAAACCTCCGCTGCCTTGCGCCCGTGCGAGGTCAACGTCCACGGCGCTTCGGGCTTTTCAAAGAAGGTAGCAATGCTGTTTTCCGGAGTGACCATCGCGGCGCCGGCAAACCAGCCGTGGAGCCACATCCGTTCGTAAAAACTCAGCGAGTGCCCGGCATCCAATCCACGAGCATCTCGACCTTCCATGCGCAATGGACCGCCGCTGGTAACGGCGCCGTGAAGCCACGGGCTGACCTGCACCGACCACGGTTTCTGCCACGCCCGGGACGCGCCACGGGCAAACGCCAGCTTCGATTGAGTGAAGGCGATGTTTTCGCCAACTTCCAAACCGATACAACGCGCTCCCCATTCGCCGGCGTAGGCTTCGTAGTGCGAGTGACCGGTCACGCTGATGATGCGCCCCAGCAAGTCGCGGCTTTTGCTGGTGAAGTAATCTTTGACCACTTCGTAACATTCCCGTTTGCTCGACGGTCGTTGATCGTAGCCGGCGAGGCCCGGCGGCTTCATCAGGTGTTTGTATGAATCGAAGTCTTTGCCGAAGTTGTCGCGCCACCACGGCGGGTTATGCGACAAGTTGTGAAAGTAGTAACCCCATTCGCCTAGCTGCACGGCGGTGAAAACTCCAGCGCGATCCATTGCCACAAGGGCGGATTCATTTTCCCGCCCCATTGAACCGCGTCCGCCTTTGATCTGCATGTCGCCACCCGGGTAACAAATCACCGGCCATCCAACAGTGGCCATGTAATCAAAAATCGGCTTCGTGCTGGGAAGCGGGGTCGGCCCTGGATCAAAGCCGTTGCCGAGATGTTGCTCACGAAGGACCATGACGAGTTGGCGGATATGATTCAGGTCACCCGGCGCACCGTAAAGGGTGAACACAAATTCCTTTTGTCCGGGCAGCAATCGCACTTGCTGCGCGCCACGAGCCAGAACTTCGAACTCAGGAAATGCGTCTGTCTGTGCCGATAGTGCGGACTCCACGCACAGAACGACGGCGATGATGTTGGGACAAAGTAATTTTATCCTCATGCAACTCGTTTAGCTCCATTTCAAACAACCATTCAACTCCGGAATGCTAGGGCATTGCCGATCTCGGTTTGTCACCCATCAGTTCCGCAACTTTGTTCTCAATGGCCTCGGCCCACACGCGATGCCCCAAAGGTGTGGGATGCTCAAAGTCGTACATGAGTGAGCGCGGAATCGATCCATCCGGTTGCACATAGATGTGATTGATGTCCATGTAGAATATATTTTTCCCGTCTGCGAGTTTCCCTGCGATCTCATTTGCCCGGGCCAACACGGCACGCTCGGGCGTGGGTTTCGCGCGACGCTGAAAAATGCCAAGCAGCAGGATCTTTGTGTTGGGCAGTCTGGTGCGGAGTTTCAGAATAATGGCCGTGACCGCCTCTCCAATTTCCTCGCCTGTGTTGTGTCCGCCATTGTTCTGACCGATCATCACAATCGCCAGTTTTGGGCTGATGCCTTCAATGTTGCCGTGATCCAATCGCCAGAGCACGTGCTCTGTGCGATCACCCCCGATGCCGAGATTCAAAGCATGGCGCGGCGAGTAATAATGCGCCCACACCTCCTTTCCCTGTTTGTCAAAATGCTCCACAATCGAATCGCCCACATAGATCAAATCCACGTTTCCCTGCCTTGCCCGCTGATTCATGGATTCATGACGCTGTATCCAGCTGGCATTGGTGCGTGCCACAGGCACGAGCGCCGTATTTGTCCCGGCCCATCCACTCGAAAGGCAGAACGTGATCGCCAGAATCAGCACTCCAATCGGCCTCTGTTTCACAGGTCTCACAGCTTCCATCCCTTGCGGTAATTCGATTTCACATACGCATTCGCGGCTTCATTGTTCGTGAACCGCATCTTCTTGTCGTTCCATTCCAAAGTCTGCCCCGGAAACCGGATGGCGATAAGCCCAAGCAAAGCCACCTGTGTGAGCGGCCCGCCGTACGAAAAATTCGACCCGGCTTTACGGCCATTGAGAATCGCATCTGCCCAATCCCAGGCGTGGCCCTTGATGCGTGGTATTTTCTCGGCAGGAGCATTCTTTCCCGAATACTGTTCCATGAGATTTTCCGGAAGAATATGACACCCGCCCCCGCCGTGCGACCCATGCACAATCATTCCCTTGTCGCCAAAAAGAATCGCGCCGGTGCCGGGAATCTTTTCATCCGCAGGGAAATCCGCCGGCTTGGGAATCGGGTTGTTGCCATCATGCCAGACCACCTTCACGGGTCCACGCGCCTTCTTTGCAGGGAACTCAAATGTAATCTTGGTGGCAGACGGATAGGTGAGGCCCTGCTTCACGGGATCAGGATCATAGTCCGTCACCTCCGCTTTGATGCTCGTCGGCGCATCGAGATCCAGCGCCCAATATGCAGGGTCCAGCACGTGGCAGATCCAGTCGCCAATAACCCCGCCGCCAAAATGCATCCAACCGCGCCAGTTCCACGGCACCCAGAGCGGTGAGTAGGGTCGAAATTCAACAGGCCCTACCCACAGGTCATAATCAAGCCCCTTTGGCACTTCATGCTTTTCTCCCACCTTGGCCAGGTTCGGAATCTGGCAATATACATTCTTGAACGCATCACAGCTGGCATGCACCGTGTGAACCTTGCCGATGGCCCCGGCCCAGACCCACTCACACAAGCGTCGGATGGTATCGCTGGAATGTCCCTGATTACCGAGTTGGGTAACGACTTTGTATTTGTGCGCGGCAGCCATAAGTTTGCGCACCTCGTAAACCGAGTGGGCCAGCGGCTTTTCGCAGTAAACGTGTTTCCCCCGCCGCATCGCCTCCATGGCGATGATCGCGTGTGTGTGATCCGGCGTGCCGATGACCACCCCGTCAACCTCCTTGCCCATCTTGTCAAGCATGACGCGGTAGTCGGTGAATCGTTTCGCGTTGGGATACTTTTCAAACTGCTTCGCAGCATAGTTCTCATCCACGTCGCATAACGCTACAATGTTATGCCCCAATCCCGCCACCTCCCCCACATCAGCTCCGCCACGACTGCCAATGCCGATTCCGGCCACGTTGAGTTTGTCGTTCAGAGAACGGGTTCCCGCCAGGAGTCCACCTGGAAGAATGTTGAAAAGGGCAACGCCCATGCCAGTGGTGGCGATGAACTTTCTACGATTGATGGGAGTAGGATTGGATTTGTTCATGATGCAATGAGTTTGATGGTTGTGTCCGGCAATGAATTTACCTGCCATTGGCTGTGCCAGTCGAGTCTGGAGTCAAAACCGTCGGCCATCAAATGAGCGCAGGCTTGATCGCCTTTTGAGCAATACCTCATCGCTTGCGATCAGTCGCCTGGGTGGCTGGTGACTTTTTGTCAGCCATGAACTTCAACACGGCCTCGGAGCGGGAACGCACATGGAGTTTTTCGTAGATGTGTTTGGTGTGAACCCGCACCGTGTGGTAGCTGATGTCCAGTTGGTCAGCAATCTCCTTGCTCACTTTTCCCTGCGAAAGCAGATCAAGGATTTCCTGTTCCCGGGCGGAAAGTGTCGCAGCGTCGCCGACACTTGAAGCCGGTGACTGGAAGGTCATCACGATCTTGCGGGCAATCTCACTGGTCATCGGTGCGCCTCCTGACTGAATGGTGGTGAGTGCTTCGAGAATCTCGCCAGGCGATGAACGTTTCAAAAGGTACCCGCAAGCCCCGGCCTTCAACGCGCTGAAGATGCTGGCCGTATCCTCATAGACGGTGAGCATGATGACCTGAATGTCGGGTAGCTGCAGTTTCAGCCGCGCGGTGCATTCGATGCCCGAAGCGCCTGGAAGATTGATGTCCATCAGCACCACGTCGGGCTTAAGCGCGGGAATCTGCTCAAGCGCCGCTTCCGCCGTGGCGCAAGCGGCAACACAGCGGACGCCGGGAGCGCGGCGCAACATGCGTTCCAGATTGCGGCGCATTGGCGCGCTGTCTTCAACTAATGCAACCGCGGTCATGGCATCCTGCCGGGCAGCCAGCGCCAACCTTTGAACTTCCTGAGCATCCGTGTTCATGATTGATTACCAATCGAGTCGGAAATCCAATTCCGACTCGATGCTCACGGTGGGTTGGGCTGATATGTTTCACAATACCTCAATTGAGTTATGCAGACGTCGTCCGGACGACATCGTTCAGCGGCACTTCAAAAGTTACAGTTGTCCCGTGCCCGGGACTGCTGATCAGTTCAAAACGTCCGCCGAGTTGATGCAACCGGCGCTGCATGTTTCCCAACCCATCCGAGCCATTACCCTCGCGCGGGGAGTTATGATCCATGCCGCAGCCGTTGTCTTTTACGATTATGTTCAGCGCTCCATTGGTAACAGCAATCGCAAGCCGCAGATCCGTCGCTCCGGAATGCTGGACAACGTTGCTGAGCGCCTCCTTGAATGCGAGAAACAGACTATGACGTTGCTCGGCATTCAACGGGGCTATTGGAAGATCGCGGGCCACATCCAGATGACAGCGCAATGATGTGGCTCTCAAAAAATGTTGCGCAAACTGGCAGAAGTAAGTGGCCAGCGAGGACACGCTGTCGTGCTTTGGATTGACTGCCCACACAATTTCGTCTAGTGCCGTTACCATCTCCTTGGCGCGTGCGCCAATCTCACGAGTGTGCTCACGAACCTCATCTGATCCGAGCGACGGATCCTGCGCCAACTCACTGCCGAAGTTGATTTCTACGAGCCCCGCCCCCAGGTCGTCATGCAAGTCCTGCGCAATCCGTGTCCTCTCGCGCTCCAATGCCCGCTGTTGTTGAAGTCGTTCCAGTTTGCGTCGGTACTTCCGCCGAACAGTCAACAATATGCCGCCCGCCAGCAACAAGGTCCCGCTTGAAGCAGCCACCACCGGAAACCAGTTTGTCTGCCAGAGGTACGGCTTCACGTTGAGCGCAACGAAGCCTTCTGTTTCACTCCAGATGCCATCGTGATTGCAGGCAATCATGCGGAAACGGTAATTGCCGGGCTGGACTTTGGTATATCGAATGGAACGCGCGGTGCCATTTTCCTTCCATCCGCGATCAAATCCCTCCAACTGATAGCGAAACGTCACATTCTCGGGCGCGGTGAGACTTAATCCCGTGAAGTCAAATTTCAATTCCTCAACTCCGGGATTGATGTTCAGAGTCGCTGAAAACGAGCGCAAGTTTACCTGACCTGCTTTATTGGTGGGATTGTCATCGCGGGGAATATCATAAGAAGCAACAGTCCGCCCGTTCACTGTCACACGTTCAACAATGGCGGGTGGAGGCAACGGATTCTTTCGCAAGACATCAGGCTCGATGATTGCCAGGCCGGTGAGCATGGGTATCAACAGACGACCATCGCGGGTCTGCGCCGCGCTGGGACAAATCCCAAATGCAGCCTGCAAATTGGGCACTCCTTCCCCACGTCCAAAAACGACAGACCGAAAATGCGAAGCACGTCCATCGGCAACCGTCTCCAACTCTGAAAGCGCCAGTTGAAAAATTCCCCGATTGCCGGCAACCCACAGCCGTCCGCGATCATCGGGAAGAATCTGCGAAACAAATTCGTCCCACAACCCGTGGCTGTCGTGGAACTGAAAAAACCGTCCGTTCTTGAGGCGGCCCAACCCTTTTCCGGCAAAACCAAACCAAAGACTTCCGTCTCTGGTCAGTTGCATGCAACGGATGTGTTGCAGCCCACCCATGACATTGGTGGTCTCATTGATCAATGAATCGCCATGAATGCGAAGCAGCAGCCCATCCGAAGTCGTCCCCATCCACAGGTCACCGACCGAATCCTCCACCATGGTGCGTACATCGCTGGCCCCAGCGGGCAATGGGAAATGTTTCAAACTGCCGTCCCGTGACTGAAAACGCGCCACGAAGGAATTGACACCGATCCAGAGATTGCCGTTCCTGCCCAGGTAAAGGGAGCGAATGAAAAGATTCGTCAACTGCGAATTCAAAGCCAGCGGAGTAATGTCGCCGTTCTGGTGACGGAACACTCCTTTGTCACGCGTACCGATCAGAACACCACCATTGGCCTCGGCACCAACGCAGGAAGCCACGCCACCATTCAAACTGGATTGGTTGGTTACCAGACGCCAGACACTGTTGCTGCCGTACGCCAAAGCCCCATTTTGTCCCGCCACCCAAAGATTGCCTCCGGAATCCTCACACGCAGACTGGACAGCTGCGAAAGGCAATCCGTTTGCCGGCCCAAGGAGCTGCACAGCTCGAGGACTCAAACGGTTGAGACCGCCGCCACGGGTGCCCACCCAAAGGTTGCCCTCAAAGTCCTCAAGAATATTGATGATATTGGGATGAGTTGTACCCACAGTTTGTATCCCTTGGGAATCTGACCGGAATAATCCTCCAGAAGAAGTGCCGATCCACAAGCCGTGTGTTTGGTCTTCGTGCAATGCAGTTACGACCAACTCGGTAAGCGCTGGTTCTTGCTTGAGTTCCGCGACCGGCATCAACTCGCCTCCAATTCGAAAGCGAAACAACTTCAATCCCGCGCAAATCCAGATGCCACCTTCACGGGCTCTTGCAATGCGGGCAGAGTGTTGCCCCAAGGTGAGCAATGTCACAAAGCGTTCGTCCTGGAAAATCCCCAGGCTGCCGGCTTGCGAAAACCAGAGCCGGCCTTGGGTATCGGTTACAAGCCAGCACATGCCCTTGCCCACCAAGCCATCGGCCTTTCCGTAGGACTGTACTTTTCCGT
>CAYSDO010000090.1:0-12558 GCA_964429665.1 uncultured Bifidobacterium sp.
CCGTGGATTGACGAGCAAGAAAATAATGTGCCCGATCGCCGGCGCTCGCACCCTGACGCCCAGCGTTCCAATCTTGATGCCCGAAGCTCTGTTCCTGACGCCGATTGCTCTTCCGGCAACGTCCGAAACTCCTCCGGTCACACTCGAAGCTCTTTCGGTCACGTCCAAAGCTCTTTCAGTCGCACCCAAAGCTCCTCCGGTCGCACCTAAAGCTCCTCCGGTCGCACCTAAAGCTCCTCCGGTCGCACCCAAAGCTCTTCCGAACGCGACTGAAGCTCTTCCGGACGCGACTGGAACTCCAATCGGAATGGCAATTCTTGCCGGGGAGGAAAGTTTTGCCGGGAATGTGTTGCCTCGCAGCCTTGATTTGCAACGGTTTGGGCACTGGCACGCCGTCGGCTAATCGGGCGGCATAGCCTGTGTGTTTCTTCCAACGAACTGTTTTCGATGGCGAGCAGCGCATGTCTTCGGGCTGTTTTGTAACAGCAGTTAAACAAAAAAGGGCGGCGTCAAAACCCAGCCCGGAGTCGTGCATCGGTAAAAGAAAGAGAAATATGAGCATTGCAAAAGTAGGCCTGGACGGCTTGAACGTGCCAGCCAAAATACAATACGTGCGTCGCCTCGCGGCGGCGGTCTCCGGCAACCCAAACTTCACTTCACCCACGCCCTCGGTTGCGGCATTGACGGCAGGCGGAGACAGTCTGGAGACGTTGTTCAATGAGGCCAAGGCGGCACGCCTGGCTTCCAAGAGCAAGACCGGTTTGCTGGATGACCAGAGCGCAGCGGTGGACTTGTTGGTCAACCAACTGGCAAACTACGTGGATACCATGAGCAACGGAGACGCGGCCATCATCGAGAGCGCCGGGTTTGCCACACGCGCCACGCCAACGCCGGTGGGGCCGTTGCCCGCGCCGACGGATTTGCAGGTGGCCGCGAGTGAACATCCCGGCAGCGCCGACATCCGTTGGAAAAACGTCGGCGGAGCCAAAGCGTATCTGGTTGAGCGCGCCCAGGAAAACTCCACGCTGAATTGGACAATGATCGGCACCAGCACAAAAAGCGAAGCGTCTTACAACTCAATGGTCAGCGGCACCAAGTATTGGTTCCGCGTCGCAGCCATCGGCACTGCGGGTCAAAGCGCGTGGAGCGATCCTGTGCCGTTGTTCGCACCGTAATTATGTGTCTGCCTGGTTGAACCACACAGCGGGGCGTGGATTCCTTTCCCACGCTCCGCTTATTGTTTGTACCTAAACTATCCCGCTGCTGAACCGGTCAAAACGCTTTTCATTTAATCCAAGCTTTCTACACTCCGCGCATGGCAAAGAAAACTGACGCGAAACCAGCCGCAGCCACGCGGTTGAAATCCTCGTCCCTCGTGGACACGCGCGTCATTTACTGCGGCGACAATCTTGAACAACTCAAGAAACTGCCCGACGCCTGCGTTGACCTGATTTACATAGACCCGCCGTTCAACTCCAACCGCAACTACGAAGTCTTTTGGGGCGAGACCAAGGAGAAGCGCGCCTTTGAAGACCGCCACGAGAACACCAAGGCCTACATTGACTACATGCGCCCGCGCTGCGTGCAACTCGCCCGCGTCCTCAAAAAGACCGGCAGCTTTTATTACCACTGCGACGACCACGCGAGCCACTACGTCAAGGTCATGCTTGACCAGATTTTCGGTGAAAATAATTTTCTAAACGAAGTCATCTGGAAACGAACCGGCGCACGTTCTGACGCGAAAGGCTGGAATCAACTTCACGATACAATCTTCGTTTATGGCGGCGGCGACGAAACAACTTGGAATCCTCAATTCGATGAATACAGCGCTCACTACATCGAAACAAAATACACGCACGACGATGGCGATGGACGATTGTATCAACTCGACAACATGACGAGTCCCAATCCTCGCCCAAACATGATGTATGAGTGGAAAGGATTTGAAAGCCCACCGAAAGGTTGGCGTTACTCAAAAGAGACGATGGCGCAGCTTGATGAAGAGAAACGCATTTGGTATCCAGCAGACAAAACGAGCAGACCACGGTTGAAGCGTTATTTGGATGAGATGCACGGAATTCCGATGGGCAGTGTTTGGACAGACATTAACCCAATCAATTCGCAAGCAGCCGAACGCCTTGGTTATCCGACGCAAAAGCCATTGGCTTTGCTTGAAAGAATTGTTCAAGCCAGCAGCAATGAAAACGGCGTTGTGTTAGATGCCTTCTGCGGTTGCGGCACGGCGCTCGTCGCGGCGCAGAAATTAAAACGCCAGTGGATTGGCATTGATATTTCGCCCACCGCCTGCCGCGTCATGGCCAAACGCCTGCGCGATGTCTGCGGTCTGCCCGAAAGCGAGCCGTTGTGGAAAACCGGACGCGGCTTCGTCGTCCGCGATCTGCCGTGGACGGAGGAGAAGTTGCGCGCAATCCCGCCGTTTGAATTTGAGAACTGGGCTGTCATCGCCCTCGGCGGCATCCCGAACAAGGTGCAAGTCGGCGACATGGGTATTGATGGTCGCATCTATCCTGTGAGTTCCGCAGCCGCGCCGCGCAAGAAACAAGAAGGCGAACTGGCGTTGCAAGAACGCTGGTATCCGATTCAGGTGAAGCAAAAGGACAAGGCCGGTCGCCCGGACATTGACGCTTTCGAGGCCGTGATGATGCGGGAGAATTGCGAGAAAGGATTCTTCATCTCGTTCGATTTCAGTTCCGATGCGTTGAGCGAGATTCAATCCTTCTTCAAACGAAGCCACAAAGTCATCGTTCCGCTCACGGTGAAGGACATCCTGGAAGAACAACTGGCGAGGAAGCTGGTATGAAAGCATCAGAATTACGGGTTCACTTGAAACAGAGTGAGAGTAAAATCCTCGATTTCAAACGCGACCAGTATCCATTAGCCACCGACGAGCAGAAGGGCGAATTGCTAAAGGACATCCTTGCAATCGCAAACGCTTGCCACGAGTCCGACGGTCATATCGTAATTGGAGTTGATGAGAAGAATGGAAAAGCAACGGATGTGTGCGGTGCCACACCCCTCGGCGACGCCAACGTGCAACAATTGGCAAAAGCCAAGACGAATCGCCCTATTTCATTCCTTGTCGAAACGGTGAATTATTTGAAGCGGACGCTTTCCGTCATAAAAATTGCCAAGGACCAAGAACGCCCGCTTTTCTTACGAAACAACTTTGGGCGGCTTAAAGGGAATGTCGTGTATGTGCGGCGTGGCAGTAGCACGGTGGAATTAACGCCGGATGAACTCATAGACATGGGGCGTAGAGAAATTCTGGGCGATGAGCAACGAGTGAAGAAAGAAAAAGCAAAGAGGTTCTGGCGCGACTTTAGGCATGACCTTCCGCGGTTTGCAAATACCGCTTGCAACTTTAGATACACCGCAAATGGTCGTTACTTTGATGCTTTGGCTGAGCACGCGCTTCCGGCGGGCGAAATCAGCGAATATCTTCAGCAGGCGCGGGAACTGGATATGGAAAAGGATTTCGTTGATATGTTGGTTCGCCTTGCGGCCAAGGCGAAGAAGCTAGAAGAATGCAGGCGACAGGGAACTGCGGCCTTCGAAGAAATCTTCCCGAATTTGCGGAGTGAGATTGAAGATGTTGAGAACCTTCTTAGAGATATGAATCAGAAGTACTCCACGCGTTGATCGCTGAATACTTACCATGAAAAAGATCATCACCCCCGCCGTCCACGAAGAAGCAGAATACCTTTGCGATGTTACCGGCAAACCTGCCGTTGCCAAATTGGTGATGACGTTTGGGTACGGTTCGCAACGCGACATGGATTTGTTGAGCGTGGACCTGAGCAGCGAGGTTGCGGAAGAAGTGCTCAAGCATCTCCAGAGCAAGTTTCCGCAATTCCAGACTCAAGAGGAGGAATCGTTCTTGTCACCTTGTCCACTATGCGGCAGCCGGTGATTTTAACAGTTGTATAACCCCGGCCCTCATGAGTGGATGGAGCGACTTTGCCCCCCATTGCAAGGCCGACCCCCAAAACGGGTCATTGAGGCAACGACCAATTCCTCCTAACCTGCGCTCGTAACCATGCAACGTAATCGCACTGGAAATCATTTGCGCTCAGGCCTGCGTTCCAAAGCCAGGCCACAACGCCAGCCCAAAGCCGTCAAACCGTCCGCCGATCCGGTTGACGAGTGGCTGGCGAAATGCCGCCCGGGCTGGGCCTTGCCCGGCAAATTCCATTCCGACGAGGCGATTTATCGCGCCGACCTTGACCGCGTGTGGCGAACCGGCTGGCTTTTTGCGGGGCACACCTGCGAGATTCCGAAACCGGGCGATTATTTCACGCTGCAAGTGGATGCCGATCCGCTCATCGTGATTCGTGCGCAGGATGGCTCAATTCACGGCTTGCACAATGTATGTCGGCATCGCGGCTCAACAATATGCCACGAGGAAGCTGGCCACGCCTCGCGCCTTGTATGCCCTTATCATCAATGGGCGTACGGATTGGATGGCGGCCTGCTCTCCTGTCGCGGGATGCATGATTTGGACAAATCCCAGTTCAGTTTGAAGAAAATCACAGTGCGTGAAGCTGGAGGGTTGATTTATTTGTCGCTGGCCGACAAGCCATCACCGTTTGAACCGGCGCACGATCTTCTAGCGCCGCTGGCGCGACCGCAGGGTTTCCACCGGGCAAAGGTTGCCAAGGCGGTGGATTATCTGGTCAAGGCGAACTGGAAGCTGGTCTGGGAAAACAACCGCGAGTGCTACCACTGCAATCTAAACCATCCACAATACATCAAGGCAAACTTCGACCACTACAATGCCGACGACACCACGCCGCGCATAAAGCGGGAAATCAATGGAGTTGTCTCGCGTAGCGAAAAAAAATGGGCGGCCACCGGTCTTGCTCCCACGCACACCAAGACCGGCATGACGCCTTTCCCCGATGTCGAAAACAACATCTGGTTCTCCGCCAACCGAACGCCGCTTGTGGACGGTTATCTTTCGGAATCCATGGACGGCAAACGCGTTGGACCGCTGATGGGGGATTATCAGGATGCGGACGTCGGAACCTTGCGCATCCGCACGCTGCCCAATTTTTGGAACCATTCCAGTTGCGACCACGCCGTGAGCACGCGCCTGCTTCCCGCCGGCCCGCAACTTACCGCGATCCGCGTGTGGTGGCTTGTGGATGAGAAAGCCGAGGAGGGACGCGATTACCAGTTGGAAAAACTCATGCCGTTCTGGCAGTTGACCTCGGAACAGGACTGGGAGATTTGCGAGCGTCAGCAGCGTGGCGTCAATTCCAGTGCCTTCACCCCCGGGCCGTATTCCACTTTCAAGGAGTACAACGTGGACAGTTTTGTGCAGTGGTATTTGCAACTGCTCGCAAGGAAGAAGGCATGACACCCTCGGGTGAAAGTGGCCTGGAGCGTTGGTCCATTTTGCATCACCCGCGATTCAGACCAGCCAACTCACCATGAACTTCCCTGGATTCGCCCAATTGTTGACCGATGCGCAGGTGCAACGTGTGCACGAGGCCTCGTTGGAGATCCTTCAAGAGGTTGGTTTGGAAGTCCAGAACCCGAAGGCCCGCGCAATCTTTAAGCAGCACGGATGTGGCGTCGTTGACGATTCCCGGCGCGTAACCATTCCACCACGCGTGATCGAGCAACAACTGAAATCAGTTCCCCCCAGTTTCACTTTTCACGCACGCAACCCGGAGTTTGATCGGACCATCCCGGATGAGTCTCCGCTGGTGATGACCGCGAGTTCCGCGCCAAACATTCTTGATCCGATGACGAAGGCGCAGCGTCCAGCCAACAGTGAAGACCTTGCCCGCGTGGCGCGCCTGATTGATCAACTGCCCGGCATTGACTTGTTCTCCGTGCCGGTCCTGGCTGCTGACGCTCCTGCCGGCCAATACAGCCTCACCCGCTTTTACACTGCGATGAAGTACTGCCGCAAACCGATTCGCGGCAGCGGTGATCCGGGCGGCGATAGTGAATCAATCCTCCAGCTCGCCTATGCGATTGCAGGCGGCGAAGCGGCGTACAAAGCGCATCCGTTCATCACCCACCATCATTGTCCGATCATCGCCCCGCTGAAGCTGGACGAGAACTCCACCGAGATGATGATTTTTTACACGGAACATGGTCTGCCCAATCATCCCACCATCGTTCCCAACGCGGGTCTCACTTCGCCGATGACTCTGGCTGGCACGCTTGCGCAGGGGAACGCCGAGTTTCTCGCCTGCGCTGCCCTCATGCAGATGGTCCGTCCCGGGACGCCGACAATTTACAGCACCCTTTCAACCGTTGCAGACATGCGGTCGGGTGCGTACGCGTCCGGCGGCATAGAGTGCGGAATGCTCAACATGGCTCATGCACAGATGGCCCGGTTCTATTGCGTGCCTTGCTCCGGTTACGTCGGGCTGACGAATTCCAAGATGGTGGACGCGCAAGCCGGTTACGAGAAAGCCCTGTCGTGCATGGGCGGTCTGCTGGCCGGGATGCACGTCCTGCAATTTGCCGGCCTGATCGAAGCCCTGCTGACTTTTGATTTCGGCATGGCCGTGGTGGACAACGAAATTTCCCTGATGCTCAAGCGCGTCGCCCGCGGCATGGAATTCAGCGAGGCCAACCTAGCGCTCGATGAAATTAAAACCGTCGGGCCGTCCGGCATGTTTGTTGACACTGAACTGACCCTTGAACGCATGAAGACCACGGCGTTCCTCCCGGACATTGCCGACCGCGAGAGCAGAGAGAACTGGTCAAAGAAAGGCGGAGTGGAAACGGCGGACAAGGCACTGCTGAAGGCCAGGAAAATCCTGGAGTCAGATTGTCCGTCCCTGTTCTCACCGGAAGTTGAAGCCCGGATCCGCCAGCGTTTCCAAGGCATGGTCGCCGGCGAATTCAAGTTGTCCGAAGACTCGAAGGCGGGTGGCGCCACGCCAACCAGTCACACCGTTCAATCTGCCATCTTGAAAAACCACGAAGGAGTCGCCGCTTGATCGCGCGAAGAATCACGAGGCCAGAACGATTGCATCAAATCAACGCATCAGATACAAAAGGAAACCAGTGAACGAAACCAATAATAATACAGCCGACGTCATTATCATCGGCGGCGGCGTCGCCGGCTTGAGCACTGCCATGCAATTGGCCATGCGCCGGCAGCGCGTCATCGTGCTCGAACGCCAGCGTCTTGGTTGCGGCTCCAGTGGTCGCGCCGCCGGGCTGCTCGGCCAGTTGCGAGGCACGGCTGAACACACGCGCATGCTGGCCGATGGGTTGGAAATCGTGATGGATCTCGAAAAACGCGCCGGTGTGGAAATCTATGTGAAGACGGGTTCGCTGCGCATCGCCGAAACTTCGGAACGCGCGCAGGAAATCAGGGAACTCGTCGCAATGGGAAAATCCATCGGATTCAACATTGATCACATCTCGATCGCGGAAACCGCGCGTCGGTTGCCCTACATGAAGACCGATGATTTGATCGAGGCCTGTTTCTCCCCCACGGACGGACATCTACAGCCTGCGGAACTGGTGAGCGCATACCACAAAGTTGGCAAGAGTCTCGGTGTCCGTTATGAAATCAATTGCCCCGTTGAACAGGTCATCATCCAGGGCGGCAAGGTCAAAGGAGTCAAAACTCCGCGTGGAGAATTTCACGCGCCCGTCGTCGTCAACGCCGCGGGTCCGTGGTCCTATCTCGTGGCCGATCTGGCCAAGGAGACTCTGCCCACCGCCGCCATTGGCCACTATTATTTGACCACGCGTCCCGACCCCAATCATCCCGTGGACCGCCTCAGCCCGGCCGTGCGCAATCGTCATCACCGCCTCTATACGCGGCCTGAAAGCGGCGGCCTCATTGTGGGCATCTACGAAGACGAGCCTGTTGAATACGACATGGAGAAACTGCCGAAAGATTTTGACATGAGCGCCATGAAAGCCGGACGTGACAACCTGAACGTCGCCTTGCTCATTCATCTCACCCAACAACGCTTCCCTTGGATCAATGAGCGCACCCCCATGACCATCAGCACTGGCATCATGACTTTCACACCCGACGGTAAAGGACTGTGTGGCCCGCTGCCCGAGGTACAGGGCCTGTTCCATTGCTCGGCCTGCTCGGGGCACGGCATCATGCAAAGCCCGATTGTCGGGAAAGTCATGGCCGATTTGATTCTCGATGGGAAAACCAAATATGATCTGGAGTTCATGGAGGCCGATCGTTTCCATGACCTCCCTGGTTATCAGGAGCGCGCCGACATCAAGCGCAAGTGCTTCGACATGTACGCCAGCTATTATGGTCAGGTGGAAAAAGCAAATGTGGTCGTCAAACACTAGCGTGCCGACAGTCATCTCCAACCAAGCGTGAAAATTCTCGTCCCCATCAAACGGGTGCCCGACACCGACCAGAAGATTCAGGTCAAGCCCGATGGCTCAGGCATCGTGACCGAAGGTCTGCCTTTCGTGATCAATCCCTTTGATGCGATCGCCGTCGAAGAGGCCTTGCGAATACGGGAGAAATCCACCGACGCAGTCGAAGTGCTGGCCGTTGGCGTCGGCACAGAAGCATGCGAGCAACAACTCCGCACCGCGCTGGCAATGGGAGCGGACAACGCGACACTCATTCAGTGCGATGCGTCGCTCGATCCATGGAACGTGGCCTGCGTCCTCCGGGCATTCGCCGGTCGTTATCAACCCAATCTGATTCTGATGGGCAAGCAGGGCGTGGACGATGATCTCAGCCAGACCGGCCAGATGCTTGCCGCACTCCTCGACTGGCCCCAAGCAACCTTCGCCTCAAAGATCGAATTCCTCAGCGGCAGCCTGCGTGTTACCCGAGAAACCGATGCGGGCCTTGAAATTGTCCGCGTCACTTTGCCGGCAGTCGTCACCGCCGACCTCCGACTCAATGAGCCACGCTACGCCTCGATGACGAGCATCATGAAAGCGCGAAAAAAAACCATCGAGCGCATTACGACGACCGAACTTGGTGTAACTATCGAGCCGCGCCTGCAATCGCTCGGACTCGAGACCGTCCCTTCGCGGCGAAAGAGCGTGCGTGTCGGCAACCTCGATGAATTGCTCGTCAAACTTCGCGCCGAAGAAAAAGTGCTTTAGAGAAAACCATGCGCGCCCTCATCATTTGCGAACACGATGGCAAAGGCATCCGCCCCGGCAGTCGCTCGGCAGTCGCTTTTGCCAACGCGGTCTCGGAAGAGACGCGGGGCAGCGTCGAATGCCTCCTGCTCGGCCACTCGCTCACAGCGGCTGCCCAAAATGCTTCCACATACGCGCCGGTGCTGGTCGCCGACCATCCGGCGCTGAAAAATCCCCTGGCCGATCGTTATGCGAAAGTCATCGCGGACGTGGTCAAACAGCGCGGTTACGATTTGGTGGTCGCGGCGGCGACCACCTTTGCGAAGGATATTTTGCCGCGCGCCGCAGGATTACTCGGCGGCGCGATGGCGAGCGAAGTGATTGGTCATGAGTTCCGCGACGACAGGCTTTGTTTTCGGCGTCCGCTCTTTGCCGGGGCCGTCTTTGCGACCGTCGCACTGCACGGAAAGCCGCAAGTCGTCACAATTCGTCCATCAGCATATCCTGCCATGAGCGCACGAGCTGAACGCTGCGACATCACCGCCGTGGCAGTTGATGAAGCGGTCTTGCCGAAGAAAACAGAATTCGAGGCCTTGCAATCCAAACTTTCCAACCGCCCCGACGTGACCGAGGCGCGCATTGTCGTCTCCGGCGGGCGCGGAATCAAAAACAGTGAAGACTTTGAACGATTAGTCGGCGGCTTGGCCGATAGATTGCACGCGGCGACAGGCAGTTCGCGCGCGTTGGTGGATTCCGGAATTACGCCGAATGCATTTCAAGTTGGCCAGACGGGTAAAGTGGTCGCGCCTGACCTGTACATTGCCCTGGGCATCTCGGGAGCCGTACAGCATCTGGCGGGCATGAAGAATTCCAAGACCGTCGTCGCCATCAACAGCGATCCGGAAGCACCGATCTTTGAAGTTGCCGATTACGGCCTCGTTGGAGATGTGTATGAACTCGTTCCGAAGTGGATCGAGAGACTCAATGAAAAATGACTGCTGCCAAACAACCATGAGCAAAATCAAAGACGCAAAAATCGTCGTCATCGGTGGTGGCGCGGTGGGCTGCGGCACGGCCTATCAGCTGGCGCTTGCGGGCGAAACCGACATCCTGCTGATAGAAAAGGAATCATCGGTCGCCGCAGTCACGTCAGCCCAGGCTGCCGGGCTGGTCGGCCAGGTGCGCACATCCATGGAGCGCACGCAACTTGCCATGTGGTCGGTGAAAACTTTTTCGGACTTGCAGAAGGATACAAAAACCAATCCGAGCTGGCGGCAGGTGGGATCGCTGCGCGTGGCGTTGAACGACGCACGCGTGGAAGAATTCAACCGGATGAAGTCAATCGCCGACCGCGCGGGTTTGGAAACGGAATACATCACGACGAAAGTAGCGGAAGAGAAATGGCCGGGGATGAATTTCTCAATGGCCAAATCCATTATCTGGTGTCCGACCGACGGCTATTTGCAGCCGTATGATTTGACCGCGAGTTATTGCTCGCAAAGCGGGCGGCGCGGCGTGCAGTTCAGCGTCAACACGGCGGCGGAACAAATCCTGACCAAAGACGGCCGCGTCACGGGCGTGGTGACCGACAAGGGAACCATCCGTTGCGATACCGTCATCAACGCTGCCGGCGCGCACGCGTTTCACATCGCCAAACTCGTCGGGCTGGAACTGCCAATCGTCCCGGTGCGTCACGAGTATTTTATCAGCGTTCCTTGCGACGGATTGACGCCGGAGCTTCCCGTCATCCGCATTCCTGATCTTAGCCTTTACATCCGCACCGACGTCAATGCGCTGCTGCTCGGTGGTTGGGAGTCGAATCCGCTTCACACCGATCCGCAGAAGTATGCGCTAGGCGGAAATCCACCCGGCATCGAACCTGATTGGGACGTGCTTGCCAAATTTGCCGAAGACCTCATCCCGCAATTCCCCAAGGCATCGGACCTCGGCATCCGCAGCGTATTCAAAGGCTGGCCGACGTTCACGCCCGATGGTCGCTTCATCATCGGGCCGACCGAGAAGGTCAAAGGCTTTGTTATGGCGGGCGGCTGCAACGCCCACGGCGTTTCCGGTTCGGCTGGCATTGGCCGCCACGTCGTCGAATCTCTTCTCGAAGCCACTCCATCTCCGTATGTCCAAAGCCTCAGCCCCAACCGCTTCAATGATTCGAAATGGACGTGGGCCAAAGCCCAAGCCAATGCCTCGCGCATCTATGCCGAGTACTATGGCCTCACGAAACCGTAATTTTCACGCCCGCTGAAAAGGAAACAACTTCAATTCAAACAGAGAACTCCATGAGCAATTCCCTTCCCAAACAAACACGCATCGTCATCATCGGCGGCGGCATCATTGGTTGCAGTGTTGCCTATCACCTCACCAAACAAGATTGTCGCGACGTCGTACTGCTCGAACAAGGCGAGGTCGGCGGGCGTGCCACTTCGTTTGCCGCAGGTCTGGTCGGCGGCGCGCCGCAAGCGGGATTGCGCAAACTCATTGACGCCAGCGCCAAACTCTATGGGGCACTCGAAAAAGAAACCGGCGTCGCCACCGGCTGGAAACAAGTCGGCTCGCTCGTGTTGGCGCAGACGGAGGCGCGCATGATTCAATACCGCCGCGCCGTGCCGCTGGCGCAGGCGTCGGGACTGGATGTCCATCTCATCACTGCGGACGAGGCAAAACAAAAATGGCCGCTCCTCGCTACGAAAGATATTTGCGGCGCCATGTGGTTGCCCGCGGATGGCCGCGTGGACGCAAGGCAAGCAGCGCTCGCCCTCGCCAAAGGCGCGGAGCAACGAGGCGCGACCATCGTGACTGGCGTGCGCGTCACGGGCATTCTGCGCAAAGACGGCCGCGCGGTCGGTGTTGCAACTACGCAGGGCGAAATTGCCGCCGAACAGGTCGTCCTCTGTGCCGGGATGTGGTCGCGACAACTCGCTTTGCAATGCGGCGCCAACGTGCCGGTGTATCCGGTTGAGCATCCTTACCTCGTCTCGAAAGCCGTCGCGGGCGCAAGCGCGGAGCTAGCGTGCGTGCGCGATCCGGATGCGGCGATTTATTTTCGCACCGATGACAGCGGGCAAATCGTGCTCGGCACGTTCCCGAAGAAGAGCAAGCCATGTTTGGTTGACCCCATCCCAGCCGACTTCGCCGGCAAACCGCTGCCCGAAGATCGAAATTACGTCGCCGACGCGATCAAGGCGGCGAAGCATCGCGTGCCCGCCCTCGCCAATGACAGCTTCGATAAAATGGTCAACGGCCCGGCAACGTTCACACCCGACACGAACTTCATCATCGGCGAAGTGCCGGAAGTGGACAAACTCTTTGTGGCAGCGGGCTTCAACGGCCACAGCCTTGCTTACGCCGGTGGCGCGGGTGACGTGCTGGCGCAATGGATTTTGGCAGGCGAGCAGCCGTACGATTTGTGGGGCGTGGACATTCGCCGATTCTCACCGTTTCAAAACAATCGCGATTTCCTTC
>CAYSDO010000091.1:0-12452 GCA_964429665.1 uncultured Bifidobacterium sp.
GGAAAACATTTTCCATCAGGTTCACCACCATGAAGACGCCGGCCACATTGCGGTCGAGGTCAAGCCACGGCGCAGTACATCCACCAACACGGGGCGCCGGATTCTTCCATAGATCCTCCACTGCCACACGCTGCGAATGGTCCTTCGGAGACAGTCGCACTCCTTCCCGATTGATTTGTGTTCACGCCCTCCCTCAACCACCCGTCGCTGCGTCTTTTGATTAGGCTGCCTACCCTCCTGATTACATCCGGTTTTACTTTTGGATTCAGGCTCACGTGCAACCGCATTGAGCCGATTTTATTTGCAGGGTGATCCGGTCATTTTACCGGCCACATCGAAACGCGGGATACCAATCCCGCAGAAAGACAAGTCATGCAAATCGGTGCAACGTACAGTGCAACCCACCAGCCGGCCGGGAGCGAGCCGCCCGGCAAAATCAAACAGTTGATTCAACGGCTCGGCAGCGCCCTGGAATCAGGCAATCTTTCGGATGCCAAAAAAGCTCTATCACAATTGCGCGCGAACGCGCCCTCCTCCGCCAACAACGATGGCAATCCCATCGCCCAAAAAATTGTGGCGCTGGGAAGGGCTTTGGACTCGGGAGATATTGAAGCCGCCCAGGCTGTTTACAACAGCGTCCCGCAGATGATGGCACAACCTTCTGGCAGGATGGCTCTGGCACGCAGCGGCGGCGGCCCACCCGCAGAGGGTGTAAACAAGTCAATGAGCGGCGAAAGCACTTCCTCGGATACGAGCAGGGTTTACGACCCGAAAGAGAGCAACAAGGACGGTACCCTTTCATGGAATGAGGAACAGTCTTACAATATGAAGCATCCCGAAGCAGGTGCGAAGGACAGTTTGTCCGTCACGTTCGACGCGACTGCATAAGAGTTAAGTCCAGCAGCCGGATGTAGGGATTACGACGTCGCAACTTTGTGTTTCCGGTGCGATGCACCATCTGTGGTTCAACCGCGTTTCATCATCCAATGGATGCCGTAGATGAGCGCAATGCAGATCAATGACATCCAGAACCACGAACTGACGAAGAATGACACCGCCACCATCGCCAGTCCGCCAAGAAAGCACGTGTGTTCCTCGTTGCGCCTCCCATAGACAATGTAGCCAGATCCAATCGCGCCCCAGACAAGCGACGCGAACAAGAACTTTGTATCGAGGAAGTTCATGGCTGCGTCACTCGCCCTCCCAATCCTCAGGCCAGCGCGTATGTCGGTAGTCCACGACGGCGCGCGCAAGGGACTTCACTTCCGCATCCAACCGCTTCCTGCCGAGATATGCCTTCAGGAAAGCAAGCCGCTCACGTCTCGTGCAAAACCTCACGGCGGATTTATCGAGCGAGGCCAGGTCTTTGAGCTTCTTGCGCTGCCGCAATGGCGACCAGGAATCAAAACTGCCACGCGGACAATCAATCCACCAGAGCTGCGGCTCGCCGGGGGGTTGCGCAGAAACCAGAATGTTTCGCCAAACCAGGTCATGGTGGAAAAAACCGGCCCCGTGTGCGCGACGAGTGAGATCGGCAAGTTGGAGGAGCAGCCTTTTACGAGATGCTCGCGTCGCCGGTTTTTGCCAGAACTGAATGAGTGTTTCGGATTCGGGAATGGCACGTGTGATGATGAACGCGCGGCGCAGCCGGCCCAAAGGGTCGCGTTCCTCACCGCACGCAATCGGTTCGGGACACGGGATGCCCAGTTGCGCGAACACGGCGTAGTTTCGCCACTCGCACAATGCCTTGGAAGGACGGCAGAGGAACTTCCACGCTGGAGATGCGAATTCGTATTGTTTGTAGAAAACCTCGTGGCTCGCTCCGTCGGCCAGAGGAATCTCACGGCGTCGGACAATGGCGGCGGTTTTTTGCGGCAATGTTTCACGCAGGAAAAACTTCGAGATGGAGGAAAACGAATCCAGGCCCAGCCTTTTGAAAGGACTTTGTTGGGCGCTGGCAATTTCGAGCATCGGGCAAATGTTTAGCTAACTGCGGTGCGCGCGTAAATCAAAGTGTTCGGGAGGCGCAGCAATTTCCTTGGCGTTCCGCTCACGCGACTTCGCGCGATTCCAGCACGCGGCGCAACTGACGTTCGCGCAATGGCGCGGCGATTTTGAGAACCAACCGGACAAAGTCCTTGTCCCGAGGCGTGAGTTTCTTGCGCCCAAGATAGGCATGCAAGAATCCGAGCCGCTCGGTGCGCCGGAAGAAATGAGCCGCCGCCGAATCCAGCGCCGCGAGGTCCTTGGCGCGACTGCGTTGTTCAGACCAAGCCGGCCAGACACAACCTTTGTGAGCGTCAATCAGGTTGAACTGGCTCAGTTTGCCGCCTGACAGGATGATGTTCCGCCAGAAATAATCATGGTGGACAAACCGGTGCTCGTGCATCCGGCGGGTATACACCGCGAGTTTTGAAATCAGTTCTTTTCGCAACCGTCGTTGTTCCTCTTCCGCCTGGGCGGACAAACAGTCACGGATGAAACGATCCAACGGCAGCGGATCACGCACGCTCTCGCTGATAAGAAACGAGCGCACCACGAAACCGGCCCGCCGTTCCTCGCCAAAAGCAACGGCTGCGGGCGCGTCCAGTCCCCACTCGCGGAGACGCGCCAGGTTCGCGAATTCACGCAGCGCTTTTGAGCGACCGAACATTACGCCGCGAAAAAGTCCGCTCCAAAGCTGCGAGGCACGGCTGATCCAGTATTTCTTGATGAACAGCGTGCGCGCGTCCGGGCCGCTGCCCAGTGTGATACGCCGCACTTCAGTGCTGCCACTGAGCGTCACCCCTTTGCCATCGTTGCATGCGTAGATTGCCGCGACGCTGTCCAGCTTGTGCGCCTTCAGCAAAGGCTGCCAATCGGTATGGATTTGAATTGTTTCGGTATCCAGCATGAGCGCGGCGGAGTTTTGCTAACAGTCGCGCCGCTGCCGGGCAAGGTCAAAGCACACTCTCCGTTCAAGGTTTGACAAGTACATGGAATCAGCGATAACACAGATCCGGCAATACCCAGGACTCCACATGAACTCAAAAATTATTTCCATAGCCGTCTTGTCAACTGCACTGTCGGCGATCTGCTCGCAAGCAGGCAGCATCGGGGACGCGGCGCCGCCGTTGAATGTTGAGTATTGGGTAAAAGGCCAGCCCGTAAAAGTCGAACCGGGGAACAACATCTTCGTTGTCGAGTTTTGGGCGACATGGTGCGGCCCATGCAAACGCACCATTCCGCATCTGACAGAAGTTCAGAAGCGATTTGCGAACAAAGGAGTCGTGATTATCGGGGTGAGTGACGAAAAGTTGGCGACAGTTCAGCCATTTGTCGCCACCCAGGGCGATGGCATGGCATATCGCGTGGCGGTGGATTCTTCAAAGAAGTCACTTCAAAACTGGCATCTGGCATTCGGTGGCACGGGGATTCCCCATGCTTTTGTTGTGAACACCAACGGTATGATGATGTGGCACGGTTTTCCCAACGAAGAACTGGATCGCACACTGGAAAAAATTCTCGCGGGCACATTCGATCTTGAGCGGGCGAAGAGCAAGGAGGCGGGTGACCGGCTTGTGCTTCAATATACGGCGCAGGTTTCGAAACCAAACTCAGGGGCACAGGCTGCCTCCCTCGGCGAAAAAATCCTCGCCGATTATACCCAAGATTGGCGCATCGCCAATCACCTTGCAAAAGCCATTCTGACCGAGAAGTCCGTCAAATCTCGAGATCTGCCGCTCGCGTTGCGCGCCACAACCAAGGCGGTCGGGATGACAAAGCGGCGCAGTTCCGATGCGCTGGAGATGCACGCCCGTGCGCAGTTCGCCAACGGCAGCAAACCCGAGGCGATTCAGACTGTGAAAGAAGCCCTGGCAGTTTGCAAAGACCCGGGTGACAGGGCGGACCTGCAAAAACTGCTGGCACAGTTTGAAAAAAATGCAGCCAAGGCAGACGGCAAATAGGGCGAGCCTTCGACGTTGTAACCGTCCTCTTCGCGCTGATATGCTGGAGACATGATTTCACGGGCCAAATCCGAGGCGCTGTTCGCAGAAGCGCTCAATTACATTCCGGGCGGTGTCAATTCTCCTGTGCGCGCGTTTCGCGCCGTTGGCGGAAAACCTTTCTTCGTCAACAAGGCCAGCGGCTGCCACGTGCGGGACGTGGATGGGAACGAATACATTGACTACGTCGGCACCTGGGGACCGGCCATTCTCGGTCACGCACAACCTAAGGTCATTGCTGCAATCAAGGCCGCTGCCGACCACGGCACGAGCTTTGGCATCCCAAACCCAGGCGAAGTCACAATGGCGAAGCTGATCTGTTCACTTGTGCCGAGCGTGCAGAAGGTTCGCATGACGAATTCCGGTACGGAAGCGTGCATGAGCGCGATCCGGCTCGCACGTGGCTTCACAAAACGCGACAAAATCATCAAGTTCGATGGCTGCTACCACGGACACGGCGACTCACTGTTGGTAAAGGCAGGTTCGGGTGCGCTGACGTTTGGTCATCCGGACAGCGCCGGCGTGCCGGCGGATTTTGCCAAGCACACTCTCGTGCTGCCCTACAACGAAACTGAGCCGCTCAAAGCTGCGTTCGCCGCGAACAAGAACGAAATCGCCTGCATCATTGTGGAGCCAGTGGCGGGCAACGCAGGTCTGTTCATTCCCAAGCCGGGCTGGTTGGAATTTCTTCGCGAGATTACGTCGAAGAATGGCGCGCTGCTCATTTTTGATGAAGTCATGACCGGTTTCCGTCTCGCGCCCGGTGGCGCGCAGGAACGATTCGGCATCAAGCCCGATTTGACGTGCCTCGGCAAAATCATCGGCGGCGGTCTGCCGGTGGGCGCGTTCGGCGGACGAGCGGACATCATGGATTATCTGGCGCCGCTCGGCCCCGTCTATCAGGCCGGAACGTTGAGCGGCAATCCGCTGGCGATGGCGGCGGGCATTGCGAACCTGGAACAATTAACCTCGGGCAAACAATACCAACGCCTCGAACATCTCGGTGCGATGTTTGAAGCCGGGATGCGCGACGTTGCAAAATCCGCCGGCTTACCCGTGACGTTTAACCGCTGCGGGTCCATGTTTTGCGGTTACTTTACGAGCGAACCTGTCTGGAATCTCGCTGACGCGATGAAATCCGACCGCGAACGTTTCAAGAAATTCTTCCACGGCATGTTGGACTCTGGAGTCTATTTCGCCCCGTCACAGTTCGAAGCGGGATTCATTTCCACGGCACATGCCGAGGCGGATATTGAGAAGACTGTCAATTCGGTTGCAACTAATTTGAAGGCTTTGGCTTGATCTCAAGACACCACTTTAACATTTATGGGATGTAGAGGAGTACATTTTGCGTTGGCCAACGAAGAAGCAGAAAGGTTGCTTGCAGCTGCGGCGTCTGGCGAGGCCGTGGATTATCTTGAAGAAGGAATTGAGGAACAATGGAATGAGGATTGGTTGGTGGAAACAGACAAGGCTTGGGATGCAATTCATCGTTGTCTGACTGACGGCACACTAAAACAAAAAGCGCGTACCACATTGAGCAAGTGCATTCTTGGAGGAACGCAGTTGCATCGTGGCAACGACTATATCATTTCATTTCTAACGCCGGAGGAAGTTAAAGAGGTCTCTGCTGCCATCTCCGCGATTAGCAATGAGTGGTTTGCGCAAAGATACTGGAGTCTGAAAAAGAAGAGGTTTCTTTGGCTTGATCTTACAGATTACGGAGGCCCAATCGGCAGTGAGGATTTGGAATACTCGTTGTGTTACTTGGATAAATTGAAAGTATTTTTTCAGAGAGCTGCCATGGCTGACCGTGCCGTTGTTTTCAGCGTTGATCAGTAGCGGCGATCAATTGAACATTCATCATGCGGATTCTCGCCTTGCACACCGACCACCACGCTTAAGTGTCGCGAGGAGCGACGAATCAGAATGTTGCTCAGACGTTTCAATCTGGTGCGCAGTCACGGCGCTTTCAACCGGTAGAACCCGAGGCCGTTGGTGGCGGGAAGCGTCACCTTCCATTGACCATTCAGATAGTCAGGGGTCTTGGCTGTTGCTGTCCACGTGGCTGGCGGCGTCACGTTCGTCGTCTCGTAGAGCCCGAAGTAACCAATGTCTCCCGGCCAGGAAAAGGTGAGGTTTTTTCCGGCGGCATCCCAACTGGACAGCAGTTGTGGTTGTGAAAGTTCATACGTCGGTATCAGCGGAGCCGTGAGCAAAGGAAAATTGACCCATGCCTTGACCACATTTGCCGGGTTGACATTGTTGACCTGCACGCCGTTCCCCGCCGAGCATCCTATGACCTCGGAGATCTTTCCCGGTGTGCCCGCCCCCGCCGTGAAATAAATCTGATAAACAGGAAAGCTCTGGTCATAGGCAAGCCACGAACTCTTGTTGACGAGGTGCAACGTACCGCCGCCCACCCAACCGCCGTTGATGCTGTGATCAAACATGTGGATGAGATCGAACCCGATGTCGCCGCCGCCGATGATGAAATCCCAGTCGGGCCGGGCGAACAAGGACGTGTTGAAGAAGTGCGCCCTGCCCTGGAAGTCGCTCGTGCTGCTGATGCCGACGGTGGTGTTGGTCAGGTCATCGTAGTCGGCCAGAATCGCCAGCGTTGAGTTGATCACACTCACATCGCACGGCGCAGCGGCTTCGAAGCGGAAGCCCTCGACGGTGATATCGCCCATGTGTGCGAAGCAGGTGACGGACGGCCCACGTCCGTTCTGCGAGATGAAACGGGTAAAGTAGCGGGTGAATATCCAGAAATCTTTGACGAGCAATTCGGAGCAATCGCCCAGGATGTAAGCTTCGTTGTTGTGCTCGATGAAATCCTTCACGGAATACTCGTCCGCCTGGCTGAGGCGGCTTTGCGAATCGTAGTTGTCAATCCAGTAGGTCCAGTTGGCGTGGCAATTGACAATCGAACCGGACGAACCGTTCCCCACGGCGAATCCTTTTCGGAGACCAAACCCATCCGCCATGTAGATGAAATGGTTGGTGCATTTGTAGGTATCGAGATCCACATAGTACCAGGAGTTTGGCGAGACAACGCCGATCACATAAACGTTGCCGCCACGACCCTGGATGGTTGGCGGATACGGCGTCAGGTTGGCGGGATCCTGGGCTTCGTAACTAAAGGTGACACCAACCAATCCGCTGTTCGCTTCGAGCGCAACAGCGGGAGGACCGTCAGTTTCCAACTGGTTTCCGTAAGGTTGCAGAATGGCGCCCTTGGCTTCGCCGTCTCCTCCTGGCCATGTGCGATGGCGCATCTCGTAGGTGCCGCGCAATTCCACACCACCTGGAACCACGAGGGAATTGAGCAGTTTGTATTTGCCGCCGGGGAGAAACACTATTCCTCCGCCAGCAGCCCCAGCCGAGTTCAGCGCACTTTGGATCGCGGCGGTGTCATCTGTCGTGCTGTCTCCCTTCGCATTCCAAGGCGCGTCAGTAACAACATACAGATTCGTTCTGGCAGGTTGGCGTGACTGGTAATCCTGTTTCACCTTCTGCCAGCTCACATCGGGCAAGGGGCTCGGTATTGCCCTGCGACCGTCAATGATCACGCGGCTGGCACCGCCTGCGTTTTGGATTGCGCGGGCTGGGGTGAAGTTGCAGCCGACGAACGCGGCGCGTTTGGCATCGGCAAACACGGTGGCGTGGTAGGTCGCGGCTCCACGGTTCAGCGTGGAATTGACGAAGCACAAAGTCCCCGCGAGCTGACGCAACGTGCCATTGATGGTGCAATTCTGAAATTGCATGCGTGACGGCCAGTCGCCGCCCATGATCACCGCAAATCCGTTTCGCCCGGTGATTTGACAGGAGTGAAACTGAATAAAGCTCGAATCGTTCACCGGCTGGGAGTTCACACCGATGTCTCCATCAAAATCGAACTTCGTGAACATCAGCCCGGACTGACCCGCCATCGCTGTGGCCAATAGCGCCGTTCCGCAATTGCTGATCGAACCCGAGTAAAACGTGGCACCGCAAGGACCGTTGGTGCTGCGGTTGGCCTCAATCCCGACCTTGTATCCGTTGATGAAAAGATCAATGCATGTCTCGCCATCAATCCGCAACAGACGAATGGCGGTGCCATTGGCGCGCATCCACGCGGCGTGCGGTCCTCCGGCGACGGGTGCGCCGGGGAGTTTGGACGCTGGCCACACGTCGGGATTAAGGCGAACGTCCTCGAGATGGCTGATGTCGGCAATCATATCCAAATCAATGCCCTTGCGCAGAGGCGTTCCGATGAGCGTTGAAAAAATATGCTTCGCGCCAGACCTCGGCGGGGCTACTTGGATTCCCTGGTATGGATTCACAAGGATCACGTTTTGTACGACGTTGTCGCCGTGATCACCAATGCAGTATGGATACGCCACAATGTTGGTGGGGCTTTGGTCGGGATACCAGATGGTCACGCCCTTGAGGGCAGTCGAGCCATTCAAGAAAATGAAAGGCGTTCCATTTGGCTGACCTCGCCCCGCATATACCTTGAAGATTGTGCCCACGGCTCCAGTCGAGTTTGTGGTCCAATCCTGCCAATCGCCATGCAGCGTGACTCCGTCGGGAACTTCAAGCGTACCCTGGAAGGCGTACGACCCCGCCGGCACAAAGATCACTCCGCCGCCAAGCGCGGCAACGGTGCTCATGGCGTCTTGAAACGCGCCGGTGTCATCCGTGATGCCGTCACCCGTAGCGCCGAAATCCTGCGGCGTGCATGCGGCCACAATGATCTCGCCCGGGTTTAGCTGCGGCCGGACGACGCGCCAATGAATCGGGTCCACCGGTGCATTGGTCTGGATGATGAATTTCTCCCAATCAGTCGCAACCGAAACTTGATTCGCGATGAGTTCGCCCTGCGCAGCCGTCACAAACATATTATTGACCCGGGCCTTGAGCGCATACACGTCTCCGCCTTGGGCTATCAAATCGAACTGCTCCCAAGGACCAATGGCGTTTCGGTTCGCCACAAGCGCAGCCGCCCCTGCGCTCTCAGCGCAGACATAACGACCGTTGACTCTGGCCCGAAGCGCATAACTGCCGCCACCACCGTTCAAAATCGAGAACAGTTGAAGCGCCCCCGCGTTGGTTCGATTGGCCGCCAGATTGAATCCGCTCGCAGCTTCGACGCTCACACAAAGATTGTTCGCTTTGCATCTCAGGGTATAAACTTCCGAGGCGGAAAAGGGCTGGGCCGAAGAATTCAGGACGAGTGTCAACAACAGGAATTGAATCCACCGCCGAGACAGGCCTTGCGAGGTCATTGGGGCTTGGTCCATAGCCTTTGACATTCCGAACTGACACTGTTCCTGCCGGTCGCTTATGTCAAGATCGCCGGTCAAAAAGTCCTCGATTACCTGTCTTTTTAGGGACGAGGACGAAAGTTGCCCGACAATGCCAATCTCATGCGCCTTCGGTTCACCAGTTGATTTGCGATGTGCGCACCGATTAGACTCGAACGGTGAAACCGCTTGCTGACTGCAAACTTTACACGTTCGTTGACACCGCCTATCTGCACGGACACACGCCGGAGTTCGTGGCGCAACAACTATGTGATGGCGGCACAGACCTGATTCAATTGCGCGCCAAGAATTCTTCCCGGGATGAAATCCGCCGCATGGCCGCATCGGTCGTCACGGTGACGCGTCGCGCCAACGTCAATCTGGTCATCAACGACCATTTCGACATCGCTCTCGAAGTTGGCGCGGCGATTTGTCATCTGGGGCAGGAGGATTTCTTTGACACCGGCTACAGGAACGTCTCGGAAGTCAGAGGCCAGGGGTCAGAAGTCAAAATTGGTCTGAGCACCCATGCCCCCGCACAGGCAGAGCGTGCCGTGATGGCCGGCGCAGATTACATCGCCATAGGGCCCGTTTTCGCCACAAACACCAAACCAACGGCAACACCAGCGACGCTCGAATATGTGCGTTGGGCTGCCACAAACATACGTCTCCCGTGGTTCGCCATCGGCGGCATCAACCTGGCCACAATTGACTCCGTGCTCGCTGCGGGCGCAAAACGGATTTGCGTGGTCTCAGCAATCTTGAATGCACCGGACATTGCTAAAGCCTGCGCAGAATTCCAGCGGCGGCTGGGATGACAGATAATTCAGGGGCCTATCCTAGGATTTCCGCGCAGGGCACTCTTGTCGCAACCCAATGATATCCTCCAACTGGAATTACGCATTCCGTTCCCTGGCGTGGTCAATACTTGGTGAACTTTTCTGAAAAATCCGTTTGACGGCCGTTGAATGTCACGTATCATCACATCCTGATACGTCAATATGTCATTGGCGACCACTCAAAACATTGGCTAAATAATCATGAGCAACCGTTACATCTTTTCTTCCGAGTCTGTCGGCGAGGGACACCCCGACAAAGTGGCTGACACAATCTCTGACGCTGTCCTCGATGCGTGCCTCACGCAGGACAAAATGAGCCGCGTCGCCTGCGAGACTTACGTGAAGTCCAACATCGCCATCGTCGGCGGTGAAATCACCACCAAGGCCAAGCTCGACTTCGTGAAAATCGCCCGCGACGCCATTCGCGAAATCGGTTACGTGAACGACGACGACGTGTTTCATGCGGACAAAGTCTTCGTCAATGTCATTGTCACGCAGCAATCGCCTGACATCGCGCAGGGCGTGGATGCGAAGAAAGCCAAAGGTAAGAAGACCGCGAAGCAGGGCGCTGGTGACCAGGGTTTGATGTTCGGCTACGCGTGCAATGAAACCCGCGAACTCATGCCCGCACCGATCATGTTCGCGCATCGTCTCGGCCGCGAACTCACGCGCATCCGCAAAGCCGGCGGTGCGCCGTGGCTGCGCCCCGATGCGAAGTCACAGGTTTCCGTCGTTTATGAAAACGACAAGCCCGTCGCCATCTCGAACGTCGTCATCTCCACGCAACACAGCGCGGACGTGGAACACGCCGAAATCGAGAAGTTCTGCATCGAAAAGGTCATCAAGAAAGTTCTCCCGGCAAAGCTGCTCACGAAGAAAACCGAATTCCTCATCAACCCCACCGGCCGTTTCGTCGTCGGTGGACCTCAAGGCGACACCGGATTGACCGGCCGCAAGATCATTGTGGATACCTACGGCGGCATGGGTCGTCACGGCGGTGGCGCGTTCTCCGGCAAAGATCCGACGAAGGTTGATCGCAGCGCCGCCTACATGGGCCGCTGGGTTGCAAAGAACATCGTGGCCGCTGGCCTCGCCTCGCGCTGCGAACTGCAGTTCGCCTACGCCATCGGCCATCCTGACCCCGTCAGCGTTCACGTCGAGACGTTCGGTACGAACACCATTTCCAACGCGAAGATTGTGCGGGCAGTCAATCGCGTGTTCAGCTTCCAGCCCTCGGACATCATTGATCAACTCAACTTGCGCCGTCCGATTTACAGCAAGACGACCAACTACGGTCATTTCGGAAAGAGCGACAAGGCTCTCACTTGGGAAGCGACGGACAAAGTCGCCGCGCTCAAGAAAGCAATCTAACAATCAAAGAAACAAATTTATGGCAGCTATCAAATTGACTCCGTCCCGCCGCACTGTTTTGAAATCCAGCAGCAACGGCGCGGCGAAGGTTCTCGCTGAAGTCAGCGCGACATTCGCCCAATACGCCTCACAAACGCCGAAGGGCAAAGACTACATCGTCCGCGACATTTCGCTCGCCGAGTGGGGTCGCAAGGAAATCGCCATCGCCGAGCACGAGATGCCCGGCCTCATGTCCGTGCGCGCCAAATACGCGAAGTCCAAGCCGCTCAAGGGCGTGCGCGTCACTGGCTCGTTGCACATGACGATCCAGACCGCCGTGCTCATCGAGACGCTCGTCGCCATCGGCGCGAATGTCCGCTGGGCTTCGTGCAATATTTTCTCCACGCAAGACCACGCGGCCTCTGCCATCGCGGCGACCGGCACGCCCGTGTTCGCGTGGAAGGGCGAGACGCTCGAGGAATATTGGGAACTCACGCTCAAGGCGATTTTGTTCCCGGGCGATCAAGGCCCGCAGCTCGTCGTTGATGACGGCGGCGATGTGACTTTGCTCATCCACAAAGGTTACGAGTTGGAAAAAGGCAGCAAGTGGGCTTACGAAACCAAGGGCGACAGCCATGAAGTTTCCGTGGTCAAAGCACTGCTCCGACGCCTTGCGAAAGAGAAGCCCGGCCTTTGGACCAAGATCGTCAAGGACTGGCGCGGTGTTTCGGAAGAAACGACCACGGGCGTCCATCGCCTTTATCAGATGAAGGAAGCGGGCAAGTTGCTCGTGCCCGCCATCAACGTGAACGACTCGGTCACCAAGTCGAAGTTCGACAATCTCTACGGCTGCCGCGAATCGCTGGTCGACGCGATCCGTCGCGCGACCGACGTGATGATGGCCGGCAAGATCGCCGTCGTCGCCGGCTTCGGCGACGTGGGCCAGGGCTCGGCCGCTTCGCTGCAGTAGGCGGGTGCGCGCGTGCTCG